>JASGLP010000019.1 GCA_030156895.1 Eubacteriaceae bacterium | reverse complement strand
CCAATTGGATTTCGTAGTCCGCGCGCGGATTCGTACAGTTGCCCAATTTGAAATCGCTAATTATAAACGATTTCCAGCAACTGTTCGCCCCGAGGCGGACAAGAGAAAAGCCAATTGTCGGTGCTCAGGTATTCAAAATTTTACTTTGTCTTCAGTCTGAGCTTTACTATTAATCTAAACTTTTAGAAAATTTTCTTTCTATCATCAACCGCCCAGATAAGCCTCTTGAACCTCAGGGTTTTCCATCAGTTCTCGGGCATTGCCTTCGAGTTTAATGACACCCGTTTCCAGAACATAAGCCCGATTGGCAATGTGCAAAGCTTTGTTTGCATTTTGTTCAACCAGTAAGACCGTCGTTCCTTCATTGTTAATTGTCTGGATCATATCAAAAATTTCGTCAACCAGCAAGGGCGCCAGACCCATCGATGGTTCATCAAGCAGGATCAATTTCGGTCTGGTCATTAAGGCGCGTCCCATGGCTAACATTTGCTGTTCGCCGCCTGAAAGTGTTCCGGCAATCTGTTTGATTCGTTCTTTAAGACGCGGAAAGTTTGCAAATATTTTTTCCATATCTTCCTGAATAGCGACCTTGTCCTTGCGAATATAGGCCCCCATCAAAAGATTTTCGTGAACTGTCATTTCCGCAAAAATTCTCCGGCCTTCCGGTACATGGGAAATTCCCAAAACTGGAATCTGATGGGAAGGCACTTTATTAATATCTTCGCCTTCAAAGGCAATGACACCCTCACTTGGTTTTAAAATACCGGAGACAGTCTGTAAGATGGTGGTTTTTCCCGCACCATTGGCTCCGATCAGGGTGACAATTTCGCCTTGATTGACTTCGAAATTAATGCCTTTGATCGCGTGTATTTTGCCATAATGCACGTGCAAATCTTTTACTTTTAACATCCTTACCTCCTAATCTCCCAGATACGCCCGAATAACATCGGGGTTATTTTTTATTTCTGCCGGGCTTCCTTCAGCGATAGTTTTACCATAGTCAACGACAATGATCCGCTCACAAATACCCATTACCAGCTTCATGTCATGTTCGATCAGTAAAACGGTAATATCAAATTTTTCCCGGATAAAATGAATTGTTTTCATTAACTCAGCTGTTTCATTGGGGTTCATCCCAGCTGCCGGTTCATCAAGCATCAGTACCTTAGGTTCTGTTGCCAGGGCTCTGGCAATTTCGAGCTTTCGCTGCTGTCCGTAGGGAAGGTTTTTGGCTAAAGTATCGGCATACTCACCCATATCGAAAATCTCCAGCAGCTTAAAGCATTCGTCCTGAGCTTTTTTCTCTTCAGACCAGAATTTCTTGGTTCTGAACATCCCCTGAGCCAGGTTATAATCGATAAAATTATGATAAGCAATCTTGACATTCTCAATGGCCGTCAGGTCTTTAAATAAACGAATGTTTTGAAAAGTTCGACTGGCTCCCATCTTGACGATCTCATTAGGTTTTTTTCCAATAATGCTTTGACCTTCGATTTCGATTGTTCCAATAGTCGGCACATAAACGCCGGTCAACATGTTAAAAATCGTTGTCTTTCCGGCTCCGTTGGGGCCAATTAGACCAACCAGTTCATGGGGCTCAAGTGTCAGATTAAACTTGTCAACGGCCGTTAATCCGCCGAATTGCATGGTAATATCTTTTGCTTGCATCACTGACATTATTTTTCACCCCCGTCACTTGTCGTTTTTCTGTTTTTTCTCATGATCAGTTTATCGATGAAATCTGTCAGCGAAAATTCTGAACGACCCAGCATGCCCTGAGGCCTGAAAATCATCATGATAATGAGTAAGAGCGAATAAATTAAAAGTCGATATTCAGAAAACTCACGCAGCATTTCCGGCAGAACCGTTAAGACAATGGCTGACAAAATAGAACCGGTTAGACTGCCCAGACCGCCTAATACGACAATTACAAACATTTCAATGGAAAACATAAAGGCGAATTTACTGGGTTCCAGAAAGGCCTGGTAATGGGCGTACAAAGCGCCGCCGAGGCCAGCAAAAAATGCCGCCATGGTAAAACCTAAAACCTTATAAATAGTTGTCGGTACCCCAGCCGATTCAGAAGCGATTTCGTCTTCACGGATGGAAATAATGGCGCGGCCGTGTTTTGATCGTCCAAATGTAAAAATAAGAACGGCGACAATCACTGTAATAAAAAAGACGTTGTTAAAATCAACCAGTTTACTGATTCCTTTTAAACCGGCTGCCCCACCTGTCGGGCCGAAATTAATGAAAAAGATACGAATAATTTCAGCAAAACCGATGGTAACAATTCCCAGATAATCACCGCGTAATCTAAGGGTCGGCGTACCAATCAAAATACCGAAAATACCAGCCACCAGGCCGCCAACCAGTAAAGCCACCAGCAATAATAGAATAGAAGGCATCTCAATACCCGCATCAACAATTGCTTTGGTCGCCATGGCCGATGAATACGCTCCGATTGCCATAAAGCCGGCATGCCCCAAGGCCATCTGACCTAAAAAGCCTGCTACAATATTAAGGCTCAAGGCCATAATAATCATGATACAGGTCATAATCATAATTCCAACAAAATAATTATTGATTGTTTTGGTTTGGATCAATACAAAAAACAGCAAGTACAAAAGCGCAATGGCCGCTGTATTAATAAGATATGATTTTTTCTTCTTCTGATCCATCCTCACACCTTCTCTCTTGTGTTCTTGCCCAGAATCCCAGTCGGTTTAAAGAGGAGCACAATAATCAAAATCGCAAAAACGATAGCATCGGCCCAGGTTGTGGAAATATAGGCTTTTGTCATTGTTTCGACCATGCCGATAATAAATCCTCCGAGCATGGCTCCCGGAACAATTCCAATTCCTCCAAGCACCGCTGCAATAAAAGCCTTAAGGCCAGGCATAACTCCCATGGTCGGAAAAACCTGAATATAGGCCACACTGTATAAGACACCGCCCAGGGCGCCAAGAGCCGATCCCAGTGCAAATGTTAAAGATATTGTCCGGTTGACATTAATCCCCATAAGAATCGCAGCATCCTTGTCTTCGGAGACGGCACGCATGGCACGACCCTGTTTGGTTTTGCGGATATATAGATCAAGTAAAATCATGAATACAATTGCCAGGCCTACCGTAATCAGGGTAGTCGAGCTGATTTCAATGCCACCCAGATAAAAGATTTTTTCCGGGAATAACTTTGGCATAACTTTTGGATCAGCCTTGAAAATTAAAAGGGCCAGGTTTTGTAAAAAAATACTGACACCAATAGCCGTAATCAAAGCGGATAAACGCGGCGCATTTCTAAGTGGTCGATAGGCAATAAATTCAATTGCCACACCTAAAATAGCCATGATAATCATGGATGTTAGAAAGATTGCCCAAACAGGCATATTATAGCTGGTTGCTGCAATAAAAGCAAAATACGCGCCAAACATCATAATTTCACCGTGGGCGAAGTTAATCAGTTTGATAATACCATAAACCATTGTATAGCCAATTGCGATCAGCGCATAGATACTTCCTACATTTAGCCCGTTTATCAGCTGTTGCAGAAATAAATTCACATTGACTCCTCCTTTTTTAATACTAAGAATAAGACTTTTTCCTATTCAATTTATGTATCTGTAAAACAATAAAATGGATATAGAAGACTTACATCTTCTATATCCGATCTGTTTACAGTAAAACATCTTGACTGAAATTAGTTGACAACCTGTGTTTCAAATTTCAGTTGTCCCTGATCGATCTTAATGATTGTTACTTCTTTATCTTTAGGATCACCATTTTCATCGAATTTAAGGGTTCCGGTTACACCTTGATTTTCAGTTTCTGTTAAAGCTGTAATGATGGCATCTGCTTCGGTAGAACCAGCAGCAGTGATGGCCTTAGTCATAACATAAACAGCATCATAGCCTAAAGCTGCAAATGAATTTGGCACTGTGGTGTATTCATCCTGGTAAGCGGTAATAAAGCTCTGAACCAATTCTGATGGTGAATCAGCTGCATAGTGATTGGTGAAGTAATTATCCTGAGCCGCATCAGCGTACTCTTCCTGGATACCATCCCAACCATCAGCGCCCATGAATGTTGCTGTGATACCCATTTCTGCCGCTTTTTGCAGGATTGGTCCAACAGTCTGAACATAATCCGGTACAAATACGATCTCTGGGTTTAATTCTTTAATTTTTGTTAACTGGGCACTGAAATCTTTATCAGTTGTACCGTAAGATTCAGAACCGACAATCGTTCCACCGTTTGCTGTGAAAACTTCCTCAAAGGCTGCACTTACACCCTCAGAGTATGGGTTACCGGTGCCTACTAATAAAGCGGCTGTTTTTGCTCCTAAATCATTTGTCGCAAAGTTTGCAGCTGCTTTTCCCTGATAATCATCCAGGAAGCAGGCTCTAAAAATATTTGGCGCATCAACGGTTACATCAACGGCAGTCGCTGTTGGTGATAAAACAGGCATATTATCGGCAACCATCAGATCTTTCATGGCCAGGGTTTCACCACTTAAGGTTCCACCGATTACGGCAACAACTTCATCCTGATCTCTTAATCGATTGTAAGCGTTAATGGCTTCTGTCTGATCAGCCTTTGAATCATAGGCAATCAGTTCAATCGTTTTGCCATCAATCCCGCCGGCTTCGTTAATTTCATCAACCGCTAGTTGAGCACCTTCTGACGCTGAAGTTCCGTAAATCGCGGCATCGCCAGACAAGGGTCCGATGAAACCGATTTTAATCACTTCATCAGAACTGCTAGAAGACGAACAACCAGCTAATGTAAATACTGAAAGTACTAACATTGCTACAAGAGACAAACTAAAAATTCTTTTTTTCATTCCTTTTTCCTCCTAATAAAATATCTATCGTTAATCATAAACTATTATTAAGAAAAATACAAGAAATAATTAAGTCAGCTTGAGCGCAATTCTTACTTTATATACTGGCAAAAATCTTTCAATTCGCAAATTTCACATTTGGGATTTCTGGCCGTACAGCATTTTCGACCATGCCAGATCAGCCAATGATGGGCATCAGACCAGATCTCCCGCGGCAAAATAGCCATCAGTTCCTTTTCGACGATTGCAACATTATCTCCCTGAGCCAGGCCAATTCTTTTGGCCACCCTAAAGACATGGGTATCAACAGCAATTGCCGGGATACCAAAAGCATTACTCATCACCACGTTGGCTGTTTTTCGACCCACACCGGGCAGACTGCTTAATTCCGCCATGGTTCGGGGGACAATACCATTAAAATCCGTCAACAGTTTCTCGCAGGTTAGAATAATGTTTTTAGCTTTGGTATTGGCAAGCCCGCAGCTAGAAATCATATTCTTAAGCTGGGCTTGGCCAAGTGATAAGATTGATTTTGGCGTCTCAGCTGTTTTAAAAAGATCCGCCGTTACAATATTAACTCTGACATCCGTGCATTGGGCTGACAGGATGGTGGCGATCAGCAGCTCAAAGGGTGTCTTAAAGTTCAAGCCACATTTTTCCGTTCCGTAGAGACGTTCCAATGTGGCTATCACTGAATTTAAATTTTCACTTGTCATTTAATCTTTAATAATGAGAGCAATAAAAACCAGGTCCTCATGGCCGGTATTTGTAACACTGTGCGAATGTCCATTCGGAGTCACCATCACATCCCCCGGAAAAACCGCCACTTCCTTGTCATCGTCGGTTACCATCCCCTGTCCTTTTTGAAAGACATAAATTTCCTTCTCACCGTGGTGGGGATGATCGCCAATTGAATCCCCCGGCTTGATCGTATTGATTGAAAATAATCGGCTGGACTGGCCCAATATTTCCTCGCTAACCAGATGTGTCAGTTCAATATCGCCTCTGCCGCCACGCATATTGCTTCTGCTTTCTTTGATTAAATCATCTTTTTTTAAAATCATCTTTACCTCTTATTCTGAAATCGGATCATCGGTTTCGGTAATCGGGGTGTCAGTATCCGTATCGGTTGTGTCATCAGGATTGGTCGGGTCTTCTGGTGTTGTTGGGTCTTCAGGTGTCGTCGGATCTTCTGGCTCAGTCGGAACCTCCGGCTCTTCCGGAGTGACTACATCCTCTTCGCCTGTATCGGTATCAGTGTCAGTTGTTGGCTGATCTTCCGTTGTGGTTTCATCGGTTGTTTCTTCTTCGTCTTCTTCTGTGGTTGTCGTTACCCCACTACCGATGGAAGAAACATCAGAAATTGATCCTTCATCAGATGTTCGAGTCATTTCCGTTGTTGTTAAGAGATCCTGATCGATCACCATGCCCATATAATTACCATAAATTCCGGCTGCGATATACGAGCCCCCGGTCAGAACGGTATTTTCCGGGCTACCAATCCAAACGGTTGTGGACAGATTACCCGTCACACCGGTAAACCACAAGTCCTTATTATCGTGGGTGGTACCCGTTTTACCGGCGGTTGTATAAATCTGAGCGGCTGCTGTACCCGTCCCATAATTAACGACATCTTCCAGAATATCCATCATGGTTGCGGCTGTCGTATCGGACATGACCTTACGGGTTATTAAATTTGCAGTATCCTTGGAGTAAATAACTTCACCATTAACTGATTCAATTGATTTTGTAAAATAAGGCTGGTTATAAACCCCGTTATTATTCAGGCAGTTAAATGCCCCTGCCATCTCAAAAGGCTTAATCCCATAAGTCATCCCCCCCAAGGCTGTCGCCAGATTATAATCATTTTCGTCAAAGGTGGTAATCCCCATCTGTTCCATAAAAGAAATGGCCGAATCAGCACCGACTTTATCAAAGACTTTTACCGCCGGTATATTATAGGAGTTTACCAGAGCTGTTCTGACAGTTACATTTCCATGGTAGCCGCCATCGTAGTTTCTTGGTGTATAAGATCCGTAAAAGGTTGTCTTGGTATCGGAAATAATTGTGCTCGGGCCAATCAGGCCCATGTCCATGGCTGCGGCATAATAAAGTGGTTTGATGTTTGACCCTGGCTGTCTTGGGGTATCGGCCATATCAATCTCGGTGTTACCGCCATAATATGCCATCACGGCGCCATCAAGATCGACGGTTACCACCGCCCCCGTCTCGTTGTCGGTTAAACCATAATCTTCCAAACCAACCTGAAGGGAGTTGATGGCATCTGCCTGCATGGTTGTATTGATGGTTGTATAGATATTATAGCCGCCACTGGCAATGGTTTCACGAATATAGGAAATGGCATCATCTTCAGAAATACCTCGCTGTTGCATGACCGCAGCGGCCTGGCTTTCGGCATATTCCTGGAGAGCCATATTGACGTAAGCTTCATAGCCATCTACAATCTGGTCATCATTACTGATGGTCTCCGGATCTCTAATAGTCAGTTCTTCAGCATAGGCCGCGTCAGCTTCTTCCTGGGTGATGTAATTTTCGTCAACCATCCGGTTTAAAACTTCAAGCTGGCGCTCCTTGGCCGCCTCAAAGTTTGTATTGGGGGCGTAGGCACTGGGTGCCTGGGGCAGGCCGGCCAGCATGGCTGCTTCCGCCAGATCAACTTCTGAGATACTCTTATTAAAATAGGTTTTTGCCGCTTCTTCAATCCCATAAGCGCCAGAACCAAAATAGGTTTCGTTGAAAAACATCTCCAGAATCTGATCTTTGGTATATTTGTCCTCCAATTGCAGCGAAATTGAAATTTCTTTCAGTTTTCTCAGCAGAGAATCCTGGAAAGTCTGTTCTGATGCAATATCTGGCAGAAAGAGGGTTCGCGCCAGCTGCTGGGTAATGGTCGAGGCACCGGAGCTGATGCCGCTGTTTAGCACATTGGAAAAGAAAGCCCTGACAATCCCTATGGGGTCAATCCCTGAATGGCTGTAAAACCTTGAATCCTCAACGGCTACCAGAGCCTGCTGCATTTGAATTGGAATCTGATCGATGGTTACATTGGTTCTATTTCTGATATAGAGTTCTGCAATAACAACATTATCTGAGGAGTACACATAGGTTTTATCTTTGGCCGTATACTCATAGTCGGTTATATCCATCCTGTTTGCCGCATAAATGGAATACATAAATCCGCCGCCCACCAGTGCCAATACCAATAGGATCAACAGAATGGTGACTAAAATATGTCTTTTCTTCTTTTTTCGTTTAATTCCTTTTTTCTCTTTAACGCTCATTCCATACCTCTTTAATCATTTTTCAATAACTTTTTATGTAATTCTAACATATCCTGATGCATTGCTGCCTTAAAATGTTTTTGGCCATGGATTGGCAGCCTTATTTTCAGTTCTGCTGCATGAAGTGCCTGATGGGGCATTGCCATTTTTTGACTGAAAATATCTGACGCTTCAGTGTAATAGAGTGGATCACCTATAATGGGTGTACCCAAATGCTTCATATGGACGCGAATCTGATGGGTGCGCCCGGTCTTGAGCTCCACTTCCATTAAACAGGCATCTTTAAATTCTTCAATCACCTGATAATGGGTGATGGCCTCCTGCCCCGAATCTGTAACAACCCTGGTAAAGGAATCTTCATGCAATAGAGCAATCGGTGCTTCAATGATTCCTTGGGCCTGTTTTGGTTTTCCATAGACATACGCCCGATATCGCTTTAGAGTTGTCTGGTCTGACATCTGCTTCTGAACATAATGATGAACATATTTGTTTTTAGCAATGGCAATTAGTCCAGTGGTGTCCCGGTCAAGCCGATTGATAAAGCGCACTTTGGCCGACTCATTTGAACTTTGCCAATGGAAACTGACATAATTGGCCAGGGTGTTTTCCTGATGATTGCCAGTTGGATGGGTGATGCAATAAGGCGCTTTATTGACGACCAGAATTTCATCATCTTCATAGACGATGATGATTGGGCCTGGTGTCGGAATCCCATCAATTTTTTCAGCCGGCATGACAATTTCAATCCGGTCATCCTTTTTGAGTTTCTCATTGACCCAAACGCTCTCACCATTTACCTTCATGCAGCCGTTACGTTTTATTTCGCGAATCAGACGACTTGAATAATCATATCGATTAATCAATTCATCCTTTAAAAGCATTTCGTGATCCTTTGAGACGCTGTAATTGTATTTTATTCCGATAATTTATCCTCCTATATAAACTGTCAGCAGCTTGAAAAAAAGATCAGCTGACACTTTAAACAATTGTCCTAATAATAGAGAAAGACGCGATTAAAAAAAGAATTCATCACAATTGTGATGAAGTAAAATTTCAATTCTTTCTCACGGCATTATTTATTTTAACAGATTTTGTCGCTATTTTATACAGCTTTCCTAAAAAAATTATTAATTTAAAGAATTTTCAAGATCACTGCTTAGTGATGATGATTAACTTTAGAGAAAGCCCTTGTAACCGGCGCAAGCGTCACAAGGGTTTTCTCTAAACAATCAAAAAATGCATCTGACAGTAATCTTTGCTGTCAGATGCAGGGTTGAAATACTTATTTGACCTTATTGGGTCGCATTTCGATGGCATTTTTACGGCATTTATCAAAACAGATACCGCAACCAATACACATATCATGATCGATAACGTATGGTGGCTTTTTAATTTCGCCGGTAATTGCTTCTACCGGACAATTTTTCGCACAAAGTCCGCAGGCAATACAGTTTTCTTCAATAATATATGCCGTTGTTTTACCATATTCCACATCACCGGAAATACAGTTCATCGGACATTTATCCACACATTCGTAACACTGACGGCACTTATCGTAATCAATAATAGCACAATTGTTTTCGACCTTAATAGCGTCAAATCTACAGGCTTTCACACAGGCACCACAACCAATACAGGCCGTTTTACAAACCTGTCGGGCATTTTTGCCACGATCATGGTTATTACACTCAACTCTAACTTCCTGAGTCGCGGGAACCAGTTTCATGATGGCTTTTGGACAAGCATCAATACACTGGCCGCAAGATGTACATTTTTCCGGATCAACAACCGGCAGTCCATCTTCGCCCATGCTAATGGCACCGAAAGAACAAACACTTTTACAGGTGCCCAGTCCCATACAACCATAACGGCATTCTTTGGTTCCACCGGAAGCGATCATGGCTTCTCGACAGTCCATTTCGCCATAGTATTCGGCACGATTTGGCGAGTTCTCGCAGGAACCCTGGCAGATCACCGTGGCAACCTGTTTGACCGAGCTGCCAGCTTCCACTCCCATGATTGCGGCAATGGCTGCTGCACAATCCGGACCACCGACTGGGCAGGCATTAATGGCCGCTGTTCCTTCAACAATATTGGATGCCAAAGCATCACAACCTGGCAGACCACAGCCGCCGCAGTTAGCGCCTGGCAAGGCCGCTCTGACTTCCGGCACGCGGGGATCCACATAAACTTCAAACACTTTTGATGCAATGGCCAGACCGATCCCAAAAACCAATCCAAATACACCAATCACACCGACTGGTACTAAAATCGCATTTAACATTTAAACCTCCCTTAACCCAGTTGCATTCCAGAGAATCCCAGAAAAGCAATTGACATTAATCCGGCGGTAATCAGGGCAATTGGGAAGCCTTCCAGGGCTTTTGGCACGGCTGAAGTTTCCAGTCGTTCACGCACACCGGCAAATAAAACGATAGCCAGTGTAAAACCAAGTGCTGCACCGATCCCATGGAAAACAGTTTCGATAAAATTATACTCGTACTGAATATTTAACAGGGCAATCCCTAATACCGCACAGTTTGTTGTGATCAGAGGCAGGTAAACCCCTAATGCCTGATACAGTGAAGGGCTGGCTTTTTTAATAATCATTTCTACCAGCTGAACCAGGGTAGCAATAACCAGAATAAAAGCAATTGTCTGCAGATAGCCTAAATTTAGCGGATCAAGAATGGCATACTGTACCACATAGGTAATGGCTGAAGCCATTGCCAGTACAAATGTTACGGCTGCCCCCATGCCGGCTGCTGTTTCGACTTGTTTGGAAACCCCTAAAAACGGGCAAATCCCAAGAAACCTTGAAAAAATAACATTATTAATGAAAATTGCACCAATAACGATAATCACTATATTCATCTTGTTATATCCCCCTTATGCTTTCTTTTTTGAAAGGAAATTAATTAATCCAATCAATAACCCCAGGGTTAAGAAAGCGCCTGGAGGAAGAATCATTAGTAGTACCGGCTCAAAAGAAGCCCCAAATAATGCGTGTCCAAAAATACTGCCAACGCCAAGGATTTCCCGAATTGATCCCAACACAGTTAGTGATAAGGTGAAACCAAGACCCATTCCCAAGCCATCAGCAAATGAATCAGCGATGCCGTTAGAAAAAGCAAAGGCTTCGGCGCGGCCTAAAATAATACAGTTAACAACAATCAAAGGAATAAACAAACCCAGTGCAGCATCCAGTGATGGCAGATAAGCTTTTAAAAGCATGCCGACAATCGTTACAAATGAAGCAATAATAACGATAAATGCCGGAATACGAATAGAGTCGGGAATGATTTTACGCATTGCCGAAATAACAACATTTGAACAAATCAGAACCACCATGGTAGCCAGTCCCATCCCCATGCCGTTTACTGCCGATGTGGTAACCGCCAGGGTCGGACACATTCCCAGCAAAAGTACAAAAGTAGGGTTCTCTTTTATGATTCCTCTTGTTAAATTCTTTCCAAAATTCATAATTTCCCTCCTATTTGACCAGTTGCTGATAGGCAGCACTTGCAATATTTACCCCATCAGTAACCGCTTTCGATGTAATAGTCGCACCGGTCATAGCCTGAATTTCATTACCACTGACACCTGTTTTTGAGACGGCAACTTCTTCTGTTGCTGATAAGCCCTGATACTGATCTTTAAATTCAGGATTTGTCGCATTGGCACCAAGACCAGGGGTTTCATTCATGGTCAAAATGGTAATACCAGAAATGGTCCCATCAGCTGCAATACCAGTCAGCATTTCAATATCGCCACTAAATCCTGTTCCTGGAATTGTCTTAAAGGTATAACCAACAATTTCTGAGCCATTCATGCCCACATAAGCTTCAGGCAATTCATCGGCACTGGCAATTCCGGCTGCCGAAATAATATCTGCCAGATCCGCTTCAGAAACAGCTTCAAAAGATGTTGCTTCTGGTAAAACTTCCTGACGGGCTTCAATATTAGACTGCTCATTCATGGCGGCAATGGTACCTTCTGTCACATAATTGGTCAGAGCCAGCAAACAGGCTGCCACAGCTGAGATTACAAAGAGAATCAGACCCAGTTTAAAAACGACGCCCCATTCAATTTTTGCTTTTACTTCAGTATTTTCCATTACGCTTTGGCCTCCTTTTTAGCTTTAGTAACGCCATAGACCTTATCTTTTGTAAATCGTTCGATCAAAGGAGCTGTTAAGTTCATTAATAGAATTGAGTAGGAAACCCCTTCAGGATATCCCCCGATCAGTCGAATGATCATGGTAATTAAACCACAGCCGATGGCGTAAATGATCTGGCCTTTGGCTGTAACAGGCGATGATGCATAATCGGTTGCCATAAAGAAAGCACCCAGCATTAAACCACCGGAAAAAATATGTACCAGGGGATCCTGTCCTGCCACAAGGGCAATGACTGCTACAGTTGCAATGTAGATAACAGGAATTCGCCAGCTGATAATACCGCGAATAATCAGGTAAAGGCCACCTAAAATTAGAGCTAAAGCGGAAATTTCACCGATACAGCCATAGACGCCATTTAAACCAGTGAAAAGATCAAGGGTTGTCGGCATAGATGCCAGCTCACCAGATTTTAAAAGTGCCAATGGTGTTGCTGTTGTAACCGTGTCTGATACCGGAATATAGGCAGTAGAAGTCATTCTTGTTGGCCATGACGCTAACAGAAAAGCTCGGGCTGCTAATGCCGGGTTCATAAAATTCTGTCCCAAACCACCAAAACATTGTTTAACAATGGCAATGGCAAAAACTGATCCAATGACCGCAATCCACCAGGGTGCTCCGATTGGCAAATTGAAACCAAGCAGAACGCCTGTTACAACAGCGCTCCAGTCATTGATTGTTACTGGTTTTTTTAATAATTTTTGAATAATAGCTTCGGTAACAACACACGAAATCACGCAAATCGCCACTAAGGCAAGCGCCCAGACACCAAACACATACCCAGCCACTGCCAGCGCCGGTAAAAGCGCAATAATGACATTCTGCATAATACTGGCTGTTGAATGATTGGCCCGAATATGTGGAGATGAGGACACTGTTAATTTTAAATCGTTCATCAATTCTCCTCCTAATTTCCTTTTCGTCTCTGGGCAATGATTTCACGTTTCGCAACACGAATTGACGAAATCAATGTTCTTTTTGCCGGACAAATAAATGAACAGCTTCCGCATTCAATACAATCCATGACATTATTCTGCTCGCATTTATCCCAGCGATTGCGCTGTGAATATTCCGACAGATATAATGGCTGTAAATGAATGGGACAGACAGTCATGCATTTTCCACAATGTATACAGTTGGAAGGCTCAGGTATTTTTGCACTTTCCACTGTTAAACACAGGATTCCTGAAGTTCCTTTGATCACTGGTACGTTGGTCTGGAACTGGGTAACACCCATCATGGGACCACCCATAATCACTTTACCCGGATCAGATGCAAAGCCACCACACTGATCGATCACCGACTGCAGTTCAACACCGACGCGCACTTCCAGCGTTTGGGGATTTTTAATAGCATCACCGGTACAGGTCAGATTTCTTTTATAAAGCGGCATCCCTGTTTCCATTGTTTCCGCAATCTGCGCAGCTGTTCCCACGTTCATCACCACAACCCCAGCATCGGCCGGCAGTCCGCCTGATGGTACTTCACGGCCTGTTACGGCTGTGATCAGCTGTTTTTCAGCCCCTTGCGGATATTTCGTGTGCAGTGAATAAACTTCGATGCCCGTATCACTTCCAGCTGCTTTTACAAGCGCTTCAATGGCATCATTTTTGTTGTCTTCCACACCGATATAACCTTTACTGACCCCCACCGATTTCATGGCAATTTTAAGTCCCATGACAACCTTTTCAGGTTTAGTTAACATCAGGTGATGATCCGCTGTTAAATAGGGTTCACATTCAGCCCCATTCAAAACAATACAGTCCACATGCTTATCCGGTGGAATGGCAAGCTTTACATGTGTGGGAAAAGTTGCACCACCAAGACCAACAATACCGGCATCAAGAATCATTTTCTTGATCGCGTCAGGTTCCATCTCACTAAGCGAACCATAAGGTTTAATTGCCGGATCAACCGTATCTTGTCCGTCAGACTCAATGACAACTGACATGACCAGATCCCCATTGGGATGAGGTTTTTCTTCCACGGCAATGACTTTACCGGAAACACTGGCATGAATCGGAGCCGAAACAAAACCGTTTGCTTCACCGATTTTCTGGCCAAGATAAACTTGATCGCCTTTTTTGACCACTGGCGTACAAGGTGCACCAATGTGCAAGGACATAGGAATTGTTACCACTTTTGGCGCATCGCCAAAGCCCAGGGGAACACCTGCAGTGCTCTCTTTCCCATAAGGCGGGTGGATTCCTCCTTTAAAGGTTCCATGTTTTACATCCATCTTACGTCAAACACCCCTCAAAATTATTTTTCCATACAAATTTTCTTAATTTAGTATTAAGATATACTTGTATATATGAATTGTATCATATCATATAATCATCAACTTTTCTATATCTATTAAAAAAATTGTTTAAAATTCTACCCTGATCTATTTCACTGCCACCTACCTGATAATATGTCGCCCTGAAAGTGGATTATTTTGTCGTAATTCATCTATGTCTTCTCGTAAATTTTTTCAATCTTGTGAAACGTGCAAATTATTGGCCAGTTTTACAGCCATTGCAAACAAAAGTGGCTTTTGAGACACCGGCCTGACCGCCTTTTGGCTCGCAAAAAGATAGTAATTTTCATATTTTTTTCAATCGCGAGTCCGCGCCAAGACAAATTTCTTGCCAAAACTTAAAAAAGGTCGTTTGCGACGACCTTTTTTTCTTAATTTTAGTAGTTTTTCAGAAATTCTTTATAGCCCTTATAGGTCATGTAGACATCTACTTTTGACGAAATTTCGAAGGGGGCGTGCATGCTTAAAAGCGCCGGACCACAATCCAGAACGTCCATGCCATACTCAGCCAGAATATAGGCAATGGTACCACCACCACCCAAATCAATCCGGCCTAATTCGCCCATTTGCCAGACAACACCGGCATCATCCATCAATTTTCGCATTTTGCCCATAAATTCCGCATGGGCATCGTTGGAGCCGGACTTGCCACGGGCTCCGCCATACTTGGATAAGACAATTCCTTTACCAAGATAAGGGGCGTTGAATTTATCATGGGTTCCCGCGTAATTAGGATCCACCCCTGCCGTTACATCAGCCGACAACATAGCTGAATTCATCAGACATCTGCGCAGAATCAGCTCAGCTTTTTTCTCACCCAGCAGATTAATAACTTCGGCCACCGTATTTTCGAAGAAACGCGAATGCATACCCGTATTACCAACACTGCCGATTTCTTCTTTATCAGCCAGAATGACACATTGGGTGCGGTTAGCAGGTTGGGTCTGATCAAGAATAGCCCGCAGGGCTGTGAAAGAGCAGACCCGGTCATCCTGACCATAGCCGCCAATCAGACTCTCGTCAAAACCGACATTTCGCGCTGCGCCAGCTGGCACCACTTCCAGTTCGGCGGTGGCAAAATCTTCCTCGATGATGCCGTATTTATCATTGAGGATTTTTAAGAGATTGGCTTTGACTCCATCTTTTAATTCGTTTTCCGGATAAGGCCGACTGCCAATTAAGAGATTCAGACCTTCACCGGTAATGGCTTCATCCAATTTTTTACCATTCTGTTCTTTGGCCAAATGCGGCAGCAGATCGGTGATGCAAAAAACCGGATCTTTAGCGTCTTCACCGATTGTAATATCCACGAACCCGCCATCTTTTTTCATCACTCTGCCATGAATGGCCAAAGGAATTGTCACCCACTGATATTTTTTGATGCCGCCGTAGTAATGGGTTTTAAAGAGACCCAAAGCCTCAGACTCATAAAGGGGAGCGGGTTTTAAGTCCAGTCTGGGCGCATCGATGTGAGCCCCGATTATGGCCATCCCCTGTGAAATCGCTTCTTTGCCGATATTAAATAAAATCACGGTCTTATTTTTGTGAATGGCATAGACTTTGTCTCCGGCCTCGAGTTTTTCTTTTTTCAAAAAATTTTCCAGAGGCTGGTAGCCGGCTTCTTCTGCTAATTGAACGCTCAGATTGACCCATTGACGTTCGGTCTTGCCTTTACTTAAAAAGCCCAGATAATCATGGCCGAATGCCTGCAGCTGATCATCTTCATTAAAATCTTTCCAGGCCGATTCCCAGTTTTTTTCCAGTTTTTCTTTTAACAGTGTTCCTGCTGATTTTTCTTTATCGCTCATCTTTACCTCCCTGTCAATCGACAATTTCAATCTGACTGATCTGTTCTTTGAAGTTCTTGCGCACCGCTGCCAGATAGGCAGCCCGCAGTGTCATCTGTTCATCCAGTTCATCTTCGGTTAAGCCCTCAGCTTTCTTTTTTCGAGCCAGTTCATTGATGCGATCAATCATTTCTTTGGTTATCATTTTCTTCACCTTTTGTTTCAATTATTTTATTTCAATTATTTTTTCATCCAAGAGCCTCGACAAGGATAGCATCAGGCCAAGCTTGCCGTGGGCATAGGTTAAGCCGCCCTGAAAATAAACAATATAGGGCTCCCGCATGGGGGCGTCTGCCGATAGTTCGATGGACGAACCTTGTATAAAGGCTCCCGCCGCCATAATGACTGGATCGGCGTAGCCCGGCATATCCCAGGGTTCCGGTGTTAAAAAGGAATCAACCGGTGCGGCCTCCTGGATGGCTCGGCAAAATATTTTTACCGCCTCCGGACTGCCCAGTTTGATACTCTGGATAATGTCACTGCGATAGGCGCTAACATCCGGACAGACCGGATATCCCAGATTTTTATAAGCCGCCGCCACCATCACCGCCGATTTGATTGCCTGGGCCACCACGGTTGGCGCCAGAAATAGTCCCTGCAGAATCGTTCGATTAATGCCCAGGGTGGCCCCGGTTTCCCGAGCCACGCCCGGCGCTGCCAGGCGACAGGCAGCCAGATGAATCAGGTCTTTACGGCCAGCCAAATAACCGCCCGTTGGTGCCAAACCGCCACCCGGATTTTTAATTAAAGACCCCGCCATTAAATCTGCGCCGATGGCAACCGGTTCTTTCACATCCAGAAACTCGCCATAGCAGTTATCAACAAAAACGATCAGATCCTTTTTCTTTCGTCTGATCTTTTTAATAATGGCTGCCATTTCGTCAAGGCTGATGGCCTGGCGCCAGCCGTAGCCGGTGGAACGTTGAATGTAAATCATCCGGGTTTTATCGGTGATGGCATTTAGGATCGCCTCCTGGTCAAATTTGCCCCCTTCATTTAAATCAATCTGCTGATAGCTGATGCCAAATTCTATCAGGGTACCCTGGCCCGCCGATTTTTCATTGAGGCCAATCACCGTCTGGATGGTATCGTAAGGAAGGCCCGAGATCGCCAACAATTCATCACCCGGCCTTAAAACCCCATATAAAGCCAAAGAAATGGCATGGGTTCCCGAAGAAATATGGGGCCGAACCAGGGCATCCTCAGCACCAAACACATCAGCAAAAACACTTTCCACCGCATCTCGCCCTACATCATCATAACCGTAACCGGTGGCCACCGCAAAATGCCGCTCACTGAGCTTGTGCTTCTGCATGGCAGCAATGACCCGATACTGATGTAACTGTCCCAGGTCGTCAATCTTTCGGCTCATGGCAGCGACTTGGTCTTCAATTCTGTCAACATAGTGACATACTCTTTCATCAATGTCAAATTGTCCTTTTAATGTCTCGTTTATTGTCTTTTTTTCCAAATTGGTCTCTTTCTTTCTAATTAATATCCTAACGCTTTCTGCAAGCTCCCTAAAGATTGACTTTAATGGCCGCTCAATCCGCTTCTTTACTAATGCTAATGCCGGCCTCTTTGATCAGATCCAGACATTCTCTCGTGAGCGTCTCTTGGGACTTGCTGGCATTCATCTCGAGCCAATGAATGCGGTCATCTTTTCGAAACCAGGTCATCTGTCGTTTGGCAAAATGCCGACTATCTCTTTTTAAAACCGCAACAACTTCCTCGAGACTTGCCCGCTTTTCAAAATAAGGCCGCAGTTCCTTGTAACCGATGGCTTTCATGGCCCCCATTTCCCAAGTGTAGTCACGATCCAAAAGCATTTCCCCTTCTTCAATCAGACCATTTTCAATCATCAAATCAACCCGCTCATTGATCCGCTGGTAAAGAATTTCCCGGGGCCATGAAAGCCCAATTAAGAGATAGTTAAAGGGCAGATCCTGCTTTTGTGATTGCTCATCAAAATAGGATTTTGCTTTTCCCGTCACTTCAAAAATTTCCAGCGCCCGAATCACCCGGTTGACATTGTTGGGATGAATCTTTTGGGCACTGGCGGGATCCACATCCAGCAGGCGCTCATAAAGATGGTCTCTGCCCATCACTTCAGCCTCCGCCGTCAAGCGCCAGCGCACTTCTTCATCCCCGGCCTTGTCTTCAAAACTCCAGGGCAAGGTGAGGCTGTTTAAATAAAGGCCCGTTCCCCCAACAATGATGGGAATTTTATGGCGAGCAACAATCTCTTTGATTTTAGCTGTGGCCATTTCCTTAAATTCAGCCACGCTGAAAGATTCATTGGGAAAAACAAAGTCGATCAGATGATGGGGAATGCCTTCCATTTCTTTTTCCGTCACTTTGGCCGTTCCAATATTCATAAACTTGTAAATTTGCATGGAATCAGCTGAGATAATTTCACCGCCGATTTTTTTTGCCAATTCGACGCCCAGGCCGGTTTTACCACTGGCAGTGGGTCCCAAAATGACAATCACGTCTGCTTTGTTTTTCATCTTACACCACCCGTTTAAAGAGTTTCATCAGCTCATATTCCTTAAGTCTTAGAATGATCGGCCGTCCATGGGGACAAGTAAAGGGATTATCAAGGGTCATCAGCCGCTTTAAGAGGATTTTGATTTCGTCATCCGATAAGGCCTGGCCGCCTTTAATGGCCGCTTTACAGGCCATCATAATCAAACGGCTTTTGATCTGCTCGCTTAAGGGATGATGGCCATCCCATTTAGAAAAACCACTGCCGGCATATTGAGAAATAAAGTCTTCCAAAAATGACAGATCCAGTTCCTGGCCCAAAAGAATCGGCACGCTTCGAATCAGTAAACAGTCCTGGCCAAAACTTTCAGCTTCATAACCGATTTTTCCAAAAAGTGCCAGATTATCTTCGATGGCTTTTCGGTCTTTGGGTCTGAATTTTAGCGGTAAGGGTGTTAAAAGCTGTTGGGCCGGAATGGCACTGGTCTCAGCAAATATTTTTTCCAGTTCAGCGGTCAGAAAAGCTTCGTGGGCCGCATGCTGATCGATCAAATAAAGCTGGTCCTGGAACTGCAGTAAGATATAAACGTTAAAGAGCTGGCCGATGCATTTCATTTTGGTAAAATCCGGTCGGGGCAGACGACTTTTAGCCTGGTCTGACTGAGCTTCCTGACTTGGTGTTTCTTCTAATTCCTGACTTGGCGCTATTTCGACTTCTCGCCCTGACTCCGCTTTTTCATAGGACAGATTTCTTTCAGCGATTTTGTCAGTCAGCAAATAATCAGACCCACCGTGCATGAGCGGTTTTTCTACAGCATTGATGCCATTCGCGCTTACTGACCGGCGATCCGGTAAACGATCCGACCTGTGGGCGATAGTCAGTTGGTCGGCACCCAGCTGCTTGAAAGACTTGTCCTGAACCAGCTGTGATTTGGCTGCACCAATGATGACTTTCTCGTCTACTTCCTGTTCATCAGTCGCCCCCTCAAAAAAGCTTTTTTGCACCAACTGTGGCTCTTCTTCCCTTTTGGTCTGCGGCTCGCTATCCACCATTTCCGCCACATCCACCACCAGATTGGCCTTTTTTAGGTGGTCGCGAATGCCCTGTTTAAATAAAATCTTGATCAGACTTTCATTGAGAATTTTAATTTCGGTTTTAGCCGGATGAATATTGACATCCAGCATGCGGCTGGGAAGTTCCAGAAAAATAATCCCAAAGGGATAATTGTTTTTCATCAGATAGCCTGAATAGGCTTCTTCA
Organism: Eubacteriaceae bacterium; assembly: GCA_030156895.1. Lineage (GTDB taxonomy): Bacteria > Bacillota > Clostridia > Eubacteriales > Eubacteriaceae > Acetobacterium. The sequence goes on along the minus strand of JASGLP010000019.1, from coordinate 28,165 downwards.
AAGGCTTCTGATAAAGCTCGGCTTTTAACAAAACGCTGGTTGATAAAAAAGATCTGATCCTCACGGCTGGATCGCATGGTCTGCAGATTGCCAATGTAGCCCGTCAGCTTCATGGGTTGATTTTCATAGTTTAGCCTAACCAGATTTTTAGAAAGCTTTTCACCATACTGGAGACTGATCACCTGTAAAAGGCTGTCCGCCCCGGTGGTATCCAAAATCGATTTATCTCTGGCCATCAGGCTAAAGGCAATTTCCGGATGGGAAAGGGACAGCTTCTGCATCAAATCTCTGATTAAGAGCTCTTCCTTCTGGTCTTTGGCCAGATGTTTTTTACGAGCCGGCGTATTATAAAAGAGTTCCTCAATCCTGATTTCTGTCCCCGGGGAATAAGCGCAAACCCGCTGATCAAGCATGATGCCATCAGCAAAATCGCTGATACTGCCCATTTCTTCATCCAAACTTCTGCTGATTATGGTGACTTTGGAAACCGCCGCAACGCTTGACAAAGCCTCCCCGCGAAAGCCCAGTGATGAAAGGGCATCCAGATCCTTAAGCGTGCTTAGTTTTGAGGTAGCATGGCGTTTAAAGGCCAGGGACACATCTTTGTAGGCAATCCCGCAGCCATTGTCCTTAACCGAGATTAAGAGCTTGCCGCCTGCGATTAATTTTACCGCAATTTTGGTCGCTCCCGCGTCAATGGCATTTTCGACCAGTTCCTTAACCACTGAAACGGGACGAACGATTACCTCGCCGGCCGCTATTTTATTAATTGTCTCCGCGCTTAACATTTTTATTTTCATGACATTGATTATAACACGAAGTGTTAAATTTCTCTAAAAAAATTTCTGTCTATCAGCAAAAGAACCATTTCTTTTTTTGCCTTAGAAAGAGAGCCTATGCCACTTGGAAGTCGATGCCAATTTGCAAGACTTATCCATATAAAAAATGAAGCCATATTTCAGGCTTCATTTTAAAACGGAGGAGTCGCTAATTAATCATTTTTCTGCTTACTTTTTAATTTCTAAGTTCAATCTTTTTATCTTCTTCAGGTCGGTTAAAGATGAGTTTTTGTTCGGGCAAATCAACATCCAGGGCTTCTTTCAGGACATCTTCAATGGCGGTGACAAATTTGATTTCCAGTTCATTTCTGACTTCTTCTGGAATATCCGCCACATCTTTTTCGTTTTCCTTAGGCAGCAATACCTTTTTGATGCCACTGCGATGGGCAGCAATCACTTTTTCCTTAATCCCGCCGACTGGTAAGACCTGGCCGCTTAAGGTAATTTCCCCGGTCATGGCCAGTTTTGAATCCACTGGTTTGCCTAAAATCAGTGATGCCAAGGCGGTGGTTAAGGTTACCCCAGCTGACGGTCCGTCTTTTGGTGTTGAACCTGACGGCACATGAATGTGGGTATCGTTTTTGAAGAAATCAAAACCACCGGCCAGTGATCCTAGCCGTCCACGAATCAAACTCATGGCAATAGTGGCACTTTCTTTCATGACATCTCCCAATTGACCGGTTAAGGTCAGCTTGCCATTACCAGGCATTAGGCTGGCTTCAGTAAAGAGAATTTCGCCGCCAACTGCGGTCCAGGCCATCCCGGTGACTACACCCGGTTTGTTGTTTTCGCCGGCTTTTTCATGACGTCTGGTTTTGTTGCCAAGTAAATCAGCCAAATTTTTGTCATCTACCACAAATGGTAATTCAACTGTTTTAGAAACAATTTTTTCTGATACCACTCGGGCAATTTTAGCCAATTGTTTGGTCAAACCACGAACACCTGCTTCAGCTGTGTAGTTTTCAATGATCAGTTCAATCGCTTCCGGATCAAATTTCAGCATATCATCTGTTAAACCATGATCCTTTAATACTTTTGGAATTAAATGTTCACTTGCTATATGTAATTTTTCACCATTTGTGTAACTTGATAACTGGATGATCTCTGCGCGATCCAAAAGCGGTGCTGGAATCGTGCTTAAATCATTAGCTGTCGCGATGAAAAATACTTCTGATAAATCATAGGGCACTTCCAGATAATGATCTGAGAAGGTAGAGTTCTGTTCCGGATCTAATACTTCCAGTAAAGCTGCACCCGGATCGCCCTGGTGGGACATGCCCATTTTATCAATTTCATCCAGGATAAAGACCGGATTTTTTGATTCCGCATTATTGATTCCTTTAATAATACGGCCAGGCATTGCTCCCAGATAAGTCTTTCGGTGTCCGCGAATCTCTGCTTCGTCTCTCACGCCGCCAAGACTAGCTCTGACATATTTTCGATCAAGGGCTTCAGCAATGCTCTTGCCCAAACTTGTTTTACCAGTTCCCGGAGGTCCTACTAAAAGTAAGATCGATCCCTGTTTGTCTTCTTTGAGTTTCATAACCGCCAAGTGCTCGATGATTCGTTTCTTAACATCATCAATACCATAGTGATGTTCATTTAAAACTTTTCGGGCGTTGTCGATATCAATTTCTTTATGTTCAGAAGTCCAGGGCAGTTCCAGCAGCAAGTCAAGGTAGTTCATAATGACATTGCTTTCGCCGCCGTTTGGTGGAGAATTCTCCAGCTTACGGACTTCTTTTAAAGCGATTTTTCTGATCTCTTCGGGGAAATCTGCTTCATCAACGCGTTTGCGATAATCAATTTCTTCTTCTAGTTCCGCATCCATCTCACCCAGTTCAGCCTTAATATTTTTCAGCTGTTCCCGAAGCATTGCTTCGCGGTAGGATTTATCCCGACGCTGGGCATATTTTCGACTGATTTCCAGTTGTAAGTGGACAGAATCTTTTTCCCGGATGATATAATCGATAAAGCTCAGGGTTCTTTCTTTTAAAGAGTCAATTTCCAATAAATCCTGCTTGCTCTTTAAAGAAATGCCCATCATGGGGACGGTGTATCCCATAATTTCTTCTAATGAACCCAGTCCATCAATGATGTTTAAGAAGTACTCGGCGCCTTTAAAATTATGACCCAACTCTTTCATCAGGCCTTTGATGTAGATAATCATTTCCTGCTCTTCATCATCATTGACATCCAGAATATCCGGCTGTTCCACGTAGGAAGCGGTAATCTGCTTTTCTTCAAATTTGAAATCAAGGACTTTGACCCGGTTGATGGTGGTGATATCGATGATATAACCATTATCAGATTTTTGGATATTGTCAAACTTCATCAAAACCCCGATCCGGTAGAAAGAATCGGCTGTTAATTGAACCAGTCCTTTGTAGTCGGTAGTGGATAATCCAATGGCCAGGGTGTTGTTTTTTATAATCAATTCTTTTATATTATTGCCAATTTCATCATTTACAAAGATCCGGTTTGTAATTCCCGGATAAATCACTGTTTCCGTAATGGGAATAAGTGGTGCGTTTTTTACTTCAAAGGTGTTCATTTTTTCCTCCTCTTAAATAACCTAGCTGAGAACCTTATTCAGCAGGATGATAAATTGCTTCATTTCATCATCAGTCAGATTTTCCTGAATCCGTTCGATGAGTCTCAGTTTGGTTTTTTCCTGTGCGCGGGCAATTGACTTTCCCTTTTGGGTCAGATAAATATAATAAACTCGGCGATCTTCAGCGGAACGTTCACGGTAGACACATCCCTGAGATATAAATCGATTGATGGTTTCCGTAATGGTCGGTTTGGAATTGTTGGTCTCCTCAGCCAGCTCACTAAATGTCACCCGAAATCTCGCATCAATAATTTTGAGATATTTAATCTGATTCATGGTCAATTCCTGTGCCTGACAGCATGATTTTTCGGTGTGAAGAAATTCTGCTTCAAGCTCAAGCAATCGCTGATAAACTTCGTACAAATCGTTTTTCTTACATATCATGATCTCACCCTTTTATTTAGTTAGCACTTACCTAACTATTGAGTTAATTATAATCAGCTTGGTATGAATTGTCAAGCTGATCCGATTGCGGGTCTTTCTTTTTAAGTTTTTATTAATAATCATTCTATTCTTCTTAATATCCGTTTAAAGCTTATCCGGATTACTGTTGACAAAAATCCACTCGCAGGCTATGATTTTACTTAAGAAACAAATCTAAATTGAAAACCAAGGAGAACATAATGGAAAAAACCCCTTTAGCAACTGTTGAAGGTAAAGAAATTTATTCAACAGATCTCGATAACCTGATCAAACAACTACCTCCCGAACAGGCCAATCAGTTTAACAGCCGCGAAGGCCGACGACAGCTACTCGAGGAGTTAGTCGCTCAGGAACTTTTTTATTTAGAAGGAAAAGAAGCCAAGGCTGACGAAACCGAAGAATTTAAGAAGATGGTCAAAGATGCCGAAGAAAAACTTTTAAAAACCCATATGATCGCGCAATTTATGATGGACGTAACCGTCCCTGATGAAGAAGTGCAAAAATTCTACGACGAAAATCCTGATCAGTTTATCGCTCCGGACAGCATCCGGGCTCTGCATGTGCTTTTACCCACAGAGGAACAGGCTGCTCAGATTATTGATGAAATTAAAGACGGCAAAAGCTTTGAAGATGCCGCCAAGGAATACTCTGTCTGCCCTTCCAAAGATCAGGGCGGCGATTTAGGCTACTTCTCAAAAGGCAAGATGGTACCGGAATTTGAAACCGCCGCATTCGCTCTGGAAGTTGGCGAAATGACCGAAACACCAGTTCAGACACAATTCGGTTTCCATATTATTAAGGTACTTGACCGCAAAGTATCAGAAACCATTCCTTTCGATGTTGTCAAAGAAAATGCCCGCAACTATCTCCTGAGAGAAAAACAAAACCGTGCTTTTCTTGGCAAAGTTGAAAACTTGAAACAAAAGTATACAGTTGAGATGAAGTCAGCATTCTAGACTTTCAAACCTAATCAACAAAAGACTCCGTAAGCAAGCTTACGGAGTCTTTTTAAACCACTTTTGTATTTCTTCCCGGGAATAAACATAGGAGCTATCCGGCAGATACTTGATAAAATCCTGGAAGGACTTGGCCATGCCCAGCTCTTGGATGGTCAGACAAACTATTTTTTGACAATCTGCACACTCAAATATTATATCAAAGCTATGGCTTTCCTCGGAGAACTTAAATTGCACCAGATTTTCACTGGAAAAGTATTGATCTCGCAATAAAAAAACATCCGCTGTTTATCCATCTTCCGGTAAAAATCGGTGAAACAGCTCTTGTCTTGCCGATTTTATCTCGGGATTCTTATCTTTCAAAAAATCAATTGCCAGCTGAGCATGAATGAACTCAAGCTTTTTATCATAAGCTTCATAGATAAATGAATCAAGTCTTGAAAAGTCGCCATCCATGATGGACTTTTTCACCAAGAGTTTTGAATCAGTGATAATATCCAAAGCTTTTTTCCTGTATAAATCAATAACTTCCGGCCGATCGATAACGACTGCCGATTTGAGATCCTGATCGATCAGCAAAAGGTTTGACGAGGTAATAAAATAATTTGGGAAAATAACGCTTTGGTCATCCTTTTTAGCAGATGTATAATAATAATAAGGCTCGTATCGCAGACAATTTAAACAGCCCAAATAAAAGACTGATTTTAAGACGTCCAGGTTGTTGTCAACATTTTTTTTATTCACGATGGGAATAATATTCTGAATCAGTCCGCCGGAAAGGTCTGCCTGATCCATGCGAATCATCAGTTGGTCTAAAATCGCATAATCCCAATGCAGCGACATAATGACATGGGCATCTTTTTCCTTTTTCATTTCGTGGATAAAAAGATTTTCAATAGTCGTGAGAATATGGGCATTGCCTTCAATAAACTGAAGGGGCAAATCCTCTATTTTATAATCAAACATCATTTTGCTGCTTTTTATAAAATAGCTTTTGCCCTTCTGGAAATAATTAAAATCTTTATTGAATTCCAGAAATTTTTGATGTTCCTGATAAGCAAGCACTCCCATGCTTTCCTGTTCAAATAAGTCGTAAAGCTCCAGACATTTTTCCTGGGGTAGATTGAAGGTTTTTAGCAGCAGCCTGAAAATGTCTGGGCTCATATTGCGGCTGCCTGATAGAAATTTTTGCAGTGTTGTTCGATCAATTCCCAGTTCCTCTGCCAAGCCATAAACACTCAAACCTTTTTCAGTTAATAGTTTTTTTAGTTCTTTCGAAAGTTTTTGTTTCATTGATACCCACTTTTTAGTCTGTTGTAAAAGTCATTTAAGTCTCTTTTTTTGTTCTGCACTTTGCACATGAGCTATTTCTAAAGCCAGTTCACATTCTACAAGTGAGCTCAAAAAACAATTCATACTTTTGATCAGTCTTTCTTCCAGAAAGGTCAGAAAGGTTTCCGTATTTTGGTCGATCAAATGAATCCAGCTTTTTACGGGTGTCGAAAAAATCCCGATGGCACCACTTAATGAAAAATGTTGTTCATCATTAACATAGACACTTCTTTTCTCTTCATCTGACTGCTGGATCAGGCTCTTTACCCATTCATTTTGAGAAACTGCTGCACGTTCATCCAAATATACTTTTAAATAGGCTTTAGAAAAAAGCGCCTGTTCATTTTGACTGATGCCTTTTTTTGTCAGACCGTCAAACGTATTTTGCCCACGTTCATAGTTTCTGACTTCAAATAAGTCATCACTTAAACGAAATATTTCATCAAATTTTTTACCAAAAAAGGCCACTAGATGATGGTCTAAATGACAAACCGCTGATTCCCAATCATCTGCAAACAAAAGACATGCATCACTTGTGAGAAGGCAATTTCTCAAGCCTGCTTCCTGGATAGTATAGGTCTCCCTCTGTCCATAGCGATAATGTGTTTCAAGTTGAACCGAATGAAGCAGGGATAAATCCAACAGATTCGGTAATTCTTCAAACAATTCCGTTTCAGTATCAGGCTGCTCAGGCAGATCAATGATTTCGCTGACTCTGGTCTTTTTCGCCTGCTTAAAAAGCCTTTCTCTGACCAGCTGATTGATATTCAGACCCCCCCTGGAAATTTGCAGGCGTACTTCCGAATCAGAATGCTGACATTCCTTGTCGATCATACCGGCGATAAAGAAACGAATTTCCGCTTCTCCATTAAGAATAATTGAACCACTTTTTTCGTTTCTAAAAATATGCTGCCCTTTTTCCTGACAAAAGCCGTCCTTTTGTCTGCGCATACTTGCTTCTTTATCCACAAAGCCAGAAAGTTTTTCCAGTGCCATTTTTATCCTACAATGCTTGTCATATTCAAGCTTTCCGAACTTTTCAATTTGATAAAGATTTTTGATGCTTTTTATATCGGACTGGGACAATCGTAGCACATCACATAAGATGTTCAGCTGTTCTTTTGATGGCATCTTCTCCCCTGTCTTGATCCGATTAAGTGTTATCAGCCCAATCTTAGAAGTCTTTGAAATATAGTCCAGTGAGTCCCCGTTTTCATCAAGGATTTCCGAGATCAGCTCACTCAATTGTGTCATGAAATGTCTCCTTTTCATTTTTCACCATCATATCAGGCAAAAGCCTTAAAGGCAATATGTGACATTTACTGTGACATCTTTTTAAGTGCCTTATCCCCCAAAACTAGCTGGACTTTGATTCGGTCACCGGCGTATAAAATGCTTGCCCCAGGAGATAAGGATCATCCAAATTTTTAAATTCCGCCCGTGTTTCATAACGGGCAATTAGTTCATCAATTTTTGCCAGGGTCGCAGCCCTACTTAAAACCAGATCACTCTCCGGCAAGTGATTGAAAAAATCTTTAAAAGCTTGATGAACGGTTGTTTTACCAAGACTGATGGACTTAAAAATCTGACGGCCATCGACCCGGTAATGAAAAACAATCTGAATGGAATGCTTGGCGTCGGAGCATTCAAAAGAATCATTCATACGGAAGACTTCTTCATTGATCATATTAACCGGACGTTTTCCGCTGGCCAGATTATCTCGAACTAGTTTCAGCAGGGTCAGGCGCTCCGGCGGTGCAATTTTTTCGGTTACCACTTCCGGCAGATAAAGGTCGCCCACTTCCATAAACTGCTCAAGATATTTATAGGCAAAAACATTTTTCATATCTTTGCCATTTTCCCTAAAATTGCCGTAAAATTTGATGGCAAAGGGTAGCAGCACCTGATAAAAGGGAAAATCCTTGCGGATTTTACTTTCAACAAAACGATCGGTAAAATAATTGGCAAAACAGGGAATGGGTTCCAGAACCATCAAAGGCTTGTAATCCACATCAAATTCCGAATAAACAAAGAGCGGATTATTGTTTTCAATGATAAAGGCCTGGGACTGCTCTCTAAAAAAGGCAAACTGTTTGTCATAGTTGTCAATTCGTTCCTGTGTCCGATATCGCACAGCAAAGCTGAAATCTTTGGCAATCACCAGCACTTCCCTGACGGTCAGAATAAAATAGGCGCTATTTCTGGCGCCAAGTCCCTTTTTATCAGTTTCAGCCGACAGATAATTGGAATCATAGGAAACATTTTCCAGCAGTGATAGACCCATTAAAAACTTAAGGGCAGACAGAGCCATATCATCCTCATTGTTTTGTTCATCAAAAACAATCACATCTTCTAGCCTGATTTTTTTCCTGTTGCCCATCATTTCCTGGAAAATATATTGATACAGATAATCCTGGCGGTTTGAGGTCAGCATTCTAATGCAAGGCTCCTGCTGAAAGTAAAGTTCTCGGTCGATCACCTGGTGCATGAGGGCGATCACATTTTCCAGACCCTTAACGGTCTTTTTTTCTTCCTGATCGTCACCATCCGAGCAATCCAGGGATTTTGTTTCGAGTTGTTTGTGAACAGGAATTTTATATTCCGTCAGATCCGAAATCATTTCCAACAGTTCCTTAATCATCATTCGGTTCTGGAACGATTGCTGACCATTTTTCTCGATGGAAAAAAGCCTTCTGATTTCCTCCTCCTCAGCATTCGTTAACCGCAAAACGGCGATCAGCCGGTTGAGGATTTGGGGGGTCGGTAATCGTTTTCCCGTTTTTATCTTCTGTAATGTTGTTCGGTCTACATCGACCATTTCGGCAAGACTTTGAACAGTCTCCCCGCTTTCGATCATTAGTTCTTCAATACGCGTGCTTAACAAGTTTTGTCCTCCTTAAATATCTCACACTACTAAGAAAGATTCAAAGTTTTAGTTTATTTAAACGATTTCGACTTATATCACTATCGCGAATAAGCATTTCACCGTATTCTATCAAAATTTAAAGCTTTATTCAATCTTTATTATTTTACACAATTATGGAAATGTGACATTTATGCTATTTTTCTGCACGAAAAAAAGCCGTTTTAGATACCTATCATATCAAAAATAGCGATTTTCTACAATTAAATTTATTTTATTTTAGCAAAACTTTACAGTGATTGTCCTAATGTGATACTTTCTTGAGCGGCCACATAAGTAAAGCTCATGCGACTTTTAACCAGTTCCAGTGCCAGGTCTGCCTGAATTTCCCCGGCATCGAATGCTTCTTGCGAATCACTGAGGCTCTTGGCTGTTTCTTTCAGGATGGACTGCACATCATCAGCAGTGAGATTAGGATTTTGTGCCAGTAAGCTAGCGACGATACCAGACACGATACCGGATGAAAAGGATGTGCCGCTTTCCCATACATAACGGTTGTTGAGAGAAATTAAAGTCAGGCTTTCACCGGGTACATAAAAGTCCACCGCGTCGTTGGTTTGGGAGAAGGAAGCAATCCGACCATTTGACCCAAGTGATCCGACGGAAATAACACCCGGGTATGATGCGGGGTAATAATAAGGATCAAGACCATCTTTTTCTTCGCCATGATTACCTGCTCCGGCGACAATAATCTTACCTTTACTGATGGCGTAAGCAATCGCCTGAGCCTGCTCTTCATTGTAAACATTGGAGCCAAAACTCAGATTAATAATCCTGACATCCTCCCGATTTGCTGCATCCATAATCGCATTATAGACACTGTTATTATCCAGTGAGCCTTCACCCACACGATAAGGGGCAATTTTTACATTGGCGCTTCCAGCGGCTCCAGCAATCCCAATACCGTTATTGGCAATCGCAGCCACAGCGCTTGAAACCATGGTGCCGTGACCATCGGTATCGGTCATGTCGGTGGTGTTATTGATATAATCATAACCATCTGTGATGCGGCCCTGTAAATCTTCCGAATTGATGTCCAGGCCGGTATCCAATACTGCTACCACAATTTCATTATCGGTATTAACGGCATTCCAGGTCGCGTTAAGGCCAATTTCCTACAACTGCCAGTTTTTTCCAAGGTAAGGATCATTGGGATTAGAATCACTTGCTGCGGCATAGGCAAGGCCAGTTGAAGTGAAAGTCAAGGCTAAAAGAGCTGCCAAAGATGTGCCAAGCGCCTTTTTAACAAGTTTTCTACCCGAATTTTTTATTTGATCTACATGTAATTTCATTTTTATCTCTCCTTCCAGATTTTGGTAGCAGAGCCCAGCCAGAATTGCTCTTTCAGTCTTTCAGAAAGATAATTTTGCAACTGGCTGCCATATAAATTTACTTAGGCCCTAAAGCTTTGCGCCCTTACTTTTCAGTAAGTTTGCCAATTATTGAGTTGTACTTTTTCCCCAATAACATCAAATGTGCTTTATGAGGATATTTTAATTGGTTTATTTTGTATTATCTGTAATTTTGTAACATTTCGTATTTGGTTTTTTTTTGCGATATCCCAAATTCACCAAAATGAAAAAGTGCTGATGATGGTCAGGTCCGAAAACATCCTTTTAAACATAAATCGCGCCCGCCGCGACTGGACTGGAGAGGTAACCAGAATCATCGACTGAATTTGATTGTCGGCCACGTAAGGAATCAGATTATAGGCATTTTCGAAGGTCGTTGTCGCCGTCTGCTCAAAGTAATAGCGGTTCTGGTCAATCCCCTTTTCCGCCAGCAGATCATAAGCATAGTCTTCATTTCCCACACTGGAAAAAACAATCTTCGGGGCATAGCCCCCTTGCAGCAGGTCGACCCCGTATGCCAGACGCAGTTTGTTTTCCTCACCGCCAATGACCACAATAACATCGGCCTCTTGCAGGGGATCTTCCTTGACCATAAAATTTGCCAACCATTCAACCACCGCATCGGGATTTAAAAAAACGTAAGCGCCAAAAGCAATCAGGCTAAAAAACAGCATCAGCTGAATCACATTGGCAGTTATTAAGATGCTTTTTAAAAGCTTTTTCATAGACCGCTTACAAACTCCTCTTTTTAATATAAGGCCTGCATTAAAACTTATACTCGCCAACCAATTTTGGCCATTATGAATACTGAACCTGGTTGCGGCCCTTGTTTTTGGCCTGATAAAGGGCATCATCCGCTTCGGCAACCAGTTTTTCCGGCGATGACGACAGCGATGGCACCATGGAGGAAACGCCAATGCTGACGGTGACATAATCATTCACCAGGGAATCACTGTGGGGGATGCCGTGGGCTTCTATCTTTTTCAGCAGCATATGGGCTGTTTTAAGGGCTTCATTTTTATTGGTTTCCGGCAGCAAAATGACAAACTCTTCGCCGCCGTAACGCACGGCCATATCGGTGGATCGGGACAGGGAGTTTTTAAGAATATCAGCGATCTGAACAAGACAGTCATCCCCGGCTAAGTGGCCATAGGTATCATTAAAATTTTTAAAATAATCAATATCGATAAAAATAACAGAGATGGGATGACTATATCTTAAACAGCGTTTCCACTCAATTGCCAGCACCTCATCATACTTGCGGCGATTCCACATACCCGTCAGGGGATCATGGGTCGACAGCTTCTCAAGTTCGGCGTTGGCCTTTTCAAGTTTAACTTTCTGCCGTTCCACCAGGTCGTTAGCCATGGTTAAGGCTTCAGTTCGCTTGAGAACAATCTTATCCAGATCACGATTCATCTGGGTCTTATATGCCAGCGAATCAGAAAACATTTTGGCCAGATGCAAAGAATAGGCGATCACAAAGATCAGTTGACCCGTTGACGAGTAATCATCATTCTGAAAAAAGGCCTTGATGGCCGTTGGCCAACTATCATTGATAAAGACACTTAAGGAGATGATATCGACAAAAGTGGCAAAGATCAGAACAAAACCGCCAAATACAACAAGATAAACCTCTTTTTTTCGATTCATCAAAACAAGAATGAAGCGGGTCAGAATATATAACATCAAAAACAGGCACCATATTTGATAGACTGTGTTAAAGGTTGAAAATTGACTCATGGGCAGAAATAGAATCAAAAACGAAAAAATCAATCCCATATAAAGTGAAAGATCCACAATCTTTTCATGGAAATAGTCCGGTGAAATCGAAGAAAAAAACCAGACAATCATGGGTGCGCTTAAGTAGAATAGAATGGTTTGGATTTTTCGAAAATAGGCAAAATCCGCATTAGGAAAGAGGGTATAAAAATAGCCTTCCCCGGTCATCAGGGTGCGAACGGCCGTCATCAGACAGAAGAGACCAAAATATAATGAAGAATAATCATTTTTGCGAAACAGAAACATGGCCAGATGATAAAAGCCCACGATCAGCAAGGCGCCAAAAAGAAAGATTGAATAGTTTAAACTTTTTTCCCGAGCCGCCTGAATATTAGCGGTGCTGCCAATTTCAATATTACTTAGCAGGCCGCCACTGGACATATAATAATTGGAAACCTGGAGGACAATTTCATTATCCCCTTCCTCAGCATTAAAAAAGCAATCTGGGGCAGGTACTGGGCAACCATTGAATCCTTGCCGATGCCAACCGTTCCGGCTGAGGCCACCAGTTGATTATTGATATAAAGTTTATAGGCCGTGCGAACTTTGGGGATTTTTATGCCCATAATCCCATCTTCTGCTAACATAATGGTTAAACGATAAGTGGCGTAGCCCTGGCCTGGCAAGGTCTCGCCATCAAAGACATAGCGATTCCATGACGAAGGAAAATTGACATAGCCGGTCAGATCACCCTGATCCACAAAAAAGGGCGACAAAAGCTGATCCCAGTAAAATTCCCAATCGCCGGCAAGGGCAAGGGTCTGAGTATTTAAATCAGTATTTGTTAAATCGATCTGGCCTTCTCTTGCTTGCGTCTGCGTGGCTTCACTTGCACAGCCGCTTAAAATGGGCACCAGCAGCAGGAGCATGACCAGAATTTTTCTTATTTAACACATATTATCCCCTTCTTTAAAATCAAAAGGACCTACAATCACAAGCGATAATCAGCCGAAGCTGAAAAAAACCTCACTTGTAATTATATCAAAAAGACTAATTGCTAACAATATGTGACATTTTATGTGGCATTATTATTTTTAAGGCTAGGCTTGATGGTTTTTAGACTAACTCCGCGCCAGTCAATCAATTTGCAGCCATGCTCAGCTGCAAATTAACTTTGTATTTAGTTTGATTCAGCAGGCTGATGGCCGCTTCGCAGCAGATCATTCACTGTTTTGATGGGATTAAAGGTTGCCAGGGGAACCTCCACAAAGAGCGTGTTCCAATGATGCATGGCGCCGTTCCACAGACCCGGATGTTCCAGTGCTTTTAATGGACGACCATGATAACTTTTTTCACTGATAAAGTAACGGTCGGGATTGGAAAACTGCAAGAGATCAAACTTCTTGCCCTGATAGTCTGTGACAAAACAGACCAGGTCAACCGGGTTAAAATATTGCGACTCCGCAATCAGAGCCTTGATTTTTGGGTCATTACCATCAATTTCTGACATCTCACAGATCTGCAGATCCTCATAGTCGCCATTGTCAACAATGAAGGGGCCGCCGCCCGGCTCGCCCTGGTTTTTAACCACGCCGCAGACCCGTAAAGGACGGTTTAAAAAGGTCATGGCCATCTCCGGTGTCAGCGTTTTTTTGCTTTTGATATGTAAAGTATTTTCAATAAAGCCCCTAATTTCCGCAAAATCGTAGCGATTGGCAATCAGGTCTCCTAGAAAGGCATCTATTTTTTGTTTTACCGCAAAACCAGTTGCCGCCAGCATTTTCTTGGATTCAATGGTTCTTTCAACCTGGCTACGATGGCAGACGTTATCGATATTCTTGATAAAGATGATGTCGCCATCCAGGTCGTTAAGGTTTTCGATAAGGGCGCCATGACCGCCGGCCCGGTATAGAATCTGACCATTTTCGTCTAAAAAGGGTTGGTTATCCATGTCAACCGCCAGGGTATCGGTAGATTTTTTCTGAAAGGAATAGGCAATCTCGACGTCCTCTGTTGCCGCTAAGGCTTTTTCAACATAAGCTTTAAAGAGCTCTTGGTGCTCCTGGGAAATGGTAAAAAAAAGCTTTGCCCCATCCCTGCCCGCATACTGCCGGCCTTCATAGATATGTTCATCGATGGGGGTGGCCGAATTTTGTCCGTAGGCATGAACCTTTAAAAGAGCCTTGGGCAGATTGCCGTAGTTGAGACCCTCGGACAAGAGGCTTCTGATGACTGCCGCTTGAGGCCCCTGATTTTTAGAAATTTCCTGGATAAAAGGTTTCAGATCGCTGTAAAAAGCAAAACGGTCAAGCTGATCAAAAAAAGTCTTAACAAAGTCTGTCTCAATCCCATCCTCCAGATACTGATACAAGTCCTTGAACATTCTGGTCGCCGCGCCGCTGGCGGGAATGAATTTAAGACATCGCTGATCTAGATAGGCATCATCAACCTGGTTAATACTACTTAAGTGTTTGGCTGTTACTGCCTCAGTGATCTTAACATACCGGCTTCCCTGTTCGAATTTCTCTATCATCGTTTTCAATCGCTTCTTCCCTTCCGCATTGACTTTATAGTTGTTAGTCATTATATCACTTTATGCCTGGTGAATGCCAGTCAAATGCCTATAATTGAAAAAGAATGATGTGGGCATGACACGGGGACGTTTCGTTTGTCATGTCCCCCGCCATCTAAAATTTAATAATTGGTTTGATGGTCACACCGCTGTGAGAATCGGCAAAGGCGGTTTCGATGTCTTTTAAGTCATAAAACTTGACCAGACGATCAACCGGTAATTTTCCGGCTTTATAGAATTCAACCAATTGCGGAATCATCACTTGGGGATTAGAGCCACCTTCGGTCAGACCCATCAGGGTAACGGAAGGGTTCATCAGTCCCATTTCAATTGGTAGAGCGACGGTTTCCGGGCCGGTCACACTGACCACGCAGGCTTTGCCGAGTCGGGCCAGACATTCGATGGCTGTCAGCGTTAAATGAGAAAGGCCTGAAGATTCCACACTGTAGTTGACCCCGCCATTGGTGATTTTTTTAATCTCCTTAACAACATCCACACTTTTGCCATTTAGGGTATGGGTTGCTCCAAACTCCCGAGCCAGCATCAGCCTTTCATCGTTTACATCAACTGCGATAATTGTCGAGCAACCGGCAATCGCCGCCCCCATCACCGCACTCATGCCAACCCCGCCGCAGCCAAACACGACCAAAGAGGACCCGGCTTGGGCTTTTAAGCCATTGAGAACTGCCCCCACGCCCGTCTGAACACCGCAGCCCAGGGAACAGAGCTTGGCCAGTTCGTCATCAGAATCAATCGCCACTTTAACCGCATTTCGGGCATCCACCACCACGTATTGGGAAAAAGATCCCTGGCCGAAAAAGGATGAAATTTCCTGTCCATTTTGCGAAAAGCGTTTTGTTCCATCTTTAAAAGTTCCCGAGAAAAACAGCTCGTTCAAATGATCGCAGGCATAGGGATGGCCCGCGATACAATAGGAACAGGTCCCACAGGAAGGATAGGATAAAATAACCCGATCTCCCGGTTTCAGGCTTTCGACACCTGCACCCACTGCTTCCACAATGCCAACGCCTTCGTGACCAAGAATGATTGGCAGGGCAACGGGTATAAACTGATGCAATCCCGCCGCGTCCGTATGGCAGACGCCACAGGCGATATTTCTCACCAGCACCTCGGACACCTTTGGGGGCGCTAATTCAACTTCTTCAATAGACAATTGACCTTTTTCATGGGTTACAGCCGCAATCGTTTTCATTAAGTCTCCTTTTGGGATGACACGGGGACGTTTCCTTTGTCATGTTTTGTCCGCCAAGCAGACACTTGACAAGATTCACCTGTCAGCCTGTCATTCTTTTAGTATTTTTTTTAATTATTACTATTATGAATATTATAGCATTATTTTTTGAACCGGCAAGAAGAAATTTACTTTATGACGTGGGCACATGACGCGGGGACGTTTCGTTTCTTCATGACAAGGGGACGTTTCGTTTGTCATATATCTTGGTGACTGACAATGGATTTATATAAATGAAACGCCCTCAAACATTAGACTAATAATCTAACGTTTGAGGGTGAACTTAATTGACACGGGGATCTTTCGCCATTTCCTTGCCAGCAAGCATATGACAAACGAAACGTCCTCCTGTCACATGAGGTTTTTATCCAGGACAAAGAGTTTGTAATTGCCTATTGGTTTCCCCACCAGCAGACAGTCGTGTTCGGTTTTGAATTTTCGGGCGGTGGTAAAAATGGTACACTCAGTCGGGCCATAGGCATGGAAAAGATCATAGGTTGGCAGTTTGATGGAAGGCAGTTTTTCGCCGCCAATGGTCAGCACTTTTAGGCTGTGGTTATCAATTTCCTGAACAAACTGACGCCCCAGCTGGGTGGTCATAAAGGCGTAATTGATTTGATTATTTTCATAGTATTCATTGAGTTTGATAAAATCCAGACGGATGTCTGCCGGAATAATACAAACACAGGACCCGCAGGTAATATATGGGTAGGTATCCATCATGTGGGCATCAAAGCCGAAGCTGGCATAAGCCCCGCCCCGGTCATCAGGGGTAAGCCTATAATAATCGCTGAACCAGGAGCAGAAATTGGCCAAATTGCCGTGTTCCAGCACACAGCCTTTGGGTTTTCCGGTTGAGCCGGAAGTATAGAGAACGACAAATTTATGATCTTTCTGAGGAATTGGCAGAGATAAATCGTCGGCTGCATCCCAAGAGTCGATTTCTTCTTTTTTATAAACTTTCCCCTTAAAAAAGGGAATATGATCTTCCGGTTTGGTGTCTTCACTTAAAATAGTGGTTACACCAGCATCCTCGATCATATACTCCAACCGCTCTTCAGGAAAGGCGTGGTCAAGGGGCATATAGGCTCCACCCGCTTTTAAAACTGCCAGAGGAAATAAGACCATGTATTCGCTGCGGTCAATCATTACTCCCACTGGTTCCTCTTCTTTAAGCCCGTCTTGTAAAAGCTTTGCAGCAATCTTATTGGTGATCGCATCCACTTCCCCGTAAGTTAAAGACACATCATTATAGATAACGGCTACCTGATCAGGGCGTGTCTGTGCCTGTTCCTTAAACATGGCCACAACGGAATCCCCCACCGGCATGGCGGTATCGTTAAAGCTTTTGAGGAGTTTATCCTGTTCCTCTTTTGAGACAACTTCAATCTCAGCACAAAGAGCTTTAGGGTTTTCCATGATCTGTTCAATCATATGAACAAAAGCCCGAGCCATCTCTTCAATCCGGCTTTTGTCATAGACGCTCTTTTTATATTCAATATGCAGACTCTGCAGGCCATCCCGGTCATCTTTCAGCGGATTGACCCTGATGGTCACACCACCGATACTGGTTTCCAGGGGAATGAATTGTTTGGGCACCTCCGATTTGGGGGCTGAATTGGAGACGATGGTCACATCCAAAAGCTTGCCGCTGACCTCATCCGACAGTTCACCCATTAAAAGATCCAGGGGATACTGACTGTGACTCAGGGCTTCTTTCATGCTCGATTTGGAATTTTGTAAAAAGCTTTCAAAGGGCTCATTTACCTCAAAATGCTGCTTGATGGGGACTGTCGAGACATACATGCCCAAAGAATTGGCCAGTAAGTCGCCATGATTTCGGTTGGCATAGCCCATCGCCATCAGTGACCGATTCTCATTATTGACGCGGCCAAAATAAAGGCCAGTCAGAGCCAGCATAAAGGAAAAGGGAGAGATGGGTTTTTTAAAGCTTGTGAGATAGTCCGACAGTTTATCGGTTAAAGCTTGATCAAGTTCTAAAACATAATTATCGGCCTCGTAGGAGTTGGGATCATTTTTCTTTTCCGGCAATTCCTCGGCTTCGGCCAGGTAATCGAGCCAAAACTTTCGGTCAAGCTCCATTTGGGCAGAATTCAAATAATTCTGTTCAAGATCCAAATAAGAAAAGGTATTAGATTGAAGAGCCGTCCAATTCTGGGGCTGATCGGCCAGTATAAATAATTCTGCTATCTTGGCAAAGAGAATATTAACGCTGGTGCCGTCGCAAACCGCATGATGAATGACCACCAGGAGTCTTAAGCTTTTACCTGTGTCGATCAGATAGAAACGGTAGAGGGGCGCATCAAAGATTTTTTCAAAGGGCTGGGCCGATAAGGTTCTGATCTTTTCTGAGCTCTGACTGTCACTTTCAAATCGAATGGTCTGAATACAGGTTAAATCCGGTTCGCCGACATATTGTGTCATTTCCCCTGTTTCGCCCAGGGAGAAACGAATATTTAAATCCGGTGTAGTCTGAATCAGAAATTCGATAATTTTTCTGACGCTGGTTTCCGCTTCACGGGGAAAATCCATTTCATCCGGAATATTATTAAGGGATGTGTTTTCGATAAATAATTCACTTTCAAGAATTCGTTTCTGGGGGTGACTAATTCTTAATTTCTTCATTTTTTATCCTTTCGCAAAAAATTTTACAAGCCAATTTCAACCATAACATTATTAAAATTAAGCACATAAGAGTACTCAAAATCATCGGACATTTTCTTGACCAGTTCCAGTCCCAGCGATTCTTCAACCGCTTCCTTTTCAATATAGGCAACTGGGTTAAAAGGCATGCCATCATCTCTGATTCTTAAAATCAGCGACTCCGGTAAAATATTGAGACGGATATCCATAAAATGGGTAGTCTGGTCTTTAAACCCATAACTGATAATATTGGTTGCCAGTTCCTCCGCAATCAGACCTGCATGGCTGGCCTTGTTTTTAGCCAGGCCATTTTTCAGACAGAAATCAATGATGACCTGAGAAAGTCCAACTGCCTCTTCCATTTTGTTGTGAATGGTCACATCGAGAATCTCCCCTTCCGTTTTTTGCAGCAAGAGGATTGAATCCGGACGTGGTTGAGACTTGCGCTGGATAATTTTTGCCATCACCAGAATGTAGGCTAGGGTTGTGACTTCGGCTGTCACAAAGGAAATCCAGATCCCCATTTCACCAAAGGCGTTTTCAAACAAAAGCATCAAGGGCAAGAGGATAATGATATTTTCCATAACGGTGATTGTTGATGAAAACAGTCTTCTTTTAATGGTCTGGAAATAGGAAACCATTAAGAAATTAATCCCGAAAAATGGGAGTGAAAAAGCAAATGTTCGGATGGCGCTGTTAATGGAGACCAGAATGTCCGGATCGGTAATCCCAAACAAGGCGGCAATTTGGGCAGGGAATAAAAGTAGAATCAGTAAAATCACTGAACACAGGCCACCAACGGTTTTTAATGCCGTTTTGATAACGGTTTGAATCCCTTTATAATCCTTTTCGCCATAAACACAGCCAACGACCGGGATAACCGTTTGGGAGGTCCCGCCAATGACAATACTCGATAATGAAAGGGTATTGAGGCAGACCCCAAACATGGCCACCCCATTAGGACCGAGGGTTGCCAGGACGATGGTATTAACGGAGAAATTTTTGATAAAACCGGTGATTCCAAAAAGTGCACTGGGCACTCCGGTTGAAAGTATGCTTTTATAATTTTTAAATAAGTCTTCTTTGACCGAAACCAGATGCAGGGTTTTGGATTTTGATAAAAAATAATGTAAACTGACCAGGCCGCCAACCAGATAACCGGTCAGGGTTGCCAAAGCCGCACCGGAAATGCCCATGTTAAAGACACCCATATAAATCATGTCACAACACAAATTGACCACGTTGGCAATAATTAGAATATTGGCGGCAAACTGGGGTCTGGAGTCAGTTCTAATAAAATAAACCATGCCGGGAACCACCACCAGCAGCGGGGCACCCATAATCTGTAATCTGAAATAATCGTAGACCAGCGGTTCTAAAACACTGCCGCCGCTGATGGCATGGGCGATCGAGCCACTGGCAAAAAAACCGATCAGGGCAACAAGTACGGAAGTGGCCAGCAAGCCCATTAAGGATAAGGTATAAAGGCGATTAGCCAGTGCATGATCCATTTTCCCTTTGCTGTGGGCGACCAGGGTTGAACCGCCGACCCCATGCAGCGCATACATGGCGTTAAAAAAATAAATCAGCGGCGCACAGATATTAACCGCTGAAAAAGCCTCAGTCCCCAGGAGGTTACCGACAATGATTCCGTCAACAATCATTCCCAGAGACAAAGCCACATTCATCATGACGGTCGGAAATAAATAAGAAAAAAATTTCTTTTTCAATAAAATCCCCGAGCGCTTAAATTCAATTGTTTCTTCCAAAATTCTACTCCTTGTTATCCTGAAATCAATCCAAAATCTATATAAATTAGTGAATTCTAGGTAAGATTTCCCGAAATATTCATGTTTGTTTCCACAAAATCTTTAGCATAAAAAAAAGATATCCGAAGATATCTTTAACAAATCGTCAATACATCTGAAAAACCAGTCATATCGAAAATTTCCATAACAGTATCACAAACATTTTTAACTTCCAGGCCACCTTTAGCGGCATTTACTTTTTTCTGAATCATTAGAATTACACGTAGGCCGGCACTGGAAATATAATCCATTTCTTTCAAATCCAGCTCGACATTCTTTGCTTGATCCAAGACGCCGTTAAATGCTTCTTCCAGCTGTGGGGCAGTCGTCGTATCCAAACGACCTACTAAGGCAATGATCATTTTGTCTTCTGATAAATTCTTATTAATCTCCATTTTAACGCTCCTTTTATTTATATTTTGCTTTTATCTATCAATCGTAAACGATAATATTATAGCATGAATTGTGCATAAAAAAAAGGAACCGGAAATAATTTCCGGTTAAAAATGCATATGTACAGGCTTTATAAGGACAATTCATCTATTTATCGTCAGCTGCTTACAGTAACTTTCAAGTTTTCCTTGCCTTCTGATGAATGCCTGAAGTTTCTTAGCTTACTTTGAAGTCAACTTCTACTTAATACCTACCACTCTCTATGCATCTGATACATCATGGCATTTAAAATAGTTGCCACCACCGGGCTGCCGCCTTTTCGACCGTTTATCCGAATACTAGGCGTGTCGACCTGATCCAGTGCTTCCTTGGAATCAGCCGCACCCACAAAGCCGATGGGCGCCCCAATGATTACATCTGGTTTGGCCTTGCCCGTTTTGATATTTTCAATCAGGGTAAATAACGCTGTTGGCGCATTGCCAATGGCATAAATGCCGATAGTATCATCTTTAAAAGCCTTTTCCATGGCCACCGTCGACCGGGTGACTCCGCGTTCTTTGGCTTCCTTGGCCACATCCGGATCATGGCTGTAATTGACAATTTCGATCCCATTGTCTGCCAGAGCTTTTTTATTGACACCGGACTGGATCATTCGGGTATCGGCATAGATTTTTTTCCCTGCCCGCAAGGCTTCCATACCGGCTTCATAACCGCCATTTAAAAACTCCAACAGATCCGCATATTCAAAATCAGCCGTGGTACGGATTATTCTTTTAACAATCGGGTCAATCTCAGCTGGAAAGCTTTTGTCTCCCAGCTCTTCGGTAATAATTTCAAAACTTCTTTCTTCAATTCCTCGTGGATCATTCATGTACTGCATAACTTCCTCCTAAAAAATATGATTTATTTTATTAAATTTCTCATCCCAGGTCGCAACCTGATCATGATTAATAACCTCTATTTCGCTGCCCTGATAGTCTCCATCAGCGGATTCCATCAGCTCTTCCATATCGCCTTGAATGTCTAAATAGACCTTTTTGAGGATTTCAAAGGTTTCTTCCTCCGGCACCCATTTTTTACGCTCCTTGAGCTCCATAAAACGGCGGGTCATTTCTTCCAGGGCAAACTGATTGTCTTCTTTCAGCCAGTTAAGCGTGTCCGGATCATCCAGATAGACTTTTACCATCTTGTCGATTTTAATATCCTTGATGGTTTCAGTCATGCATTTCCAGTCGAAAACCGTCTGGACTTTGCGCATGATTTCCGATCCGCCCTGCTCGCTCTTATTCTTGACGGCTTCATTCCAGAGCGGATTAAACATCGTCTGATCCATCATTTTATCGATGGCGTCTTCCATGGAGTCGATATTTCCCTGTTTCAGATAATTGGTAGTCCCGTGATACTGGTTGAGTTCAGGCATTTTAAAGGCCCGTTTGACCTCATTAAAGCCACCCATCACTGAGGCTGAAAAGCTTGATGACAGCAGATCATACCGCTTGCTGACCGAGGTTTCATAGGCAATATCAGCTGATTTCACATTGGCGACAAATTCTTCATAAAAGCTTTCGCCAAACAAACCTTCCCCATAGGCATAACCGGAAAACAAGGTAAATATTTTTGCCAGCTCGCTCTCATCTTCCCAGGCGCTGGCTTTCAGGGCCAGATCCACACCGGAACCGTAAGCCCCGGGTTTGTCGCCAAAAATCCGAACGGTTGACCGCCGCCTAATCTGATCCTGGGGCAATCCTAAGTCTGTCAGTTTTTCTGCCATTAATCGGGTATTTTTCCTGACAAAGTTTTGCCAATCCGGCTCGTACGCTTCAGCGGCCATTATCACAGCCTGATCCATCATGGCCACCATATCCGGATAGGAATCCCGCAGAACCCCGGAAATCCTGACAATGACATCAATCCTTGGCCGTTTTAGTTCTTCTGGTGAAATAAGTTCAATGTCCATGACAATCCCGTTCTGGTTCCAGACCGGCCGGACGCCCAGGAGATTTAGGGTCTGTGACAGTTCTTCGCCGTTTGTCTTTGAAATATCCGTCGAAATCATATTAAGGGCCACTTTTTCAGGCATTTGGCCAAAATCATGCTGATGCCTTTTGATCAGTGCCTCCGCCAGCTTTGAACCAATCTCATAGGCTTCTCTGGTCGGCACTTTTTGGGTATCCATCAGATAGAAATTCCGGCCGGTCGGCAAAACATTTAAGAGTCCGTCCTTGGGCATGCCCGATAGTCCCGGCTCTAAATATTTGCCATTTAAGGCTAAGACCAGCTGGTCAAGCTCATTTTCAACGCCTTTAAAACTGCCAGACAAGTCATTGATGTCATCAGCCAGTTTTGCTGCTTCACCCTTTTCTAAATTTAGGGGCAGATCATTTACCAAAGGCTTTTTCTCAAGCACCGCTTCAATAAATTTCAAGAGTCCGGCATTAAAATCATACTCATTCTTAGTCCGCAATTTCAGTTTAAAAACAAGGGGCGAGTTGCCCTCCAGGGATTCTTTAATGAGGGCAATTTGCTCTGATCTTTGAGGAATTTGCCCCAGGATATGAAGTTTTTCTTCCACGCCACCATTAATCGACTGCACCAGTCGGCCATTAAGCGCCTGGACACCGTCAACAAAATCCGTCTCGGATTCAATAATTTTTTTATAGTCAGGATGGTCATCAATCATTTCCAATATTTTTACACCGATAAGGGCTGCCTGATTGCTTTCTGATGCGACCGCTTCAAGATAGCGCCCCAGTTCTTTCACCAGATCAATTCGATCCGGATCTTTTATCATGGTAGCTGGCAGGTAGTCAATTATTTTGGCATAGGACCGCCTTTTTGCCCCAATGCCTTCAACGCCCACAGCCATATTGTAGCAATAGAAATTATTGAGGGCTCCGACTACCGTATTAGGCCAGCAGTCAGGTCCTGGAGCATTGGTTTTGCCGGGCAGGTGTTCGAGACTTCCGCCCGTACCGACATGAACAACAGCTGCCACCTTCTCAATATGTTCCAAATACCGGTAGGTGGCCAGATACTGGTGGGGCGGCGGACAGGCAGGATCGTGGAGGATTTTACAGACTTCGCCCGTGCATTTAGGACCGTAACAGCCCCTTTTAGGCTGAATCATCACCATTACATTGCCAAAGCGCAGGCCGGTAATAACCATTTCGTTATCGATAACCATGCCTTGGCCCGGCGGCGGGCCCCAGAATTTTTCCATTTCTGTCTGCTGGGTTTGGGTCAGTTCATTGTAGAACTGATTATAGCCAACTTGACCGGTCAGACCCATCCGGTAAAGATCGCCGCCATGTTTAACAATCTCTTCAACCGTCGTCCAGCGAAAATCCTGGTAGGCTTTTTTCTCCATCATCAGGGCTTTTAAAGCTTGCCCGTTTTCTGGAAGATTATCTACTGCGTAACCTTCAGCCTGCAACCGCCTTAAAATGGCAACTACGCTTTCAAAAACACTTAAACCGACGCCAATACCAAGCGTTGCTTCGACCCCAGCACAGGGGGCCGAGTGAAGCATCAAAGCCACCTTTTTATCCTTATTTTTAAGTCCCTGAATAAAGAGGGCGCTTTTCACCCGTTCTACCAGGGTATCAATCTGCTGATCAATCGGAATCGAGACCAGTTCCTGGCCTCTTTTTTCCTTTGTTCCAATCAGCACAGGCTCAACCATCCCCAACCGTTCAGGACTTGTAAAGGCCCAGGATATTTCAGAAAACAAACCGCTTAAGCTGTTTTCCCATTCCTTCTGGGTTTGAAGATGACTGATGATCGGTCTTAAAACCGGAATTCGCATCTGCTTAAAGCTTTCGACACCTTGCGTAAATAAATCATGGCCTAAATCCCGGCCGGTTGCGGCAATCATCTGAAAATTAATCAGGGCATCAATCGCAAGCTGACCGCATTTTGAATAACAGTCGGCTACAAGCTGTGTAAATGTCCGAATACCAGACTCCGGTTCAGAAGACGAAGTCGAAAAAACGGGAACGACCCCAATCCCCTGTTTTTCAAAGCATTTAATTAAAGCAGTTTCCACCCTGACATTTCGCCGGTGGAAGTTTTGAGCATGGGTTAAAATCCCCACATAATGACTAAAATCCTTTTTATACCAGGCAAGATAGAGCTCAAGACTGGAAAAAGTCACCTTACTATCCGGATGAAAAATGCCATCACTTTTTTTATCTTGCATTTGTCCCTCCACTTGCCAGCATCGAAGACCTGGACATTTCTCTGACCGCATCGGCCAGCAGATCCGATTCCAGCTCTTCAATCCGGTAATACTGTGCGCCCATATTGGCGGCCAGGTCTTTGGCCAGTCCCAGTTTAATGAAATCTGATTCCGTATCAACTACGATCGTCTGAATCCCTTCAAAGGCTATTTTTCTTCCGATGTTAACCGCTTCCTTTAATGGATCCTGACCCGACGTGCCCACGTTGGTCCGGCCATCGGAAACGACGACCATAATGGGCAGGACATCTTCATTTTTTCGGGTCTCATTTTTAATCAGTTCATAGCCTTTTACCAGTCCGTCTGCCAGTGGTGTCTTGCCACCCGTCGGCAAATCCTGCAGCGATTTTTGGGCCAGATCAACACTTCTTGTTACATTTAGAAGCACCTCTGCTTCTTTCTTTCTAAAGGCTACCAGTCCGACCCGGTCGCGCTTCTGATAGGCATCGGTTAAAAGTGATACGATCGCCCCCTTAACCGTTGACATCCTTTTTTTAGCCCCCATTGACCCAGAGGCATCGACAACAAATACAATCGTCGAGCCAGAACGTTTTTCCCGCACCTTTTCTCTTATATCCTCACTTTTAATACAAAGTGCCAATCCGTTTTTTTCTCTTTTACCCTGAAAAGGGGCCGCCGCTCTTAGAGTCGCATCAAAGGCCAGATCGGTCAGTTCATTTTGTTTGATTCGACTTTTAATATACTGACCCTTTTTCAGATCGGTATGGGTTTTGATTCGTTTTCCCTCACCTTTTCTTTTTTTACGGTCATTAACTTTAATGTTGAGATTTTTTACCGCAAAGACCCGGCCGATTTCATCCACCTGATCGATAATGTCGCTTAAATCCGGCATTTCTTCTGGCTTATTCTTTTCCTCTTCCTGATCATTTTCATGGTCATCATCCTCTTGCTGATCTTCCTGATTATCGTCTGGCTGATCCTGCTGATTCTCAGCTGGCAGTTCATTCTCATTATCCGACTGGTCGGGGCTTTCGTCTTCCTGATCTTGAGGCTGATCCTCTTGATCCTGCTCATCCGGCTCGGTCTCATTCAGGGGTTCAGCCGGCGGCTCCGGTTTTTCCCGTTTGCGGTGGGGCAGAGCCAGTTCCGCCGCCCTTTTAACATCATTAATGTTGATATTTCCCCGGCCATCCCAGGCCGCCAGAGCCCGGGCGGTTTCAAACATGACCAGTTCCCCCCGATGACCGGCGCAGTTAGCCGCATTGACAATTTCAATGATCATTTTAAGAATCGCTTCTGTCACCTTTACTTTGGCCAGACGGCCTTTAGCGGCCTCAATTTCCAGCGCCAGATTCTTGGTATCCTTAAGACTATCATCAATAAAACCCCGCGGATCCTCTTCAAACAAAAGCCGTCGTTTGACAATTTCTTTACGCTCTATTAAATGGCTTGATCCGGTCACTTCCACATAAATGCCAAAGCGATCCAGTAGCTGTGATCGCAAAAAGCCTTCTTCCGGATTCATGCTGCCAACTAAAATAAAGTGAGCCGGATGGGTCATGGAAATACCTTCTCGTTCCACCCGGTTAATGCCGGTGGATGAAACTTCTAAAATGGCGTTAACAAGGTGTTCATTAAGCAGGTTAACTTCATCGATGTAGAGAATTTGACCGTCGGCTTTTTTAAGAATTCCCGGCTCAAATACTCGCTTTCCGCCGGCAACCGTTTTTTCGATAGAAATCGAACCCACCACCCGGTCTTCCGTTGCATTGAGGGGCAGATCAACCACTCTAGTGCTGGAAAGCTCACCCAGACCTCGAACCATGGTGGATTTAGCGGTTCCTTTTTCACCGGACAAAAGGACTCCGCCGATTTGGGGATTGATCAGATTGAGGATTAGCGCCTGTTTAACTGTTTCCTGCCCGATCACAGCAGAAAAAGGATAACTACAGTAGGCCATATTGTTTACTTCCGACCATATTCACAATTTCCTGAACTCTGCTTAAATCAAAAGTGCCGTCTTCGAAGGGTGTTCGACGCATTCGATGAGGTAAAACCAGTTCAGCCGCTTCCATCATATCCTGGGCTGTCACGTCTAAGGCTCCTCTAAAGGCGGCAATGGTCATGGCTGTTTTAATCATGGAAATATCGGCCCGGTGTCCATCAACCCCCAGTTCAATCGAGATATTGACGGCAATTTCAAGCATGTCGTCTGAGTAATGAACCTGCTTTAACAGCTTCTTGGCTTTCTGAATCTTCTGCTTCAAGCTTTCCTGAGCCTCTTTAAAACTCTCGGTAAAGCTTTCTTTGTCTTTTTCATATTCGAGACGGTTTTTGATCACCCGCATTCTCATTTCCGGATCAGACTCGCCAACCACATCAACAACCATGCCGAAACGGTCCAGAAGCTGGGGACGCAGGTCGCCCTCTTCCGGGTTCATGGTGCCAACCAGGATAAAACGGGCCGGATGACAATAAGAAACCCCTTCACGCTCAATGGTGTTTACCCCCATGGCCGCCGAATCCAAGAGGACATCCACAATGTGATCGTCCAAAAGATTGACTTCATCCACATATAAAATATTGCGGTTGGCCTGAGCCAGAATACCCGGCTCAAATTTCTTTTCCCCGGCCTTAATGGCATGCTCGATATCCAGGGTTCCGACCACCCGATCTTCCGTTGCCGAAACCGGCAGATCAATCACTTTCATAGCACCAAAGCATTCCACCAGGCTTTGATCCTGATTGACCTTATCAAAACAATCCTGACACATCAATGCCGGCTCCCGGGGATCGCAGGCAAAGGAACATCCTTCCACCTGACTTCTTGAGGGCAGAAGTTCTGCCAGAGCCCGAACCGTTGTCGATTTGGCCGTTCCCTTTTCCCCGCGAATCAGAACGCCACCCAACAAAGGATTAATGACATTAAGAATCAATGCCTTCTTCATGGTTTCCTGACCGACGATTCCTGAAAACGGATAGGTTAAATTTTTCATTTTTTCCTCTTTTCTATTCAGTCGGTAGTGTCAAGTAAAACACCCCTATTTTTTTATAAAACCTATATTTACAGGGTTTTCGAAGTTTTTTCAAATAAAAAAACAATGACCCCCTGTTTTC
>JASGLP010000069.1 GCA_030156895.1 Eubacteriaceae bacterium | reverse complement strand
TCATGCAATGACATCCTTTTTGGGTTTATTTTTGTGGCTTAGGAACTTCAATTATAACCGAAAACAGGGGGTCATTGTTTTTTTATTTGAAAAAACTTCAAAAACCCGGTAAATATAGGTTTTATAAAAAAATAGGGGTGTTTTACTTGACACTACCTTTAAAAAGGTACTGGAAAGTCAGGGCGCAATGGTCGTCACCGATCTGCTCTGGTACGGTACCCGTTCATGTCTAAAGGATATTTCAGAAACCGGCGATCCGCTGGCGGCAATCAGTCAATACTATCTCAACGAACGGCCATCAGATCCCCGGACTTATGGAACAAGTTTTCAGCGCTATGAGCAGATTAAGGAACTGGCCAACGACTATGAGGTGGACGGGATCATCAGTGCCCGATTGCTGTTATGCGATATCTTCGCTTACGAACAGGATGATTTTGCCCGTTATGCCAAGGAAAACAACCTGCCTCATTTAAAATTGGAAATCGAATATAATCTTACCGGTATCGGTCAGCTGAAAACCCGCGTTCAGGCATTTCAGGAAACATTGGAGGAAAAATAAGATGACAAATCAATTAAAACCTGGTGTACAGCGAACCCAGGAATGTATCGGCCGTTGGCAACATGTTTTGGGGATGATTCAAAGTGCTCCACCGGAAATGCAAAACCCGGTCTTAATTGGGCTGATCAATCTGGTCATGGAAAGTGATAAAAAAACCCTGGAATGCATTGAAACCGGAGCACCGATGGTGTCCACCTGGTATGGCAACGCCTCAGAAATTCTGGCGGCAATGGACATTCATTTTTTTAATCCCGTTTTTAATATTCTGGGACATATGTACATGACCGAACTCTATGATCTGGAAGAATCGGATAAGATTTCGCTGCCGGATGATATCTGCTCACTGATTCGTCTCAGCACCTATGCCGTCCAGGATCATTTAGTGCCAAAACCAACCGCGATGCTGGCGATGCTCGAACCATGCGATGCCCAACCGGTTATGCACGAATCCTTTAAACATAATGGTTGGGCAGACGTTCCGGATTTTTCATTGGATTATGGTTATGGCACCAGTGAAGAGGATTACGAATATTTTGCCAATGAGCTCAAAGGGATGATCGCTTTTCTGGAGGCGGTGCACCCCGGCGTTAAAATGGATTATGACAAATTAAGAGCGGTGATTGAAGAAACCAATCGTCAGTATGAAACCTGGGCTGAATATAATGAATTAAGACGAGCAGTGCCCTGTCCGGGCGGATCGTTTCAAGGATCGGTCGTCGCCTGGCCGATTACCCAGCATGTCCGGGCTGGCCAACAAAAGGCAACTGAACTGCTGCAAATGATGGTTTATGATGCCGAACAAAAGGTTAAAGCTGGGATTGGTGCAGTTCCGGATGAAAAGATCCGAATTCTATGGGCCGACCTGGCCCCCCAATGGAATGAAGAGTTGGGTCAGTGGCTGGCCGAAGAATGGAAGGCTAATGTGGTTATGGACTTTCAGGGATACGCACCTTATACTCCCATCGATACATCAACACCGGAAAGTATGCTGTTGGGTTTGGCGCGACGTTCAACTGCCGAAGTACCAATGATTCGACAGGCCCGCGGAACCGTTGAAGTATTTCTGGAAGACATCACCCGGATTGTCAAAGATTACAGCATTGACTGTGTCATCTTCCCGGGCCATATGGGCCATAAAGATCAATCGGCAACGACTAAGTTTTTAAAAGAACTGTGCCGTGATTTAGACGTACCGCTGTTAAGCCTGACAACCAGCTTGTTTGATGAACGCTATACGCCGATGGAAGAGGTTAAGAAACAAATATCAGAATTTTTCAGAGTGACTGGCTTAAGTGAAAAATAGACACTAAAATTATGGAGAGAAAAGAGTGAAAAATAACGTTGGTTTTTGGGCGACTTAAACTAAGGGTAGCCCCCTGAAAAAATTAAAGTGTTAAATTAAGCATCAGTTATCGTTGCATTTAACCAATGACGAAGTATCGTAGCCTTGAGATTCAAGGTAAGCAAAGACGTTTTTATCATTCAGAATGACTTTATGCTGATTGAAATGCGGATCCATCAATTCCGAATAATCAGTGGGATTAAAAGATTCTTTTTTAATAACCATATGATAGATGCAAACCAACATCATGCGTGCAATCGCAATAATGGCTTTCTTATGACCACGACGTTTTTTAATACGACCATATTTGATTGCAAAATAAGGTTGTTTTTTGCTCCTGATTGCAGCAAGAGCACATTGAACCATTAAGGGTTTTAAATAAGCACCAGCTTTGGCAATACGAACAGATTTTTTCTTGCCGGCAGATTCGTTGTTGGAAGGGGCAAGTCCCGACCAGGAACAAAGTTGTTTTGCGTCATCAAAGACATTCATATCAACCCCAATTTCTGCAAGAATGATTGTGGCACTTAATTGAGTGATACCAGGCAGAGTAGCGATGTGTTCGACAAATTCATAGTAAGGTTTGATCCGGACATAAAGTTCAATTTCGGTTTGACGAATCATATCATCAAGATAATTCAGATGAGCTCTGGCAAGGTCAAGTTTTTTATGTTGATCCGAGCCAATGTGATATCCTTTGATGGCTTCGAATATTTCATCTTATTTTGCCCGGGCACCTTTTTTGATCAGTTTACGAACTGCTTTATCATCAATCGTATCCGCTGTATTTTGAAGCAAATAGGACATGAGTTCAGTCGCTGTTTTACCAAAGGGGTCAGACAGTATACTGGCTATTGCGATGTTTGAAACGGTCATGCAGTTTTGAATCCGGTTTTTTTCAGAAGATTTCATGCAGACAAGCTTAAAACGATAGCGAGCCAGTTCACGAAGTTGACGGAAATCCTTTGGGGGAATAAAAGAACATCTGACCAGATCAAACTTATAAAGGTCAGCAATCCATTTAGAATCCTTTTTATCCGTTTTCTTGCCTTTGATAGCTTTTACATATTTGGGGTGAGTAAGAGAAACGTCGATATCATTTTCAAGGTAATTAAAAACAGGAATCCAATATTTACCAGTGGATTCCATACAAACGTGTTTACAGTTATTTTCAATCAGCCAGTCGTGAAATTTTTGAAGATCCGAGTTGATGGTAGAAAAAGATTTTTGCTGATACTCAGATATTCCGTCTTTGCCGGTTGTTACGATGGTTGCAACGATAAGATTTTTGTGAACATCAAGTCCACAGCAGATGGGGTAAACAATCCTCATCATAAATATCACCACCATAATATTAAAAGAACAGCAACATTGACTGTCATCCTGCGACTTAATAAACATGGTTTACTACCAATGATAAGAGTCCGGGCTCAATGTCCCACTTGTTTGTGCTTGTAAGGATGACGACACATATAACTATGCGGGATCGAAACTAAGTTCGCCACTCCTCCTTCCGTGTTCTGTAGTGTATTGCTGTTCCATAATAGAATTGTAAACAAAAAATGGAGTGGGTACAACATTTTCATGAAAATGTTTGTGCCTTGAGCGAAGCGAAAGGAATGTATAAAACTATGTATTATTGTGGATGTGATTTAGGCTCGGCCACTGGCAAAGCGGTGATCGTTGATGAAGAAAAAATTATTTCCTGGGCGGTTATGAATTCAAAAGGCAATCCCGAAAAGACCGCGCAGATAGTGCTGGAAAAAGCCATTGCTAAAGCCGGCTTGGATTCCCGGGAGGCCCTGTCAACGATCGTCGGAACCGGCTATGGCCGGGAAGGGGTGTCATTTATCCAGTCGAATATCTCTGAGATTACCTGTCATGCCCATGGGGCCTTTTGGATGAACACGAAGGTCAGAACCGTCATCGACATTGGCGGGCAGGACTGTAAGGTGATTGCGCTGAATAACCAGGGAAAAATTCTTGATTTTATGATGAACGATAAATGTGCCGCCGGCACCGGTCGATTTTTTGAGGCCATGGGAAGAGCCCTGGATTGTACCCTGGAGGAGCTGTCGGAATTGGCCCTTGAATCGGACAATCCGGTCGCTATTTCCAAGCAGTGCAGCGTTTTTGCCGAATCCGAAGTGGTTACCCTGATCAACAAAGGAGCTGACATACACGATATTGCAGCGGGCATTCATGATTCAATTGCCCGACGTATTTTTTCCATGGCAAATAAAACCGGGATCAACGCTGAAGTGGTCTTGACCGGCGGGTGTGCCCAGAATCAGGCGTTAATCCGCAGTTTGGAAAAGCGGCTCAACTTTAAACTGGCCCCCTTATCTGAAAACCCGCAAATCGCCGGAGCCTTAGGGGCTGCGCTGTTAGGTCGCGATGCGTATTGCAGCAATCATGTCAAATAAGGCGAGTGTTAAGATGAATGAATTTAATGAAGCAACTGAGTTTAACGAAATAAGTAGGAACATTTTTAACTATATCAACAAATTAAGCGGATTGAAAAGAACCATCAGGCGATATCAGGCAACGGTGCGGCCGTTCGAATCAGACAGCATTAAAAAATCCGGGTCCACGATCGTGCTCAGATCAGATACCTTTCTTGAACTGGGAAGCCCCGCAGCCGGTTCCATTTCGTTTGTGGTCTGTTCAGCAAGTGACGACAGCATCAATGATGGGGAGATCATTGTGATTGGCAGTGAGGTGGCGGAAAGCGAAAACCAGGATCTGCCCTTGGGATTGGTCATTCTGATTGCCGGCAGGGCACTGACTGAAGAAGACCGCTTTGCACTGCTGAATTATTCGATACCCGCAGATCTGTATGAAGGTTTCATGATCAAAAGCACCCTCGAAAACATCTGGTGCCGAATCAGTTATGAAGCCGCAGCAAAAGGTCTGAGTCTTCAGCGGATTGGGGAAGCATTGATCAGCCGGATCAAAGCGGAATTTCCCCCAGCCGAAGCTGTCAGCATCTTATTTGTGACCTCCGAAAAGTCGGATGTTCTTGGGCTGAAGGAACTGGGCGAACCGGTCAGCCAGATGGTCAAGGAAATGAAACGAAAAGTCTGGGAAGAACGGGGTGTTGATATTTCCCAGTGTAAACCCGGCGGACACTGCGGTGCCTGTGAGGAAAAGGATGTCTGTCAGGAAGTTAAAAAAATCAGTGGCGCCTATCAGAAAGAAGTAGGAAAAAACCATGAAAAACTGTGAAAATGGTAACCAAACTAAACGCGTGATTGCTGTCTGCGGAAAAGGCGGTGTGGGAAAAACGGCCTTTACCGCCATGATGACCCAGGCCCTGATGACCAATGAAAAAGCCGGAAAGCTGATTGTCATTGATGCCGATCCCGCCATTGGTTTACCAAATACCCTCGGGATTAAGGCCGAACGAACCATGGGGCAAGTCCGGGAAACGATTATTGATACCGCAAAACATGGCGATGCCGACGATAAAACAAAACTGGCTAATCTGCTGGATTATCTGGTGCTGGATACCCTGGTTGAAACGGATCAGCTGGCATTTCTGGCCATGGGCCGGTCAGAAACCCAGGGATGCTATTGCTCGGTTAATACCTTGCTGCGCTGTTCCATCGAATTGTTAATGCAGACCTTTGATACGATTCTAATCGATGGGGAAGCAGGCCTTGAACAGATCAATCGGCAGGTTGTCAGTGAAGTGGATGATTTGATCATTCTCACCGATACCTCGTCGCGCGGCCGGGAGACGGTGGCCCATATCCGGAAAATGGTGACCGAGGATGGGGTTATTAATTGTCGCAAACTATGGGTGGTCATCAATCGAGTGCCTGACGGGTTCGATGAAACGGTGCTGATCCAGTCGATTCAAGAAATGAATGTGCCGGTTTTAGGAATCATCTCCCTGGATGAAAATATTGTTAGCTATGATGCGGTGGGTAAACCGCTTACCGAGCTGCCTTCGGATTCACAAGCGGTTTTGGGTGTTAAGGCGATTTCCGAAAAATTATTGAATCAAGATTGATATATTAAAACAAAGAGACTAATCAATTTGGCATAACCCTGAAGGAAACAATACACCTAGCGATCCTTCTGCCTGTTTAAGGCAGAAGGACTGTTTTGTTTGTGGAGATAGTAATAAAAAGAGATAAAAAAAGAAAACACAAGGAGAAAAAATGATACGGAAAAATAAATTCTTAAGAAAAACACTGCTCACAATTGGTGTGCCGATTATGCTGATTTATGCAGCTGCAATGGGCATGCTGCAGTTTTGGGCAGATGCAAAGCCTGGCTTAAATGGTTTTCTGATGATCCTGCTAGTTGGTCTGGCCGGGATTGTCGGGGTGATCCTGTTATCAGCGAAAAAAACTGCCCGAAAACTGACGGCCATTGAGGAATTGACTGCGCAACTGTCAATCGACGAATTAGGAATTGAGCAGGAAAGACAGCCTAACGATCTACTGGATGGCATCCTGGAGTCTTGCACGTCTATCGCCAAAGCGCTTGAAAACCAGGCCGAACAGGCAGAAAAGCTGGCGGTGGGGGATATATCGGTGGAAATCCATCCAGTTTCTGATAAAGATCGTCTGGGGCAGAGCTTGATGACGATAAAAAATGCCATGCTCACGTTCACCAGCGAATTGGAAGCGGCTTCCGTTCAAGCGAAGCGGGGGATTTTTTCGCAAAGCGGGGACACGTCATTAGTGACTGGCGCTTATCAGTCCCAGATACAGTCAGTTAATCAGATCATGGCATTTGCTCAGGATAAAATCGACTGGTTCACGGCAATTCTCGATGCCATGCCATTTCCCGTTCAGGCGATGGATAATCAGATGAAATGGACTTTTCTGAATAAATCCTACGAAGGTTATCTGGCTGCTGCCGGGGCCATCAAGGATCGTGAATCAGCGGTCGGGACGGATTGCTGCAGCGCCGGAGCGACGATCTGCAATTCGGAAGATTGTGGGTATCGACGGTTGATCGAAAAAGGAGCAAATGATACCTATTTTGAATTTGCCGGGCTGTATAATAAAAATACCACCTCTTTTATAACCAATCGGCAGGGAGAGCAGATTGGTTTTGTCGAAATTACTTCAGATTTAACCCCTAACACAAAGGTGATAAACTACTTAAAAGCCGAAGTGGCGCGGCTTCAGCAGAACTTGCTACGTATGGCCGAAGGCGATCTGAATTTTGACATGGTGATCACTGAAGCCGACGACTATACTGAGGAGGTCCGACAGCAGTTTGAACAAATCCGGGATCATTTGCAGCAGGTTCAGGAATCCGTGGGCGGAATGGTCGAAGCGGGCATAACCATGACAAAAGCTGTGATCGAGGGAAATCTGGAAAAAAGGACCGATGTGTCGCAATTCAAGGGAACCTGGGCCGATTTAGTCAGTGGTATGAACAGCATTTTAGCAGAAGTTGCCAAACCGCTGCAGGAAGTATCCGGGGTGATGGCTGCTATTGAGCAAGGTGATCTGCAGGTACAACTATGCGGTTCATATGAAGGCAAATTTGCCGATCTTAAAAATTCAGTCAATGCCACAACCGGGCAATTAAACCGGCTGATTACGGACATTTCTGAAATCACGACTAATCTTGGCAATGGCAAACTGGATATGGATAACGTGTCTGATTTTGAGGGCGACTTTAGCGATATTTCCAAGGCATTTAATGCGATTATCGCAAAACTGAATCAGGTATTTGCCGATATCATCGGTGCCGCCGATCAGGTTGCGGCCGGTGCCAGCCAGGTTTCCAATGGCAGTCAGGCGTTATCCCAAGGTTCAACCGAACAGGCCAGCTCGGTGCAGGAATTAACCGCATCGATGACGGAAATCGCCGATCAGACTAAACGAAATGCCATGGATGCCAACAAAGCCCGATCATTGGCTACCGAGGTCATGAGCAATGCCATCAGTGGAAATGAGCAGATGGCATCGATGCAGGTTTCGATGGCTGAAATCAATGAATCCTCTGAAGAAATATCCAATATTATTAAAGTCATTGATGATATCGCTTTTCAGACCAATATACTGGCGCTTAATGCTGCGGTTGAAGCCGCCCGGGCCGGCCAGCATGGGCGTGGATTTGCTGTTGTTGCGGAAGAAGTGCGATCGCTGGCAGCCCGGAGTGCCGATGCGGCCAAAGAGACAACTCTGCTGATTGAAGGTTCCATCAATAAGGTTGAAATGGGAACCCGAATAGCCGATGAAACAGCGGCCGCTTTAAAAGAGATTGTCGATGGCATTGAAAAAACAACCGCAATCGTCGTTAACATTTCAGAAGCCTCAAATGAACAGGCCACCAGCATTGCTCAAATTAATGCTGGTATCGACCAGGTAGCCCAGGTTATCCAGCATAACTCGGCCACCTCAGAAGAGAGCGCGGCTGCCAGCGAAGAACTAGCCAGCCAGGCAGAAATGCTCAAGCAGATGCTGAATCAATTTCAGCTGCGCAGAAGATAAATGCGCTTGTTAATTAATCTGGACGAATCACAAAAAACCGAAGATGCTAAATTTTTTAGGCATCTTCGGTTTCTGTTAAATTTTTATGGGTTGGATATTTTATAAATCTAGAGCCGCATAATGGCCATGTTGAATGGCAGTCTGAACCTTGCCCGGCTTGACACAGTCACCGATGGGCCAGAATTCCATGACCAAGCTACGCAGTGCTTCAACATCGGCTGATTTGGATTTCATGCCAGCCGCGCAGAAGATCGTATCCGCTGGGAAAACCACTTCATTGCCATCCTGATCAATGGCAACAACACCCGCTTTGGTAATGGCTTTAACGGTGGTATTAAGACGGATATCAGCGCCATCGCGAAGATTAATATTTAAAGCCATTTTATGGAAGGCATTGGCGTCGACGGCAAAATCATCCCGGCATTCAATGAGCGTAACGTCTTTATTTTCCCGGAGGAAGTGAATGGCGGATTCGCAGCCGACTAGACCAGCGCCGATGACAACTACTTTGTTGCCGATGTTCGGATTTTCCTTGGCCAGCTCAGTGGCATAAATGACACGCTCGTCATCAATTCCGGGGATGTCAAGAATCAGTGGGTCGGCACCCAGGGCACAAATTAAAGCGTCTGGTTTAATTTCGTCAACAAGTTTGGCGTCAACTCGGGTATTTAAGCGGATTTCAACGTTATCAAGTTGTTCCAGCTGATGGATCAGCCATTGACCAAATTCAAAATAGTTTTTCTTGAAATCAACATGAGCCTCGCAAAGAATCTGGCCGCCCAATTGGTCGGTGGCCTCGCAGAGAATTACCTGGTGACCACGTTCGGCCGCCGTAATGGCTGCCTGCATACCGCCAGGACCGCCGCCGGCAACCAGGACTTTTTTAAGTTTCGCTGGGGCCGCTGGCGGCGAGAAGTACAGTTCCTCTTCTCCGATCACCGGGTTAAGGGCACAGGCGGTATCCCGGGTCATAATGATGGTGTCAAAACAGACGTGACAGCGCATACATTTACGGATGTCTTGATCGCGACCTTCCATGGCTTTTTGGGGCAGGAACGGATCAGCCATCAGGCCACGGGCCATTTCAACAATATCTGCCTTGCCGGAAGCGATAATTTCTTCGCACAGGTCCGGATCGGTAATGGCACCAACCACGGCTACCGGGATATTGACATGCTTTTTAATCGCAGCGGCATATTCGACATTGACACCGTGGGGTAGGAACATATCCGGATGGGTACGGACAAAGGTCTCACCGATTTTTTGATTACCGGCACTGACGTGGATGATATCTACATAGTCCTGAACATATTTGGCGATTTCGATGGCTTCATCCAAACCATGTCCTTCCTCAAAAAGCTCCACGGCATTCATTCGGAATTCAATGGGGAAGCCCGGTCCGACGGCTTCGCGGATCGCTTTTAAGACCATTACCGGGAAACGCATGCGGTTTTCAAAGCTGCCGCCGAACTGATCGCAGCGGGTGTTGGTTGGCGAAATGAACTGGCTCAGCAACCAGCCATGGCCGGCATGCACCATTAGCATTTCAAACCCGGCGGTTTTAACCAGGCGGGCGCCATTGGCAAAGGCTTCTACCAATTCCAAGATCATACCTTCATCCCAGGGGCGTACGACAGTACCATCTGCGGTTACTTCATAAAGTGGTCCGTACGGGATATTGGTGGGATGGGGGTTTTCCAGATTGGGCAGACCGGCATACATTCCAGCATGGCACAGCTCAATACTGGGAATCGAACCATGGCGTCGGATGGTCCGGGCACAATGGGTCAGGGATGGCATAATCAGGGGATTATCCAGCGCTAGTTCCTTGGTATGGCCGCGACCGGTGTCCAGCACATTGGCAACGCCCACGGTAACATTGGCAGAGCCACCTTTGGCTCGCAGTTCAAAAAAAGCAATGTTTTCCTGCGTTAAGGTGAGTTCCGGTGAAAGTTCCTGCAACGAGATCGGTGCTGAAAAAATCCGGTTTTTGTAGGTGATGTTTCCAATTTTAATTGGGGAAAAAAGATGGGGGTACTTCAGGTTCATAAGTGATTCTCCTCTTGTTTTAATGTGGATAAATAATTACAAGTATCTTGTTAAATATTTATCATTGTAAACGAATTATATCATTCGGCGGATTTAGTGTAAAATTCAAAAAAGACCACTATCTATTCCAAAATAGAATAGTCCTTTTTGTATTCTTTAGCTTAAGAAGAATAAATATAAATCAAGGTTTCTTGCCGGAGATTTAATAATCAGGTAGAATAAAGAGAGAAAGATTCCAGATATTTCAGGCGATCGCATAACTGCGGCGATTGCTGATGAGATAGCCCAAAATCCCATCATCAGTCCAATCTGGAAAAGGAAAGGAAAAATCGATGCGAATTGATTTATTGAAAGAGTTTATTGCACTGTCCAGAAATCTTAATTTCAGTAAAACGGCAGAGGAAATGTTTATAACTCAATCGGTATTGAGCAAGCACATTGCCGCCCTGGAAGAAGAAGTCGGAGCGTCCTTATTTACTAGGAGCCACCACCATTTGGAACTGACCGTGATTGGCAGGATCTTATTGACCGAGGCCAATATCATTGTCAATCAGTATGATGAAAGTATGAAAAAAGTAAAAATGGCCGTCGCCGGGCTTGAAATGGAATTGCGAATCGGTTATCTTCATGCCCACACCAGGGAAATTCTGGGACCCTCGGCGCAGTTGTTTGAACAGGCCTGTCCCCACGTTAAATTGACTTTGCTTTCCTGTGATTATGGCGATCTGCCCCAAAAATTAAAGTCCAATGAGGTCGATGTTATTGTTACCCTCGATTTTGATCAGGAACTGCTCAGTTCCTGGTGCGATACCTATAAATTATATCCTGATGTGCTGCGGGTGGCTGTCAGCAAAAATCATCCCATGGCCAGAAAGAAAAGTGTGGCCATTGATGAACTCTTTTCACAGCGGATTCTGCTGCCGGCCAATGACAAGTTTAATGGCTATGCAACCTATATGAATAAGGTTTTTAACGCCGAAAAAATACCTCCGAATAAGATGCTCCGTTATGAGTGTATCAGCTCATCCTTATTGATGGCCGAAGCCGGGGATGGGGTAGCGATTATTCCCGGAAAGCTCAAATTCTATGCCAATGACCGGATCCGTTGCATTCCTCTCAAAGGGGACCAGTACCGATTTGACGTGATCGCAGCCTGCCGAAAAGAAGATAAGAGTCCGGCCATCCGCGAATTTATTCTGGCCTTGACAGAAAGTCAGCAGATGAAGGAGGGGTAAGCATGGCTCTTGATCAAAAACAAATTTTATAAAAATAAAGAAGAACGATCCAGAACAGGTTATTGTTTTGGATCGTTCTTCTTAGAGCGTATTTACGGAAATTGTTAAAAATACTCTTATTGATAGTATTGGCGGCTTAATCGATAGATGGTTTCATGAAAAGTCGGATCGGCAAAGTAAACAATGAATGCTGTTCGACAATCTTTGTAAGTTTCAAAAAAACTTTCTGCGGTTTTGATAATTTCTTCTTTAGGAGTGCTCGGGAGGAATACCGGAGCCTCAACTTGGAAAACCATTTTATCGCCATATTGTTCGATTAGTTTTTTGGTATCATTCACCTGTTGCCCAGTCCAGATATCCACACCAGCCTCAAGCATAACCGGTACATTGGTTTCATTAAAGCCGCAGCTGTGCAGCTCGAATTTAATTCCCCGCTTATGACAGGATTCAATAATCCGCTTCATATAAGGAAGTAACATTTCCCTTGAGGTATCCGGCGAAAAGAAAGGTGCTCTTTGAGTTCCCCAGTCATCATGCATCAGAATAATATCCGGGTTATAATAGGTTTTGTATTTACCAATCAGCTTGTCATAAAAAGTGCACAGAGCATTAAAGAAACTCTTCACACATTCTTTCTCATCATCATCAATTAAGGCCATTGCAGCATTTTCAACGCCAAGCAGTGACATCAGTCTTTCCCAGAAGCCGCAGAGCATGCGGATTTCAAGCAAGCGATTTTCACGGTCAAACCACGCTTCGTTAGCTTTTTTACTGCCTTCCCAATCGAGGGCATCCAGATCTGGGAAGACGAGTTCTTTCTCCCAGTCGCAAATATCTTCAAGTTTTCTCACTCCTGGTTTTTCCATGGCACCACCAGCGGATTCGATATACTGCCATTCAATACCGAAAAAGCCGGTACCGCTATAGTCTTCTGTAACCATTGGTGTTTCAGCATCCATGACAATTCCGGAAACGACATTGTCAACAATCAGTCTCGGGCTGAAGAATTGTACATCTGAAGTAAAAGGGATCCAGTAGGGCTGTTGCCCTTCTAGCATCATCATGAAATTTTCTTTTGGTGTCACCGGTGCATTGAATTTTGGGGCTGGCGGTTGTTGAAAAGCGGCTCCTGAGAGGGAGCCGATCACTTCTAATTCGCTTTCATTAAATGGTATTTTTGACATTGTAATTCTCCTTGTTTTTTGGATTTAACAGCCTTGGCCATGGCATTGTTTGATTTAACAGCCTTGGCCATGGCATTGTTTGATTTAATTGCATTGTAGCACCTGAAAGATGATTGTGTATATCCGTTAGTTGTTGACTTTTTACAATTTTTATACTACAGTTTGCAGTAAAGGAGGTGCGACGTTGAGTATCACTTTGAGTATTATTAAGCGGGAATTAACAGTTAATTCGATATATCATTTGCAACCATTAAGCAGGGGAGCGGACAGATTTGAAGAGGTGCCATTAAAAGGAACTCATCTTTGGACCAGTGAGTCAAAGGTGCTAAAAGACTATGCAATTATAATTGATAAAAAAGTATTGAAAAGTATAATCGATCTGCAGGCAGATTATTTTAAAGGTTGTTCGATCTTGTGTATTGGCGGAATAGTAACAGAATGGGAATGCAACAATGTGATTTTTTTTGAAGAACAGATCAGCCCAATCAAATTGTCAAACCAGTTACAGATGATTTTCAGTCAGTTTTCAGAATGGGAAAGAATGCTTTTGGATTTGTCTAATACTACTAAGAATTTGGAATACCTTTTAAATGCAAGTGCCATTTTGATGAAGATGGAACTATTTATTGTTGACAGTGAGTATAATTTTGTAGCCTATACTAAAGGTTTCCTGACGCATAATGAGTCGTGGATGGGCATTGGCCCCAGACCGCCGTTGGATAGTGTAAATTCGTTGCTATTTGACAATAACTTTGCGGCAACTTTCGAAGAAAACGATGTTTTTGAATATCCGTCATTTATCAAAGACGAAGTTTTATTATGTTATAACTCAACTTTCCCAGCCTAATTGAACAAACAAAGCCTGAACAAAAGAGGCCTGAGCATTGATCCAATGCATAAGTTGATTTTTTAATAGAGCCGAT
>JASGLP010000068.1 GCA_030156895.1 Eubacteriaceae bacterium | reverse complement strand
TTAAACGGATTTATGAAGAAGGTGAATTAGATGGCAGTGATTGAAGAAAAGCAATTTGAAGGGATCATATCTGCCATTAACGGCCCAGTTATTAAAGGAAAAAATATGGCTTCCTTTAAAATGCGGGAAATGGTAATGGTTGGTGATCTGCGCCTGATCGGTGAGGTCATTGTTCTGGAAGGGGATATTGGTACCATCCAGGTTTATGAGGAAACCGAAGGCTTAAAAATTGGCGAGAAAATTATGGCTACCGGGCGGCCCTTAAGTCTTAAACTTGGTCCTGGGATGCTAAAAAACATGTTTGATGGGATTCAGAGACCACTTAAGCGCATCCAGAATCTGTCGCCGATTTTTATCCCAGAAGGTATCGGACTTTTGTCCATTGATGAAGAAAAAAAATGGGAAACTGTTTTAAATGTTGCGGTTGGCGATGAGCTGCTGGAGGGCAAAGTTTTTGGCATCGTCCAGGAAACAGATGTCATCGAAAATCGGCTGCTGGTGCCGCCCGGTATATCCGGTAGGGTTACGGAAGTGGTAGCAAATGGTGACTATACCATTGAAGATGTATTGGTTAAATTAGAGGCCTTCGACGGTCAGCTTTATGAGTTGAAAATGGCCCATGACTGGCCGGTGCGAACGCCTCGTCCAACCGCTTATCGAAGTGAAACTTTAGTTCCCCTGGTAACAGGTCAAAGGGTCATTGATATCTTTTTCCCAATTGCCAAAGGTGGAACGGCTGCCATTCCTGGCGGTTTTGGAACCGGAAAAACCATGACCCAGCATCAGCTGGCCAAATGGTCTGATGCGGATATTATTGTTTATATTGGCTGCGGCGAACGTGGGAATGAAATGACTGAGGTTATTGAAGACTTTCCTAACCTGGTGGATCCCCGGTCGGGCAAATCCATTATGGAAAGAACTGTTTTAATTGCCAATACCTCCAATATGCCGGTTGCCGCGCGAGAAGCCAGTATCTATACTGGAATTACCATTGCCGAGTATTTTAGAGATATGGGTTATGCTGTAGCCATGATGGCTGACTCCACTTCCCGTTGGGCCGAAGCCTTGCGAGAAATTTCCGGCCGTCTGGAAGAAATGCCCGCGGAAGAAGGCTACCCGGCTTATCTGCCCTCGCGAATTGCCGAGTTCTATGAACGAGCCGGCAGTGTCGAAACGCTTTCTGGCGCTGATGCATCGATTACCATTATCGGTGCCGTATCACCTGCTGGTGGGGACTTTTCTGAGCCGGTAACAGAAAATACCAAGCGTTTTGTCAATGTTTTTTTAGCCCTTGATAAGAGTCTTGCTTACGCCAGACACTATCCGGCTATTAACTGGCTGGAAAGCTACAGCGGTTATATTAAAATTTTAACCGAGTGGTATGAAGATAATGTCGCTGAGGATTGTATGACCCTCCGCAACAAGATGATGGAGCTTTTGTTTGAAGAAAACAAATTGCAGGAAATGGTTATGTTGGTAGGAGAAGATGTTTTGCCGGATGACCAGCGCTGGGTACTGGAAATTGCCCGTATTATTAAAGTTGGATACTTGCAGCAGAACGCTTACAACAAAGACGATACTTACGTGCCCCTGGAAAAACAGTATCGGATGTTAAAAATCATTGATTATTTATATGAAAAAGGGAAAGAAGGCCTTGCCCTTGGCATTCCAACTTCCCAGCTGAAAGATTCGGATTTGATCGGTCAGTTTATTAAAATGAAATACAATATCCCTAACGATGATTTATCTGGACTCGATAAACTCCAGGAAAATGTAGACACTTTTTATGATGCGCTGTTTGTACGTTACGGAAAGAATTAGGAGGACGCCATGAAAAAAGAGTATTTGCGAATTGATAAAGTAGTGGGACCTCTGATTGAAATTTCTGACGTGGATGATGTTTTTTACGGCGAAGTTGTCAATATTGTTGATGCCGAATCGGGCAATATCAAAAAAGGAAAAGTCATCAAAATTGAAGAAGATAAGGTAACGATTCAGGTCTTCCAGAATACTTCAGGCCTGGCAGCTGGCAACAGTGTCATTAAGTTTACCGGCCAAGCTTTTAATCTGCCGGTTTCGCTGGATCTTCAAGGACGAATTTTTAATGGGATCGGCGAGCCGATTGATGATGGTGCAGATGTCTTTAGTGAGATCGAAGCCAACATTAATGGGCGGCCAATCAACCCCATGTCCAGGGAATATCCGCGAAATTTTATACAAACCGGAATTTCATCAATTGATACCTTAGCAACGCTGATTCGTGGTCAGAAACTGCCGATTTTTTCGGGCAATGGTCTACCACACAATGAATTGGCGGCGCAAATCGTCAGACAGGCCCGTTTGGGTGAAGGCGTCAAGGAGGATTTTGCCATTGTTTTCGCCGCAATTGGTGTAAAACACGACGATGAAAAGTTCTTTAGAAAAAGCTTTGATGAAGCTAATGTTATGGATCGAGTGGTCATGTTTGTCAATTATGCCGATGATCCCATCGCCGAACGTATCACCACTCCCCGTTGTGCTTTGACTGCAGCTGAATATCTGGCCTTTGAAAAAAACATGCATATTCTGGTCGTTATGACCGATATTACTTCGTATTGCGAAGCACTGCGTGAGATTTCATCAGCGCGTGAAGAGG
Source organism: Eubacteriaceae bacterium (assembly GCA_030156895.1). Classification (GTDB taxonomy): domain Bacteria; phylum Bacillota; class Clostridia; order Eubacteriales; family Eubacteriaceae; genus Acetobacterium. The sequence goes on along the minus strand of JASGLP010000068.1, from coordinate 11,325 downwards.
TGCCAAGTCGTAAAGGTTATCCGGGCTATATGTATTCGGACCTGGCAGCACTTTACGAACGGGCCGGCATGCTTTCGTCCCAGGAAGGTTCCATTACCTTCTTACCGATTCTGACCATGCCTAATGATGATATTACCCATCCAATTCCTGACTTAACCGGTTATATTACCGAGGGACAGATTGTAATGGGACGTGATCTCTTTCAGCGCAGCCTCTATCCACCTGTTTCGGTATTGCCTTCATTGTCACGACTGATGAAAGACGGTATTGGCGAAGGCTACACCCGGGGGGATCACGCTGAGGTAGCCAACCAGTTATTTGCTTCTTATTCCAAGGTTCAGGAAGTCCGCGATCTTTCACAGATTATTGGGGAAGAGGATTTAAGTGATACTGATAAACAGTATATGGCTTTTGGCCGGGAATTTGAGGCGCGATTTATCAATCAGGGCTTTGATGAAAGCCGAACCATTATGGAAAGCCTCAATCTGGGCTGGGAACTTTTGTCTTTGTTGCCGGTCAGCGAACTGGATCGTTTGAGTCCGGAGAATATTGAAAAGTATCTGCCCGAAGAAATAGAATAGGAAGTGATTGAATGGCTCTAAAAATAACGCCAACCAAAGCCAACTTGATCAAAGCCAAAGGAACTCTTAGTTTTTCGGAAAAAGGATATGATTTGCTCGATAAGAAACGAACGATCCTGATTCAGGAAATTATGCAGCTGGTTTCGGAAGCGGAATCGCTGGAAAAAGAAATCGGCACGCTATTCAGCGAAGCCTACGAGGCCTTGCAACAGGCCAGTATCAGTATGGGACTCAATCACTTGGAAGAATTTGCCTTATCGGTAAAAAAAGAGGAGCCCTTCGATATTTTGGCCAAGAGTGTAATGGGAGTGGATATCCCTGAAATTAACTATAATGCCGAGTGCGAGTTGACCCTGCCCTACGGATTTTATGAAAATAATCCGGCTCTTGACGTAGCAATTCGTAAATTTGATAACGTGAGATGTTTGTCCTATCATTTGGCTCAGGTAGAATCCACAGCTTATAAGTTGTCGCTGGAAATAAAAAAGACCCAGAAAAGTGCTAACGCTCTGGATAAGATTCAGATCCCGCGTCTTAAGTCGCAGATCAAGTATATTCAGGAAACCATTGAAGAAAAAGAGCGTGAAGAATTCTTCCGCCTCAAAAAAGTTAAAAGCAAAAAAAAATAGGCCCGAAAGGGCTTATTTTAGAGTGCAGACAAACTCCGCACCGACCAATTGGATTTCGTAGTCCGCGCGCGGATTCGGACAGTTGCCCAATTTGAAATCGTTAATTATAGACGTTTTTTAGCAACTGTTCGCCCCGAGGCGGACAACTGAAAAGCCAATTGTCGGTGTGCTTAAATATAATTTGTCTTCAATCTGAAATAGGCACCAAAGGGCTTATTTTTGTTGATAAACGTTTTTGCTGGGAATTAAGATGGCATCGGAGGTTTGGAGGACTTTAATGGCCTTTTCCTGATCATCGGTTTTAAGGATAATCAGCGGTGAGCCAGTATTGTTAGGCATCACGAAGGAATAGACGTACTCGACATTGATGTTTTGCTCATAGAGAAGACAAAAAAGATCATTTAAGCTGCCAATCTTATCCGAGGGATCAAGTGCCAGCACTTGTGCCAGTTTGACCACGTGCCCAGCCTCACGAAGAACCTTGGCACCCACTTCCGGCTGATCCACAACCAGGCGAAGAATGCCAAATTCGGAACTGTCAAAGACAGAAATAGCTCTGATGTCGACTGAGGCTTTTTTTAAACTGCTGGTGATATCACAGAGACGGCCTTTTTTATTTTCGATAAAGACGGATAACTGATTTATAAGCATTTGAGTCTCCTTTATTTTTCGTTTCGCTGATCGATAACGCGTTTGGCCTTGCCTTCTGAGCGCGTCAAAGATTTGGGTTCCACTAGGTGGATACCGGCATGGATGCCTAAAACTGTGGTTAATTTGTGAGCAATTTCATTGTAAAGCGCATCCAGGAGGGTAACAGAATCAAGCAGATCACTGTTGGCCACTTCCACATCAATTTCGATTTTATCCAGATAACCTTTTTTAAGGACGCGAATCTGATAATTACTACCGATGCCTTCAATACCAAGAAGGACACCTTCAATTTGAGATGGGAAGACATTGACACCACCGATAATCAGCATATCATCGGTTCGGCCTGATAATTTCGCGATTCGAGTGGTGGTTCGACCACAGGAGCAGGGGCTTGAGTCGAGACGGGTGATATCCTTGGTACGGTAACGAATCAGTGGTAGTGCTTCTTTGGAAATAGGGGTAATAATCAGCTCGCCCACCGAACCTTCGGGCAAAACCTCCAGGGTTTCGGGGTCGATGATTTCAGCAATAAAATGATCTTCACAAATATGCATCCCTGTTAAGGCCTGGCATTCGCCAGCGACTCCGGGACCAATCAGTTCACTCATTCCGTAATTTTCGGTGGCAAAAATGCCCCAGGCTTCGTTTAATTTATTGCGCATTTCTTCGGTGGAGCCTTCACCGCCAAAGAGTCCATATTTAAGAAACAGATCTTTTTTGGGATCAATTCCTATATCATAAGCTGTTTCTGCCAGATGCAGGGCATAAGATGGGGTTCCGATCAGCGTGGTTGTCTGGAAATCCTGCATGATCATAATCTGCTTCTGGGTATTACCGGAAGACATTGGAATGACGCCGGCACCGATTCTTTCCAAACCCTGCTGCAGACCAAAAGCCCCGGTGAAAAGGCCGAAGCCAAAGGTTATCTGAGCCGTATCTTCGGCGGTCACACCGGCCATGGTAGCCAGCCGGGCGATGACTTCAGTCCATACTTCTATATCGTTTTTGGTGTAACCGACAACCGTCGGTTTACCGGTGGTGCCGGAAGACGCGTGATAGCGGACAATCTCATTTTTGGGTTTGGCGAAAAGGCCAAAGGGATAATTTTTTCGCAGATCTTCCTTGGTGGTTAAAGGCAGCAGGTGCATATCATCCAGACTTTTAATATCGTCAGGATGAACACCTTTATCGATAAACATTTGTTTATAATAAGGAACCTTATCATAGACTCGGTGCAGGGTTTCCTTTAAGCGGGTAAACTGAATGGCTTTAATTTCGTCGCGGGATAAGCTTTCTTTGTCTGACCAGATTTTCATGATGCCTCCTTAATTTTGCGGTTTCCAGGAACTTTTAAGCGGTACGATCTGGTTGAAGACCGGAGCTTCTGGTTGGGAATATTTAGGATCAGCCGAGAAATAACCATTTCTGATAAACTGGAATTTCTCAAATGCTTTCGCCGACAAAACAGCCGGTTCAGCTAAAGCTTTAATTACTTTTAGGGAATTGGGATTAATAGCTGATAAGAAAGTTTCTTTGCTGATGGACTCGGCATCGTCAAGCAGATAGTCATACTCGTGAATTTCAACAGCCTTAGCATGAGATTTAGAAACCCAGTGAATGGTTCCTTTTACTTTTCGTTCTGTAAAACCACTGCCAGACTTTGTTGCCGGATCATAGGTGCAAAGCAGTTCGGTAATATTTCCGTCGGAATCTTTGATGACATCGGTACAGGTCACGAAATAGCCGCCTCTTAAACGCACCTCATTGCCGGGATAAAGCCGGTAATATTTTTTCGGCGGGTTTTCCATAAAGTCTGATCGTTCCACATAGATCTGACGGCTAAAGGGGGTCTGATAGTCACCCATTTCAGGATTTTCCTGATTCAGGGGTACCGAGAGCCATTCCACTTCATCTTCCGGATAATTAGTGATGGTTACCAGCAGGGGATCCATCACGGCCATCAGCCGGGGCGCTTTTAATTTCAGATCATCACGGATAAAATGCTCCAGCATAGCAATATCGACGGTACTATTGGTTTTGGCAACACCAATGGCCTCGCAAAATGCCTGGATAGCCTCGGGTGTGTAACCCCGTCGTCTCAGCCCGGAGATAGTTGAAAGTCTGGGATCATCCCAGCCGTCAACGATTTTTTCATCGACCAGTTGTTTTAAATAGCGCTTGCCGACAATGGTTTTGGTCAGATTTAATTTAGCAAACTCAATCTGGCGAGGCGGTTCGGATTTAAAATCATCGAGGTTATTGAGTACCCATTCATAAAAAGGTCGGTGATCTTCAAACTCCAGGGTACATAAAGAATGCGTAATCCCTTCTAAGGCGTCTTCAATGGGGTGGGCGTAATCGTACATGGGGTAAATGAACCAGTCATCTTCGGTAGAATGATGTTTGGTATGAAGAATACGGTAGATGGCTGGATCACGCAGATTCATATTGGGGCTTTTCATATCTATTTTGGCTCGTAGTACCCGGGATCCTTCTGGCAGTCGACCAGCCTTCATTTTTTCAAAGAGTTGAAGGTTTTCTTCGATACTGCGGTTTCTGAAAGGACTTTCAGTTCCTGCTTCAGTTAAAGAGCCGCGCTGTGTGCGCATTTCTTCGGCGGTGGAATCATCGACAAAAGCCAGACCTTTGTTTATCAGTTCGATGGCGTAGGTCGCCATTTTTTCGAAATAACTGGAAGCATAAAAAAGTCGGTCTTCCCAGTCGATCCCCAGCCAGGAAAGATCTTCGATGATCGAATCAATGTACTCGGTATCCTCTTTTGTCGGATTGGTGTCGTCAAAACGCAGGTTGAATTTGCCATTGTATTGTTTGGCGATGCGAAAATTTAGTAGTGATGCTTTGGCATGACCAATATGTAAATAACCATTAGGCTCCGGAGGAAAACGGGTGTGAACCCGGTCGTCTGTATAGACCTTGTTTTTAATGTCCTGATCGATAGCGTTGGTTATAAAATTCGAATTTTTTTCTGTTGATTCCATTAAATCCCTCCTAATTTCATATCGAATCATCATACCATAAAATGGGCTGTTTTACAATGGATTGTCATGTGTTCTTATGGCCCATCAATGGGCGGCTATCAATAAAATTTAAATAATAAATTTGCCATTGCGGTAGAAACAGTGACCATCAGCGTAAAGTTCACCGTCTGTTTTCATATCACAGAGCATATCCCAGTGCAGCAAAGACTCGTTTACGGGACCGCACTCCGGATAGGAGCTGCCTAAGGCAATATGAATGGTGCCGCCAATTTTTTCATCGAAGAGCATGTTGCGGGTAAAACGGTCAATGCCATAGTTGGTTCCAATAGCAAATTCTCCAGCATAGCGGGAGCCTTCATCGGTGTCTAAAAGGGCTAAAAGCAGATCTTCCCCTCGCCCGGCAGTGGCCTCAACAACTTTTCCGTCTTTAAATACAAGACGGATATCTTCAATTTCTTTGCCGCTATAAATACCAGGGAAGCTGAAGCGGATAGTGCCGTTTAAGCTTTCCCGAACCGGTGCGGTAAAGACTTCTCCGCTGGGGAAGTTGTGATGGCCATCCGAGTTGACCCAGATCCGCTTTTGGCAGCTGAGCCTTAAATCGGTATCAGCCGCAAGGATACGAAAGTCGTTTTTCTGGTTGAGAAAATCGACCATCTTTTGTTGATCATCATGGAGTTTTTTCCAGGATTCAACTGGGCTGGTGTGATCAAGAAAACAAGCGTTATAGACAAAATCTTCATATTCAGAAAGTGACATGCCGGCTTCCTGGGCACCACTTTGGGTTGGATAGAGACAAAGGGTCCAATCCATTTGACCTTGGGCAACCCGTTCTTTATAAATCGTGTTGATGGGTGCAGAGGCCTTTTTTTGGAAAGTAATCCGTTCTCCAGGTATAGATGATAGGGCTTTTAAATTCTGACTGCCTAAAATAGTTAAGACCTTGTCGGCTTTCTTATAAGCTTCCAGCATGATGGGTGAATTAAAACGAAGCTGTTCATCACTACCTTCCTTTAAAAGTATTTCCGAAAGACCTTCGGGTGTTAGCATAACGGTCGGATGACCACCTGCCAAAAGTACTTCACGATAGACTTCGGTGATCAGGGGCATAGTGATTTCTGAACCCCGAATAATAACCCATTCGTCCTTTTGAACGTATAATGAATAATGAATCAGGGTTTTAGCATATTGTTTGAGTCTGATATCTGCCATTGCTTTCTCCTTATAATAAATTGCGGACAGCTCAATAATAATTAATTTAAAAGGCAATAAAATTGGGCTGTATTAAACGCGACTAATATTCATGCAGGTTAAAGAGATCGATAAAACGATAGATCTTTACTGAAATATCAGTTACTTTAAATATAAACGATAGTGTAAATTAACTCAACAAAAAAGACAAAAAAAAGATGACAAAAATTATGTAATCGTGTATAATGCAAATAGTATAGAAATTGATTAAAAATTCGTAAATGGGAACTACATTAAGACAAAACGTCCATGCTCCATTTTATCAGAACTAATCAGACCTGTACACAAATCTAATGGAGGTAACTCATGGAAGACAAGACTCTAATCTGTCAGGATTGCGGCGAAGAATTCGTATTTACTGTTGGTGAACAGGAATTCTACCAGGAAAAAGGGTTTGATAATGAACCTAAAAGATGTCGCGAATGTCGAACAAAGAGAAAACAGACCAGACGACCAAGAAATAGTAGTTTCTAAATGATGTAAAATGTAAGATCCCTGTTATGGGGGTCTTTTTTTATGGCTTTCGTAAAAACAAATATAAAAAGGAAAAATGAAAGATGGACAAAGCCTATGTATATATCGTAAAATGTAGTGATAAGAGTTTTTATACGGGTTATACCAATGATTTAAGAGCCCGGATGGTCAAGCATAATCAGGGCTTGGGCGCCAAGTACACCCGTGGCCGGCGGCCGGTTACCCTCGTTTATTTCGAAGAGCTGCCAGACAAAAGTCAGGCTCTTAGCCGGGAAGCCGCCATTAAAAAAATGAAACGTGGACAAAAGCTCAAACTGATTGAAAGAGCAGATCAAAAAGAAGGAATTGCAAAAATTATCGAAAAAGAATGAACCCGCTATAAAACCAACATGTGTATAATGGTACAAAATTTGTGAAGGAAGTGGGGTTGAAATGGAGAATCTGATTACGGATTTACCGGTTGACCAAAATCTGGCTAGCGGTAATGCGATTATCATTGCTTATGATGTTTTTATTCTCTGCCTTTTTTTGTTTGAACTGTTTCTCTATATAAATAGAAATCATTTTCGTCAGCAAATGAATAATAACCAGAAACTTAAAATGGGACCGGTTCGAATGTTTTTTCTAAAGCTGGCGACTTCTTATCAGCGTCGGGGAATGATTACGGTCACGGTGATTCTCTTTGTCATCTCGCTGATTGTTGTCAACAAGCATCATCTGATTACGCTCTCGGAACTGATCGCTATTGGTATATCATATCTGATTTTTTTGGGCATTGTTTTTTTCTCACAAAAATTCTTTGTCCGGATGGACCAGTTTCAGGACGATATTGTGTCACGTTATGTGGATCTGATTTTTTATATTATCCTTGGTCACGCATTTGTCCTATTCTCCCGGATGGTTATTCCACCGACCCTGCCGATTGGTTTAATTGGTCTGATTTTTGCGTTGGGGTTGGTTTTTGCGGTGATGATTCGTGCCATTGCCAATCCAGCCAGTATTAGGAACGCCGTTTCCATGCGACGGAAGAATTGGGAAACGGCCAGCATTTTAAAAGGCATGGTTATTTTGGTTCTTTGTGAACTGATGATTCTTTATCTGATGGTTTATAATTGTTACAAAATTGAGCCGGGATTTTATTATTCCAACATAAATCGTGTACTGGATGCCTTTGATATGTTATATTATCTGATAGTGAGTTTTGCGACGATCGGCTATGGTGACATTTTTCCGGTGCCGGTTAACGGGGAAATCTATTCACAGATTGTCGCAATGATCATTGGACTTTCCAGCCTCTTTAGTACGGCCTGCTTTGTTGGGGCAGTTGTTTCAGGAGCAGCTGAAATGTCCCGGAGTGTTTCTGCTGAGGATGAGATTGATCTTGAGAAAATTAGATCCCATTTAAACAGCGAAAAAGAAAACAAGTCATAGTTTTGAAAGGAAAAACAATTAAAAATGAAATTTTATTTGGCGTTATGGCTGGCAAAAATCATTAACTTTTTAATCAATCTGGTCAGCCGCGAGCGGGGCACAAATTTGCCCGGAGAAAAAGCCTTGTTACTGGACCCACAGTTTGTAAGACACTTTAAAAATATCGACTGGGATAAGGTTATTTTTGTAACAGGAACAAATGGCAAGTCATCAAGTACCAATCTGATTGTGCATATTCTTAGAAAAAGCGGTAAAAAAGTGGTCTCAAATCTTGAAGGGGCCAATCTTTTGGCGGGGATTGCCACCAGTCTGGCCAAAGAAGCTTCACTATCCGGCCGCCTGGATGCAGATTTTTTTGTTTTTGAAACGGATGAGCGGTTCTTACCCCTGATTTATGCCCAGTTGCCAGCAAAAAATATGATGATTACCAATTTGCAAAAGGATCAGGTACAGAGAAATGGTGATCCTGATTTTATTGTCCGCAAATTAAAAGAAGTGATTAATCCCGATATGCGCCTGATTTTAAATAATGAAGAACCCCGGTCACGAGCCTTTGATCAAATCGCTAAAGAGGTCGTTTATTATGGGGTTTCCCACCACTCGGAATCCTTCAAAAAGGGCGATGATTATCCGACCCTGGCCTGCCCGGTCTGCTTTCATGATGTTGTATTCGCGGAGTACCATGTCGATAATGTCGGACCATTTGACTGCCCTCACTGCGGCTATCAGAGTCTTAATCAACCAGACTTTTTATTGGAGCATATCGATTTTGATAAAAAAGTTTTTACAGTTGGCGATACGCTGTTTCAAATGCCTTATGATTTACCCTTTATGCTCTATAATTATTCGGCTGCGGTTGCGGTGTGTGAATCGATTTGTGGCGTCCCCAAGGATCGTCAGGCTTTAGCCTTTGACAGCTTTAAAAATATTGGTGGTCGCTTCGAAGTCCTGAGCTACAAAGGTAAAACCATTAAGTATATGCGAATTAAGCAGGAAAATCCTGACACATTGCAAAGTGCTTTAAATATTATGGCATCAGACTCAGAAGATAAAATGGTTGCTTTAGGACTCTATCAGCTTTGTGATTTTGTACCCCACTATGCCAATACCTTTTATGCCTTCGACTGTGATTTTGCCCCATTGGTTAATTCAAGAGTGGAGCGTTATCTCTGCTTTTCTGAACATGTGGCCTTTGACACAGCCAACCGGCTGATTTATGAAGGGGTTGAAAGAAGGAGTATCACGATTATGAACAGTGATGAAATTCCAGAGATTTTTGCGGAAATAGAAAAAGCAAAAACGGATAATATTTACCTGATTACCTGGCTGTCAACCTTTGAAAAAATGAAAAAATATATTGAAGGGGGGATCAATTAATGGCAATGATTAAAATTGGCTGGTTATTTCCCAATACCTTTAATCTGCATGGCGATCGCGGCAATATTCTGGCCTTGGAGTTTGAATTAAGACGTCGCGGTCATGAGCCAGTTACGGATAAAATCACTCTGGATACCAAAGAATTTCACCCTCTGGACTACGATATTTTGTTTTGTCCGCCGGGGGAAATGATTCACTTTAAAGCAGTCATCGACTACCTGATGCCCGTGCGACAGGATCTATTAACCTTCATTGAAAAAAGACCCTTGCTGGTGACTGGAACGTCTATTGCCATGTTTGGGAAAAAAGTCAACCGTGTTGATGGATCAAACTTTGATGGTCTTGGGTTAATCGACGTTGAGCTAGTCGAAAATGATCGGGTTTACGGGGATGATCTGTATTTCTCCTGTCGCTACAACGGCAAGGAGATGGAAATCATTGGAAATCAAATACAGATGATGGATATCCTTTTAAAAGACGAAGCCCCCTTTGGCCTACTTCATTACGGTTACGGCAATACCGGAGAAACTCGATTTGAAGGGGTTCACGAAGGTAAGGCGATCTTTACCAATACCCTTGGCCCGATCCTTGTCGGTAATCCCTGGCTGACCTGTGAAATGATTAATCTGGTGGAAGAAAATAAAGAGATCCAGCCGTTTTTAGAAGAACGGGATAATCAGCTGGAATTGGCTTCAATGAAAACTAAAACAGATTTGATTGCCAAAAAAGAATCGCACTTAATTCCTGTTTCAGGCAGAGTCAGATAAGGCGTGGCTAATAAAAAGGTGCTTTTGGGCATGAGCGGCGGGATTGATTCCACCTGCTCGGCTATAAGGCTTAAAAAACAGGGCTATCAGGTGATCGGGATCAGCTTCGACTTTCTGGGGAATCCGCTTTTAGGAAGAGATGTGGCGGCAATTGCTAATGCCATGGGGATCGAACATCATTTTATTGATTGTAAAGAACTCTTTGAAGACCAGGTAATTACCCCCTTTTTAGAAATTTATCAAAGGGGTCAAACGCCTAATCCTTGTCTGATCTGCAATCAGCGGATGAAGTTTCCCTTGCTTTTTAAGTGGGCGAAACACCTGGGATGTGATTGGATTGCCACTGGGCATTATGCCAGGCTTGAAAAAAATGGCCAGCAGACCAGTCTTTTAAAAAGCCGTGATATAAATAAAGATCAGTCATATTTTTTATATCACTTATCGCAAGAGGATCTGAGTCGTTTGCTGCTGCCTTTGGAAGATTTTCCTGATAAAGAGGCAGTACGCAAGGCAATCGAAAAAGATTTTCCCCAAATTGCCAAAGGCAGTGAAAGTCAGGGAATCTGTTTTATCCCCGAGAATAATCATGTCCGCTTTTTAAAGGAAAGATGTTTGGGGAATGGTCCGGCCAGAAGAGGGGTCTTTGTTGATTTGCAGGGTAACCGTTTGGGGGCCCATCGGGGTGCACTCGGCTATACGCCGGGTCAGGCTGTTACGATTGCTGGAAAGAATGGCTGTCAGGAATATTTTGTCTGTGAGGTCGATCTTTTGCATAACTGGGTAATTTTGGGTCAGGATCAAGATTTGTATCAGCAATCGATCTTGATAACCGATATAAAATTAAACGGCTTGACACTTGAAGAACTCATTAGAGAAAGTAATTTAACCTTTAAGGTCTGCTGTAAAGGTGAAAGCTATTATGGTAGAGTTGAGTTGCATCATGTGGATCAGGAGCACGCGATAAGGTTGAAAGTTATTGCGAAAACATGTGTTCGCGCACCGGCTGTCGGTCAGGCACTGGTTATTTACAAGGGTCATAGACTTATTGGTGGTGGGCTGATTTACCAGGATTAGGAAGTTCTAGCATAATTTTGAGCAATCATTAACTTTTGTATGATAAACGATAATAATAGTAATCAGCTAACCTTCAAATCAGGCGGTTTTA
>JASGLP010000018.1 GCA_030156895.1 Eubacteriaceae bacterium | reverse complement strand
GTGGCGTGAGCTGCCACAATCCTGAAATCCAGCGTTTCTATGGTTCTATTTGAGCCTGTTTTTTCAGCTCTAGTTTTTCATAGCTCACTTGACACTATCCTTTTACTTCCTAATTTATCATATAATTCCTATTTGAATAATATGTAATATAACAGGCTTTGCCTTTTCTGTCAATGCTTTCTTAAAAAAAGCAATTAAAACTTACTCATCAGACACTTTTCGATCAGATCCAAAATCATCTGCTGACATTCATCAATCGAAAAATTTTCCTTTTTCAAATACTCAAAGTATTTGCTGGAGCGGGCAATCGTAATTAGTTTAGCTTTTTTAAGCAATTGGCCAAATATTTTCTGCTCGTCCGGACGGCAAAAAAACGGCTTAGAAAAATAGTCCAGATCAATATCTAGAATTATTTCAGCCAGGGCCTCTTCTTTAAAATCAATGGCTTCAAACATTGTATCGTCAAGGCTGCCAAAATGCTCCTGGCTCACCAGATAATGATGACCCGTTGGGTATTGATGAGCTTCCATACAATTTATCATGTGGTAGTCGTTTACAATCCCCAATTTCATCGCCGTATTAATCTGCTCATCATTACGCATGCTGGCCATGACTGCCTCCAAGCTCTGACGGTTTTTAACATCCATTTTAGTTAAAATCTGCTGCTGAAATTTTCGCGTCAGGCTTTCTTCCTGGTCTGGATTTTTAGCCATGGCTTTCTGATAAGCGGTCAGCCAAAAGGGCGGATTGGTATCGGGGTGGAAGTCGATGCTTACCAGCACCGACGCTTCTTGCTTTTTTTGATACCAGTCGGCCCAGATTAAAAAGGCATACTGATGGTCCTCTACAACTTTAATGGTTTTATCTGCTAACTTAAAAGTCTCGGGGTTTAAATTTCTGTTCATGATTCGATGTAGTGGCGAACCCGCAACTTGACACCAATGGAATCGGCAATCTTCTGGCAGATTTCAATTTCTTCCGGTGGCAGAATATCCACAATCGAAAGGATAACATTGGTATAATGGGAGGCCTTTTGGGAAAAGTCTAATAGTTCTTCATAGGCATCTTCAAACATGGGCTGGCAGATTTCATTATATTTCTCATGACTCACGGCATTCAGACTGACCGATACCGTATCGATAAGCCCTTTCATGTAAGGGGTAATATCTTCGCCGTTAATGCGGTTGCCATGTCCGTTAGTATTAATGCGAATGGGTATGTCCAACATTTTTTTCACCGTTTTGGCGACTTCAATAATCTCAAAAAAACGGTAGGTCGGCTCACCGAATCCGCAGAAAACCAACTCACGATAATTTTTTAAGTCTCTTTTTTTAATATCTTCAATTATTTCCGAAACATCTGGTTCTCTTTCCAGCCATAAATTATCGGTGCCATTGACCGTTGAATTTTCATTTCTGACACAAAAACGACAGTCATTGCTGCAGCGGTTGGTAATATTTACATATAAGCTATGTCCTAATTCGTAGGTAATTGTCATTTCATCTCTCCATCTTAGCACTTTACAAACAAAAAACACACCATTAAATTCGCTGCCGCTCAGATTTTTTGGCACGATTCAATCATGTGTTTTTCCCTCTTTGAAAAGCGAAAAATTAAAAAACTGGGCCTTTTAAAAGTAAATCGCAGCCTTCGCAGGTCCAGTCCAGGCCCACACCAGTCATTTTTCCACCACACTGGGGGCAAATGCCTGTGCCGCTTTTGGGATAGGTATAATCCGTTAATTCCATTTCCATGATTTCAACAGGATCTGATTCCGGTTGTTTTCTGAATTTTTCAATACTTTTTCGTGCCATGCCATCATCTCCTTTTTTTATTATCTTCATTATAGACCAATTGGAATTTATCTACAATTTCTTTAAACAGTAAAAAATTACCGTTTTATGACATTTATTTCCTATTAAAGCAGATTCTTTTCCCAGTCGGCCTCTTTAAAGCCAATCAGAATTCCCTGATCATGTAAAAGAATTGGTCGTTTGACCAGCATGCCATTTTGCGAAAGGCTATCCGCCATCTCTTCGCGACTCATGGCACTTACTTTGTCTTTTAAGCCAAGTTCTCGATAGGCCATGCCGCTGGTATTAAAGAATTTTTTCGGCTCACCGGAAAACATGTCCATCCATACCAAAAGTTCCTCTTTCGAAGGATTTTCTTCAACAATATGCCGTTCCGAAAAATCGATGTTATGGGCAATTAGAAATTTTTTTGCTTTCTGACAGGTGCTGCATTTAGGATAACAGATAAATTGTACTTTCATGGATTTCCCTTTCCCGATCACTGGACCTGATTAGATCATACACCAATGCACCGACAATTAACTTTTCGGTTGTACCCACAGGGGCCGATCCACTGCCACAGGGCGAACACTCGCGAAGACAACCAGCATTCATTTATATTTAATGACTGATGGCGAGCCAAAGGAACCTCGTTCCTGTGGCCAGCCACAGACTACAAAATGTAATTAGTTGGCGCGGTAATTATCAGAGCACTGAAACAACTATTCTGTCGCTGACTGATTGCTCTCAATTTTTGATACATCCGCGAAAGCATAGCCTGCAGGCAGCTTCATCTGCAACAAAATTTTATTTGAATCAAAATCAAATTCAGTAATTGAACCACCATTATCTTGTTCTGCCGTCAGTCCAAAAATCGCCAGCGTATCGCCTACCTTAGTCGCGCCGACAACTTTTCCTGTGACACTCTTACTTAGATCAATGCTGTTATAAGCCTTAACTGTTTTATTTTGTTCATCAAGTGAAACAACCACAATCCGGCTGCCGCTTTGTCCCTGATCCGTAATAATCAGATTGCCTGCATTATCAGCCTGAATTGATGCGATCTGATTAAATTTTTGTTCCGCCGACAAAGCAAATTCGTCCCCGGATCCCGATAATTTCCAAAGAATCTCACCGGTCTCCCGATCCAGTTTTAACAGCGTACCCATCTGTGCAAAAGATAGTATCAGATTTCCATCCTCGGGATCTAAAATCATCTGATTCAGTCCGGTATAGTCAATCCCTGAAGCTGTGTCATTGCCGTAAATACTACCAGCCAGACCATATAGCTCAGGATATGTATCGGAGGTAAACTCCCAAAGAATTTGATCGTCTTTGACTTCCTGAATCAGCACCCGCTGGATCTTTGTTCCCTGAGCAGACGCATTGAGGCCATCAGGGATATTATGAACCAATTGTAATTGTTTAGTGGCAACAATCCAGTGATTATCATTAATCAGAATGAAGCAATCGCTTGTTAAGGCTTCTGAATCGCGCGCTTCTTCGCTTTCGGTTAAAACAATCGTTTTTAAATATTGATGATTTTCATCGAGCACGATACGTTCGCTTAAACCGGTTTCTTTACTGGTTTTCTGATATGAGTAACGAATTTTACCATCCTCTAGTATCTGCTTTTTAAAATCAGAATAAGTGGCATTCTCAGGTGACGCTTCAGACGAAGCAATATAATAGACGATTTGACCACTTTCATTAAGATCATAAAGCCCCGTCGCTCCGTTTGCCAGAGTCGCGCAATAATTGCTGCTATAAACACTTTCTCCTGCCGCAGTAACTGCCGGTAACTGACTTGAAAGCGTTCTTAAATAAATAATACGCTGTTCTTTTTCATTTTCCACTTTAATTGTGATCAGATTTTCTGCCGACAGCGACGACAACTGCAAATTAATGGTATCCCCGGCACCAACTTTTTTGTCATCAATCGAAACCGTTGCGCCCACTTCATTATTCAGCAAAAATTTATTTTCTGAAACACTACTTAATGAAACAGCATCATAAGTTGCCCCATTTTCTGATAGCGGCAGTTCCACTAAAAATCCGTTTATTGTCAGATTTAAACTTTTATCTGCCATGAGGGTATTATCTCTACCCGCATAGGCCAGGGTTACACTTACCAGTATAATTAAAAGAATTGAAACCCCTGTTGAAACGATTATAAATTTTCTAGATCCATCCATATATGACTCCTTGTTTATTGAACGCCTGTTTTTTAATGCCGTCTTTTTTGAAAATCCTTTTAATTATAAGTGTTTTTCCTTCCATTTGCATTAAATTTTATAGACCCTGTTTATTCTAACCGAAGAAACACTAAATGTAAATTTATTTAAGGCAAACAAGCGTCTTCTATTTATTTTAGAATCAAAATCGATCTCGATACTAAATTTTTTAGAACGCCTAATCCTCTTTCTCAGTTACAATTCATTATTTAAAAATATGCTATCTAAAAGAATAAACATCCTGAATGAAAAATGAACCGCAAGATCACATCTTGTCGGTTCATTATGACTACTCTGCTTGTACATCAATTCGTTTCAACCACTGCCATGCAAAAATAAAACTAATGCATTCAAAAAAACAGCAACTGATCAGAAAGAAAAATATATTGCCATAATCGAGACTCTGCGGTGTATTGCCGTTCATCCCCATCGCTAATAAAGCATAAGGAAAAATTAGTCCCCAACCGCGAGCCAAAAAAGCCAAACTGAAAACACCGCCCATCAAAGCGATTCCGATGGGAATGGAAAAACTTCGAATCACCATTGATAAACATAATTGAATGGAGGCAATGACAATCCCACCTAATGTCGCCATCAATAACCAAACAAGCATTTCTGCCGGAAAAGGCTGTATGATGCCAATTAGTTTTCCCGATATAAAAAATAGTAGCCCAACCCAGCACTGCGTCAGGAAAACCATTAACGACACGATAAAGAGTTTTGCTAAATATAGATGAAGTGGCGGCTGAGGCATTGTGAATATTCGATTCCAGTTATGATTAAAGTGTTCAAGCCGCCATAAATAAGCACTATAAGCCCCAATCATTGGCGGTAGAAAAAAATAACCCATAAAAATAGTATGTTGGGACCAGAGACTATACCATCCATCTGTCAATATTTCCAGATTCTGCAGGTAATTAAATGTTCCCATCACAGCCGGTATCAGCGGAATCAGAAAAAAGATCAGCCAAATTGGACTCTTCTTTATTTTTATCCACTCAGTTTTTATTTGTATCTGCATTTTAATATTCCTTTCTTATAAACAGTCTATAGCCAAGTGCCGTAATCACAATGGAAAAAGCGACAATAACCACAATGCCACCCCAGTTTAATGGCGTCCAGTAATAGTCTATTATCCGGCTGACCGCATCCCAATTCATTCGCACATTAGAGAGTACACCATAGTATCCCCATACAAAAAATTCCTGAATACGCCCCGGCATATATAATGAAAATAAGCCGATAAAACTTCCCATAATACTGATTCCAATTGGGATTAGCTGATTTTTAAAAATCAGCGATAAGAGCAGCTGAAAAAGATAGAGAGCAATGCTGACAAGCAAGGTATAACCAAAAAAATAAATCAAAAATCCCCATGGCGGACTAGTTATAAAGCCTCTCAAAAAGCCAAGCATCAGCATCATCATGACCTCTCCCAAGGTCGTAATTCCAACAAAAAAAACACCCAAATATATTTTGGCAAAATAAATTGACCGGTTTTGAATCAGCAGACGCAGCATGCTAAAAGTATTTCCCTTATGTTCAATATCAGAAATTCTGGAAGCTAAAACCCCTGTCATGATCGGCAAGACAATACAGTTTAGCAAAGGCATTTGATACAAAAGTCCCATCCATCCCTGAATGAGGTCTGTTTCATCCATTCTGGAAGTTGACCAGAGCTGCCAGAATAAAAGTAGCAGCAAAGTCCCCAATACCACCAAAGCAAAATGCTTTCTTTTGATTTTTCGCCACTCGATGCGTATGCTTTTCATAAACTGACCACCTTTCCCGTCAATTCCAGAAAAATTTCTTCCAGACTTTTCTGTCGCTCTTCAATTCGGGTAATGCCAATATTCATCTTCCCCAACATACAGCTTAATTGGCCAATCGCTTCATCTGTCAATCTTTGCATTAAAACAGCATCCCTTTCCTGCTCAAAAGGAATATTGTTTTTTTCGAGAATTTGAATTGTTTTAGGAAGGTCTATCGTTTTTAATGCCAAACGTTGCTGACTGTAACGATGCAGATTTCTTAAAGAATCCTGATAAATCATTTCACCATTCTGAATGATGCCCAAATGGGTAGCCAATTGATCAATTTCACTTAGAAGATGACTGGAAACAAGAATCGTCATCTTAAATTCCCGCGCCAGAAATTTAATCAATTCCCGCATTTCCTGAATTCCCGCCGGATCCAGCCCGTTTGTGGGTTCATCAAGAATCAATAGTTTGGGATTCCCTATTAGCGCTCCCGCCAACCCTAAACGCTGCTTCATTCCCAATGAATACTGGCTGACTTTTTTGTCCTGCTCTTTTTCCAAACGCACGATTTCAAGAACACGATCAACCTCTTGAGGATCACACTCTTTTAACATCTGAATGATCTCCAAATTTTCTCTACCGCTCAAATGGCCATAGTAACTTGGAGACTCAATCAAGGCACCGATGTCCTTAAGCTTTTCCAGACGGTTTTGATGCGTTATTTCTTCCCCAAATAAAAAGACCTGGCCCTCCGTCGGCTTTGCCAGTCCTAAAATCATTTTAAGACTGGTCGATTTTCCAGCCCCGTTAGGTCCGAGAAATCCGTAAATCATTCCCTTTTCCACATCCATGTTTAAATGATTCACACAGGTTTTTTTATAGTACACTTTCGTCAGATCTTTTGTTTTAATCATCATAATCACTCCTTTTTTTATTATCCCCATCATAACAACTCAACCTGACGAATCATTTACGCTATCCTTACTTTTACCTTAATTTTATCGTCGTCTGTCCATTTGTCCGATAAAATCGTTATAATGGACACGGAGGATGAATATGAATACTTTTAAACTACTCTGTGTGGAAGACTCAATTGAGCTTTTGAAAATGATTAAACAAATATTAGGACAAAACGGTTATTCACAAATAATGACGGCTAAAACCTGCCAAGAAGCGATCAAACACTTTAAAAGCCAAAACCAGATGCCATCATTTTAGATATCATGCTTCCCGATGGTGACGGATTTAGCCTGATCCGCGAGTTTAGACAGCATTCTGATGTGCCAGTTCTGATTCTCTCGGCCTGTGATGCCGATGATGATCGGCTTCTTGGCCTTGGACTTGGAGCGGATGATTATCTGACTAAACCTTTTCTTCCCAGAGAACTTATTTTAAGAATTAACAACATTCTTAAGCGGGTTTACGGTAGCAATCAACCGGCTTTAGAAAGAGACTCACTGCTTCTGGGCGATATTCTGATTGATTTTTCCAGTGGTCTCATTCATTCTGGCAAAACGGAGAAAAGCCTAACGGCCAAAGAATTCGCCATTTTAAAAAAACTCTCGGAAAATCGGGGAAATATTGTAACTGCCGACAGTATTTGCCAGGCCGCTTGGGAAGACGGATATTACGGATATGAAAACACGCTGATGGTACATATTCGCCGCCTGCGCGAAAAAATAGAAAAAGACCCATCACACCCTCAGTATCTTTTGACTGTCAGGGGAATGGGCTATAAACTGGCAAAGGACTCATGATGAAATCTTTACAAAAAATTATTATTCGTTCAATTTTACTGACTGCCACCATCGCTTTTGCACTGCTTTGTCTCAATATTTTCTTTTTCATCCAGTGGCTGATACATCAACCTCAAGATCTTTCGCCATCAAATGGTCAGCTGCATGAGATAAGTAATGGTCTTACCCTTTCCGACCATGGTTTTATCCTTGATACTGAATCTGAAGCGCTTGTACATCAACTTTTTTCTTTTGCCTTTCTGATCGATCCCTCTGGAACGGTTGTCTGGGAGATGAACAAACCGGAAGAGCTGCCTGATACTTATACACTTAATGATGTTGCATCCTTTTCCCGCTGGTATCTAAATGACTATCCCGTCTGGGTCTGGCAGAATCCTCAGGGTCTTCTGGTTTTCGGTAATCAGCCTGGCAGTTACTGGCGTTACAATCTCGGAATGCCGGAAGTCATTATCGGTCACATTCCCGAAAATATTCTCTATGCCTTAATTCTTAACTTAATTACTGCCTTCTGTCTGGCCATTTTACTTGGAATCTGGCTTTACCGCAAATTAAATCCCCTTTCGAGAGGGATAGCCGATCTCTCATCCGGGAAAGTCATTGAACTATCGACACGGGGCATCACAGCTGAATTATCTAAAAACCTGAATCAGACTTCTCAAATTCTTAATGAGCAGGATCAGCGCCTCAAAAAAAGAGATTTAACACGAACGCAATGGATAGCCGGCATTTCTCATGATATTCGCACACCCTTGTCAATGATTCTCGGTTATGCAAGTGATCTCGAAAATAACCTGGATACTTACCAAAGCGAACAAGCTCGTATTATCTGCCAAAAAACACTTGAGATTAAAAATCTGATTGAAAATCTAAACCTTGCTTCAAAACTTGAATATGAGATGCAGCCCATTCATTACGAAAAAGTTTATTTTTCACCACTTCTTCGAGAAGTTGCCGCTGAATTTATTAATCAGGGACTTCCTGATCGGTATGACGTATCATTAAAAATTGATGCTGAAAGTGAATCCTTTTCTCTTTCTGGTGACCGACAACTTTTAAAACGAATGATTTTAAATCTTCTTCAAAATGCAGCTTTTCATAATCCTGATGGCTGTCTTATTGAAATTTGCTTTATAATCAACGATGATAATGGCCTTTTTACCCTCAGTGATAATGGCAAAGGATTTGATGACAACACCCTTAAGCAGTTAAATACCCCTTTTACAAGTGTGCCCCTGGAAAAACATGGACTGGGCCTAATAATTGTCCGCCAAATAGTAAAAGCCCACGGCGGCTTTATCCATTTTGAAAACCGTTCCGGGGCTTATATTAACATTCAGTTTTAATTTGACAGCTGATTCCTCATTACTGGCATCAATCGTTTAGTGAGTACAACAGCAAGCGCACCTTTAATGATTGTTGTTGGTAAAAACACCACAAAACCGCTTATCATCAGGGCTGATACCGTTAATGGCGTATTCAGATAATAATTCATAATAATATAATACCAGGGCAGGCCAACAACATAGATCGCCAGTGTTCCGGCACTTGCTGCCACAACTAAAGTCTTAACATTAAAGTCGTGACCCTCAACAATTTTACCGGCAATAAAAGCAGCCAGAGCAAAGCCCAGAATATAACCAAAGCTAGGTTTAAAAACATAGGCCAGGCCACCACCGCCGGAAAAAACCGGCAAACCGATCAGTCCAATAAAGGTGTAGGACAGTACGGATAAAAGCCCCTTTCTTGATCCCAGTAACATCCCAGCCATGATGACAAATAAGGTTTGCAGGGTAAAGGGAATAACTGGCAAAGGCACTTTTATGTAAGCGCCCACAATGATAAGGGCAGTAAAGAGCGCGCTTATACTTAAGCTTTTAATATCGAATGCTTTTTTCATGAATCCTTCTTTCTGATAGAGATTTCCCCGGAATGGAGAATTTCTCTTTCATTATTTTTATATTGAACAATCAATCCGCCGTTTTCATCGATATCCAGAACTATTGCTTGACGACCTTCCTGATTGCGGCGAATCACATCAATTTGATGACCAATCACCAGGGAGCGCTTGCGGTATTCTTCTATAAATGACCGGTTCCCTAAATTGTCACAGATTTCAAATACTTCATTGATAATTTGTGCAGCCAAACGGTTACGGGTTAAACTGTCGGGTTTTTTATTAAATAAACTTGCGGCAGTCCCACTGATTTCTCCAGGAAAATCATGTTCTGGCACAAAAACATTGAGTCCGATACCAATAATCAGGTAAGACAGCATACCCGATTCAAAATCAGTACCCGCTTCCGTTAAAATGCCACAAACTTTTTTATTCTGATAGTAAACATCATTTACCCATTTAATCTGGGTCTCCAATCCGGTGGCTTTTTTTATGCCACGACAAACTCCAACAGCGGCTCCAGCGGTCATTAAAACTGCATCAGCCGCCTCGAGATCCGGTTTTAAAATCAGACTCATATAGATGCCAGTCTGATTGGGCGAAAAAAAAGATCTGCCCATCCGACCTTTTCCGGCAGTCTGTTCCTCCGATAAAACAACCGTTTTATGGCTCGCACCGGCAATCACTCGGGCTTTAGCCTCCTGATTGGTTGACCCGGTAGTTTTTAAAACAATTAAATTTATGTCTGGATCATTTAAAGCCAAAGCGATCCCCTCCGCTGATAAAAGATCGGATTCAGATTTTAAACAGTAACCTTTTCCAGTTACCGATTCAATGGCATAGCCTTCTTCCTTTAAAGCTTTAATCCCTTTCCAGACCGCAGTTCGCGAGATGTTCAAGCTGCTGGCCAGGGCTTGTCCAGAAAGCGAACTTTCTCGATTGTTTTCAAGTATTTTTAAAATTTCTTCTTTTGTCGACATTTTTCACCTCTTAACTATTGTAACCTAAAAAAAGCTATTGTCAACCAATATTTTTTTTAGGTTAACAATAGCTTTTCGTATGATTTTTTATAGCTGGTCTTGTCCTTAGGGTATCTGAAATCACTACTCAGCCAGTTTGCTCAAGGCCTCAATAATAATTTCATAGTTTTTTCGCATACTGTCAAGCGTCCAAAATTCATCCTTTTGATGACAGGTATTTTCCTCGTCGGGAAAAATGCCGCCAAAGGCCACAGCATTTTTAAAAGCTCGCGCATAGGTGCCGCCGCCAGAAACAACAGGCTCACTCAAATCACCGCTTAAATCCTGATAAACAGCCTGTAATGTCTTAATCAGAAAACCATTCTTGTCGACATATAAAGGTTTAACATCATGCGTCATCTCAATGAGCCACTCGGGACTATTAACTGCGGTTTTAATTCTATCTAACACAATCCCGGAATCCATAGTCACTGGATAGCGAATATCACATTTTAAGATCATTTCATTTTCATCCACCTTAACAATTGACGGAACAATGGTTAATTTTGAAACTTCATCTGAAAGGTCAATATTTAATCCATCCTTATTGACCATATTAAGCAGTTTAACCATCGGATTACTAATCCCCTGTCCCGTTAAGACTTGCGCCAGTTTGATGATGGCATTAACCCCTTTTTGCGGTTCGGAGGCATGTGCCGCTTTGCCCTTTATTTCATAGCAGCGATCCTCGCTGCAGGCTTTCGCATAGTCTGGGACCGCATTAATCTGATTGCCGCCTGATAGTGTAAAAAGCCCATCTCTTTCGTCAACCTTGCGGGAAAAGACAACATTCATGATTCCTTTTTCGGCAAAGATGGCTGGGAAACCGGAATCCGGTGAAAATGAATAAAGCGGACTTTCTTCACTTTGTTTATACCGCTCCATGCACTGCCACTCACCGCTTTCCTCATCACCACCAAGAATCAGACGGATACGGCGATTTAAATTTCTATCTTTTAAGGCTTTCATAGCGTATAAGGAGACCATGGCCGGTCCCTTGTCATCAAGAATGCCTCGGCCATAAGCTTTGTCATCTAGAATGGTCAGATCAAAAGGGGGAACCGACCAGCCGTCACCTACAGAAACTGTATCAAGATGGGTCAAAATAGCAATCATTTCCTGACCCTGACCCATTTCAATGTATCCGCAATAACCGTCACAGTTTTTTGTTTGAAAGCCTTCCTTTTGACCTAATGCCAACATATAATCAAGAGCCGTCAGGATATTTTCGCCAAGTGGCGCCGCTGATGTAACCGCTCCGGCATCGCCACTAACCGTTTTAATTTGCAAAAGTTTTTTCAGATCTCTTAAAAACTGGTCTTCATTCTTAATTTTCATCCTCAACCCCTTCAATCAGCGTAAAGCGCTTGCGCTTTAGACCATCTTTTACAATCATCTGATTCCACATGGAAAGCGGTCGTACCCAGATTTTCCCCTCACCGTACAAAGGCCTATAAATTACCATTTGTTCCAACGTTTCACTATGGATGGCTGTTCCCAGAACTTCGTATTCTTTTCCCTTAAAATGCCTGTATTTTCCCTTTTTTATCTCCATAAGAATCCTTGCTCCTAGTTGATTTTTTACTTTTACTTTGTTAAAACTTATGATATTATATAAAAAAACCCTTAAGATTTAAGTAATTGATTTTTCGACTAAACACTTATTGCAATCCTCATAAAGATGAACTGCTTATAATGGGTTAAGATTATTTCAATCTGGAAAGGAATTAAAATGGAAAAATGTATCAGCTGTGGTGCTTTACTGGAAGATGATGATATTTATGAAGTGAAAGGCAAAATCTTTTGCGATACGTGTGCCATGGGTCAGCACAAGGTCTTACAAAAATGTGATCCGGGTGCGGTTCGATCCGCTCTTCGAGATCGCCAACGATCCGGTTTTACCGGTCTTGACGGACTGACTGACTTTCAAAAAGAAATTTATGGCTTTATGAAGGATCAGGATGGTGCCACCATGCAACAGTTTGTGGAAAAATTCAAATGTGCTCCGGAAACCATCGATAACGAATTAACCGTTCTGCGTCATTTGGAATTGGGAAAAGGACAAAAAAGAGCCGATGGTGTCTACTTTGTCGTTTGGGAAGCCTAGAAATTCTTAATTAAAAGGCCTACAAAATCCAATCATAATTTTTTATACACACTTTTGGATTATTATATTTAATATGCCCGTTAACTTTTATACCCCTTCAAAGCATTTAATGACTGATAAGCTTAAGCAATTTCGTTATGGTTTTTTATGAACTGATAGCGTTCAGAAAAAAAAATATGTTAAAAGGAGTACTTTTATGCAATCACGACAGGAAATTAAACTGCAGGCCAAAGAAAGCTTTTATCCCAACTACTGGATAACGGTCGGCGCTGTTTTTATTACCTATGGGCTCATCAGCGCTGCTTCCGGCGTCACCTTTTTTATTGGCGGTCTCGGATCTCTATTCATTTTTCCACCACTAATTGTGGGACTCAATCATTTTTGTCTCACGCTTTATCGGGGTCAGACACCGGCACTGGAAGATATTTTTTCTTTAGGTTTTTCTAACTATTTAAGAAATCTGGGCGGTGTTCTATGGATGGAATTATTCATTTTTTTATGGTCATTATTATTTGTCATCCCTGGTATCATTAAAAGTCTGGCCTACTTTGCCACCCCCTATCTGCTGGCTGAATATGACAATCTGCCGGCAACCGAAGCTCTAAAAGTTTCCATGCGCATGACTGCTGGTCACAAAGGTGAAATCTTCGTGATGACTTTAAGCTTTTTCGGTTGGTTTATCTTAAGCGGTATAACGATGGGAATTGTTGGCGTCTTTTATTCCATGCCTTATTATTCTATCAGCATGGCTGGTTTATATGAGGAACTGAAAGACCAGGCCATCAGAAGTGGTGCTATTTCTGAATCAGAACTTTATTAATCGCATTATTAAACAAACGACCCCTGATTACTTATTCTTCGACTAAAGAATTAAAGTGACCAGGGGTCTCTTTTTACTGGTTTTGCTTCGATAGAGCTATTCTCTTTCCATAAGTTTATTCAAGCTTTCTGAATTTTTCCGGGCAAAAGAACCAGCCCCAAAGTAAAAGACAATAATATGCAGCACAATGCTTAAGATCAGTATTCCCGGAATCCATGCTTTAATCAGGTCGAACATCTGCGTCGAAAACAGAGCGACTACGATTAAACCGCCAAGTGTGTTTATAATCGATGAAATCAGACTTTTTACGCTAATTATATAGCTGCCGATTCAATCAGATTGACCATTTCAATGGCCGAAAGCGCTGATTCATAACCCTTATTTCCGGCCTTGGTGCCGGCTCGTTCAATGGCCTGCTCAATATTCTCGGTGGTTAAAACTCCAAAGATCACCGGAATACCCGAATTTAATGAAACCTGTGCAGTTCCTTTAGCTACCTCATTACAGACAACATCATAATGAGAAGTTGACCCCCGAATCACCGTTCCTAAACAAATAACCACATCATATTTTTTTGAATTAGCCATTTTTCCAGCTATCAGGGGAATTTCAAAAGCGCCTGGCACCCAGGCCACATCAATATGATCATCTTCAACACCATGACGCTTTAATCCATCCACAGCCCCGCTTAAAAGTTTTGAAACAATAAACTCGTTAAAGCGCGCTGCGACAATCCCAACTCTAATCTTTTGTGCAATTAGTTTTCCTTCAAAAATATTCATACTGACTCCTCTACTTTTTTTAATGAATTTTTATCCCTTATAATCGAATTCACGCCCAATTTCTAGTTTCTGTTCGCTTGAGTGCTTTTTGCCTATCCAAAGACCATTATTTTATTCTCGGATAGACAAGCTCAAAAATATAAAATTTCTAAACCATCACATGCAGTAAGTGTCCCATCTTATCCTGTTTGGTTTTTAAATAAATACGATCGTGTTCTGAGGCTTCAATCTCGATGGGAACCCGCTCGATCACCTTAAGGCCAAAATCTGCCAGCCCTTCAATTTTTTCCGGGTTATTGGTTAAAAGCCTTAACTCTACTGCTCCGAGATCCTTTAAAATCTGCGCCCCAATATAATATTCCCTCAGATCTTCGGCAAAGCCCAGAGCCAAATTGGCCTCAACTGTATCCATCCCCTGATCCTGCAGAGCATAGGCTTTTAATTTGTTAATCAAACCAATGCCTCTTCCTTCCTGGCGAAGATACAATAAAATTCCCCGGCCTTCCGCCGCAATAGCTTTTAGCGCTTCTGATAACTGATCGCCACAATCGCAGCGGCTTGATCCGAAGGCATCACCAGTCAGACATTCAGAATGAACCCGGCACAATAAGTTTTTACCGTCACCAATCTCCCCTTTAACCAAAGCCACATGATGTTCGCCATTTAAACGGTTAATATAGCCGTAGGCTTCAAAATTGCCATAACGGGTTGGCAGGCTGGTATGGGTCACCTGATCAATCAGTTTTTCATGCTGCTTGCGATAATTCTGCAGATTTTTGATTGTAATAAATTTCAGATCAAATTGTTCGGCTATTTGCTTAAGCTCTGGTGTGCGCATCATGGTTCCATCTTGGCGCATGATTTCACAACAGAGACCACAGGCTTTTAGCCCCGCCAGACGCATCAGATCAACGGTTGCCTCAGTATGACCATTTCGCTCCAAAACGCCATTTTCTTTAGCCAGCAGGGGAAACATATGTCCCGGTCGCCTAAAGTCCTCGGGTCTGGCTTCATCCGCCATCGCTTTAATCGCTGTAATCGAGCGTTCCTCAGCCGAGATCCCGGTGGTGGTATCAATATAGTCGATGGACACCGTAAAAGCCGTGGCGTGATTATCAGTATTGTCACTGACCATCTGGGGAATATTAAGCTTACTAACCAGTTCCTGGCTCATCGGCATACAGATCAAACCTTTGCCATGGACGGCCATAAAATTGATATTCTCCGTGGTGGCAAACTCCGCAGCACAAATAAAATCCCCTTCATTTTCCCGATCATCGTCATCAGTGACGATAATTATTTTGCCCTGCCTTAAATCCTCAAGGGCTTCTTCAATCGTATTAAACATTTTTCTCCTCCTAAAATTATTAATTCAATCGATAAAAAATAAATTACTTATGATTCACAATGCCGTAACAAAGCCAATTTACAAGCCTAAAACCCAGCTTCATTAAGCATTGCCATGGTCAAAGAACTGGCGGTCTCGGTTTTACTTGAAATCCCCTCTACAAATTGCTTAACATACTTTCCGATCTGATCATTTTCCAGATTGACGAGATCGCCAACTTTTTTATCGCCTAAAACCGTTTCCTTCAAGGTATGAGGAATCACTGAAATGCCGAAAACCTGCTGGCTGACAAAGCAAATGGTCAGACTGATACCATCGACGGCAATGGATCCTTTTTCGATCATGTATTGCCGTATTTTCTGATCAGCTGATATTTCAAAAAGCACCGCATTATCTTCTCTTTTGATGGCAGTAACTTTCCCGACGCCATCAATATGGCCAGATACCAGATGCCCACCAAAACGACCATCAGCTCGCATTGCCCGTTCCAGATTGACACAATCGCCAGCCTGCAGGTTATAAAGACTGCTGCGACGAAGGCTTTCCGGCATAACATCCGCCATCCACTGATTCCCCTTTAGTGCCGCAACCGTCAGACAGACTCCATTAACCGCCACACTGTCACCCAGTTTCAGATCATTAAATATTTTTTCTGCCCTAATCCATAGCTGTTGTGAATTCCCAGCTGGCAACACCCGGCTGACAATGCCTTTTTCCTCAATTATTCCTGTAAACAAATTTTCACCTCTTTCGATATTCGAGACAGATATCCTGATCAAACATCTGCATTTTTGTTAAGTTAAACGCTGGCGCATCTTGTAAACTTTCGATGCCGACTCCTTCAACCGCCGTTTTGGCTGACTGTCCACCAATTATTTTAGGCGCCATAAAGATTGTGATGGCTTCAACAAGTCCTAATCGCAGAGCGCACTCATTTAAAGTTCCACCTCCCTCCAGTAATATGCCATCAATAGATGCTTTGCCCAGCTGTTCCATAAAAATTTTTAAATCAAGATGGCCGTCTTTTTGCGGGACCCTGAAAATCTGACAGCCCACTTTTTCAAGTTGTCTTATTTTTTCAAGATCCTGACTGGCTGTTCCAATAATAGTGGGTGATTCTCTAGCTGTTTTAACCAAACGGGCATCAGCTGGCAGTCTAAGATGCGTGTCACAAACAATTCTAACTGGTTGGCGTCCATTTTCCAGCCGACAGCTTAAACGCGGATCATCCTTAATCACGGTATTGATGCCAACCATAATTCCCATCATCTCATGGCGAAGGGCCTGAACTCTAGCGCGGGAGGCCGAACCAGAAATCCATTTTGAATCTCCCGTTCGGGTAGCAATTTTACCATCCAGACTCATGGCGTATTTTAATAACACATACGGACGATTGGTGCGGATAAAATGAAAAAAAACACGATTAAGCTCTTGGCATTCTTCCTGACAAACACCCTTTACAACTTCAATTCCCGCTTCTTTGAGGGCTTGAACCCCCTTGGCACTCACCAGCCGGTTGGGATCCAGGCTACCGATAACCACTTTTTTGATTTTCTTCTCAATAATGGCCTGGGTGCAGGGAGGCGTTTTGCCAAAATGGCAGCAAGGTTCCAAATTGACATAAAGGGTCGCCCCTTCCAAGTCAGTCTGACAGGATTTGATGGCATTGATTTCAGCATGAGGACCGCCAAATTTTTCATGGTAGCCCTGACCGATAATCTGATCGTTTTTAACAATCACCGCGCCAACTAAAGGATTAGGATTAACCTTTCCCCTGCCCCTTTTCGCTTCTTCGATGGCCAATTTCATATAATATTGATCATTAATTTTCTTCACCTCATTTTCTTGTTCCTGAAGCCGTGCACTCGTTTCGCTATCGCTGCACTCGTCGCGGGCTTCGCCCTATAAACAAATAAGCCAGTCACCCCTGAATTAAAATAAATTTTATTCAGGGGTGACTGGCTTGTTTGTTTGCACGGCTTCATTTTTCGCGAAAAATAAACTCTGAAATGCAAAACATTTCAGAGCAAATAACAAACTTTATCATCTTCTTTCATCCAGACTATACTGTCGGCCTCGGAATTTCACCGAATCATACCTTGCGGCTCGTGGGCTATCACCACCGGTAGGGAATTGAACCCTGCCCTGAAGATTATTTAATTGTCTAAACTTTAGCATGTAATATCAATGCTGTCAAGTTTAATATTTTCCTGATATCATTGATCAGTTTTTTTCAGCTTTTCCGATAGTGATCTGCCAGGAATTGGGGATCGTTGCAACTCAACCTTTTTCCAGCTGCTAACTGATTGACGCTTATGACTAAAAAATCAGGATTCTTATCGTCTTGAGTAAACATTAAACATGGCAAGATTACTTTTATCCTCTTCCACAGTCTTAATATCTGTCTCCAATTCTTTCAGTCGATCCATTAAAGTTTTGATGGCTTCATCATCGACAAGCCGGTTGGTCACTTCTTTTTTGATCCCCATAGCCAGCAGAGCATCATCTTTTTCTTCATACTCGGTTCTTAAAAGTTCCAGTTTTTTATCACATTCAATCAGCTGTTTTTTAACCATACGCATAATCCGCATATCATCGTACTGCTTTAAGATATCATCCATTTTTTTTAACCCTCCATTTTTCTTACGTTTAAGTCTATCACAGGCCCTCATATAAATACTTATACAAGCGGTAAAAAATTTTGTCCTTCGTTTACGCTCGACCTTTACCAAACTTTTACTAAAATATCCTTTACTTTTCAGGAATTCATGCTTTAATAGACTTAAGTATCAATGTGCATACAAAATCAAACAAACTACTGAAAAGCCAATTGTCGGTGTTCTGGTGTTAATTTTACTTTGTCTTGCATCTGAATTTATAAAATCCCATTACTATCCTATCTGCTTTAAGTATTAATATAAGAGAGGTCAAACAATGAATGAGTATTTAAAAGAACAAATTTTGTCCAAAAATGGATTTATCTGTGATATGGACGGCGTCATCTATCATGGCAACCGTCTATTGCCCGGGGTTCCGGAATTTGTTAACTGGCTTTATGAAACTGATAAAAATTTTCTCTTCCTGACTAATTCAAGCGAACGTTCACCACGTGAACTTAAAGAAAAACTCCACCGTTTGGGGCTGGAAATTGATGAAAGTCATTTTTATACCAGCGCTTTAGCCACAGCCAAATTTTTAAATGAGCAATCACCTCAGTGTTCAGCTTTTGTCATAGGCGAACCAGGTCTGGTCAATGCCCTTTATGAGGTTGGCATTACTATGAATGATGTTAACCCAGAATATGTCGTTTTTGGCGAAACACGATCTTACAATTATGACGCCATCATCCGAGCTGTTAAGCTGGTTCAGAAAGGCGCCAAACTAATTGCCACTAACCCGGATCTGACTGGTCCAACTGAAGATGGCATCATCCCCGCCTGCCGGGCTTTTGTCGCTCCTATTGAACTGGCAACCGGAAAAGAAGCCTATTACGTGGGCAAACCCAATCCTTTAATGATGCGCAAAGGAATCAAAAAACTGGGGGTTCACAGTGAAGAAGCGGCCATTATCGGGGACCGGATGGATACCGATATTATCGCAGGGATCGAGTCTGGTCTGGAAACTATTCTGGTTTTAAGTGGTGTATCAACCAGGGAAACCGTTAATCAGTTTCCTTATCGGCCTAATCATATCATCAGCGGAATTGATGAAATTGTTGCCGGTTTGGATTTAACTTAACTTGTAAATTAACAAAAAATAGATCCCCCAAAACACAAACATGTATTTTGGGGGATTTTTTTTTAACTTTAAAAAGTCAGGCCATCATCTTGTATATCTGGTATTCATTTTTCCGAAAGAATCGCAATCAGCTCTTGGGTGATATTTGAAACATTAATGCCCGTTAAAAAGGCGCGTCCGTTGATGACCGGAATATCTACAGCCGCATCAAGGGCACAGGTACAAACAATCAGATCCGGCTGAAATTCTTCTGCCTTTTTCACCGCATCGGCAACCTTAGCCTGTATAATCTGGCATTCAATGCCATTATCACTTGCTATCTGTTCAATTTTTTTCGCCACCACTGTTGATGTCGCCAACGCTGTCCCGCAGGCTACCAAAACACGTTTCATTGTCTCCTCCACATTACTTGATCACCAATGATTGATTCAAATTTTTTGATATTTTCCTTCATATCGCCATTAAAAAGACAGGAACCGGAAACCACAACCGTCGCACCGGCTTCCACCACTTCTTTTATGGTTGTATAGTTAATACCGCCGTCCACCTGTATATCAATAGCTCGTTCTCCGATTAAATCTCTACAGGTCTTTATTTTTTGAGTGGTTTCAGGAATGTATGACTGTCCGCCAAAACCCGGATAAACACCCATGATTAAAACCATGCTGATATGATCAAGGAAAGGTTTAATCACTGAAACATCTGTATCAGGCGAGATTACAATACCAGCCTCAATTCCGCCTTTTTTGATCAGCTTAATTGCTTCCATGGTATCGCCCTGGGATTCAACATGGATGGTAATAAGATCAGCGCCAGCGGCAACAAACTTTTCTATATATAAAAGTGGCTCACTGATCATCAGATGAACATCAAAGGGAATTCTCGTCACCCGACGCAGCTGTTTAACCTGATCCGGCCCCATGGTAATGTTTGGCACAAAATGCCCGTCCATAATATCTACGTGCAGGTAATCAGCACCTGCTGCCTCCACTTTTTTCAGATCGCTTTCGAGATTGGCAAAATCTGCACTCAACATTGACGGTGCAATTTTAATTTTCATACGTTTTCCTTTTCTTTTTTATAAACTTAAATAACTGTTTTACCGATTTTCAATATTGCTATCCAGTTTTATATCTTTACAAAAGACAAAAATCAAATTTATTTTAAACCCCATGACCTGGCTGTTTAGGTCGAGTGTTTTTCTAAACTTTAAAAGTTCTGATTAAATTATATACTCTCTCAGGATCTTGTGCCGCTTTTATTTTTTCCAGCATTTCTTTATTCTGAATAATGGTAATAATTTTCTGTAAAATTCCCAGTTGTTTAGCTGGATTTTTAATCGCCAGCAAAATTATAATTTCCACCGCTACAATTTCTTTAGGATTACCCATTCCCCTAAATTCCACCGGTTTTTTTAAAGTCACAATTGAAATACCTTCATCAATCACATGTTTTGAATCAGTATGTGATATCGCCACCCCGATTGAAGCGGGCAGGCCGGTCGGAAAAGTCTTTTCTCTTTCCAGCACCGCCGCCACAAATGATTCTTTAACTATCTTCTTTTCAAGGAGCGGCAAAGCAGCTATTTCGATGGCTTCAATTTGATTGTCGGCCTGACAATTCACCTGAATTTTTTTAATTAAATCTTCCATTCTCAAATCCTTTATTAGAAGGTCAGCTGGTCTTCCTCTTCGTCAATCGGATCCTCCTTATAGACTTTCGAAATCGTCATAATGGATTCTTCAGGGCTCAATTTCATAAGTCTTACACCCTGGGTATTTCTACCAACTGAGGAAATATCAGTACCTTCAAGTTTAATGACCACGCCCTGATTATTAATCATCATGATTTCACTGTCACGGTCAATCACACAAAAACCAACCAAAGCTCCGGTTTTTTTGGTGACTTTATAAGTCTGAACCCCTTTACCACCACGTTTTTGCGGACGATAAAGATCTGCGGCGGAAAGTTTTCCAAAACCGTTCTCACTAACACACAAGACAAAGAGATCATCTTTAACGATATCCATCCCGACAACCACATCATCATTGCGCAGTTCAATTCCGCGCACTCCGATAGAGGTTCGACTGATGGGTCGTACTTCCTCAGAGGTAAAGCGAATGGCATAACCACAGCGGGTTCCCATAATAATTTCTTCATCATCCTCAACCAGACGGACATTGATGAGTTCATCATCTTCACGCAAATTAATGGCGATAATACCATTTTTACGTGAAGAATCATATTCGGTCAATTTTGTCTTTTTGATAATTCCCTGTTTAGTGGCCATGATCAGACATTTTTCTTCGTCAAACTCTTTGACTGGAATCATCGTCGCAATACGTTCTCCTTCTTCTAAAGGCAACAGATTGACGATGGCCGTTCCTTTCGCGGTACGTCCGCCTTCGGGGATTTCAAAGGCCTTCATCCGGTAAACTTTACCGAAATTAGAGAAGAACATCAGATAATGATGGGTCGTGGTGGTAAAGAGATGTTCAACAAAATCATTTTCCCGGGTAGAAAGAGCGGTAATCCCTTTACCACCGCGTTTCTGTGACCGATAATTATCTGCTGAAATACGTTTGACATAACCGATATGGGTCATGGTGATGACCACTTCTTCTTCTTCGATCAGGTCTTCCACATCAAAATCTTCCACATCAATATCAAAAGCAGTTCGTCGCGGATCAGCATATTTATTTTTAATTTCCAGTAATTCGTCTTTAATAATATTTAAAACCAGCTGCTCATCAGCCAGGATGGCTTTTAATTCTTTAATGAGTGCCATCAGCTCGCGATATTCTTCTTCGATTTTTTCACGTTCCAGACCGGTTAAACGTTGGAGACGCATATCTAGAATGGCCTGAGCCTGAATTTCCGACAGAGCGAAACGCTTGATCAGTTCTTCCTTGGCGGTTTTTCCATCTTTTGAGGCACGAATCAGGGCAATTACCTCATCGATATGATCCAGCGCAATTTTTAAACCTTCCAGAATATGAGCTCGGGCTTCGGCTTTTTTAAGTTCAAAGCGGGTTCTTCTGACAATGATTTCCTTTTGGTGCTCAACATAATGAAAAAGCACCTGTTTAAGCGTTAAAACCTTGGGTTCATTGTTAACCAGCGCCAGCATAATAATGCCAAAAGTATCCTGCAGCTGAGTATGTTTGTAAAGCTGATTTAAAATGATCGTTTCATTGGCATCTTTTTTAAGATCAATAACAATATTGATACCTTTTTTTAAATCAGATTCATCTCGTAAATCTGAAATCCCTTCAATCCGTTTATCCTTTACCAGTTCAGCTATTTTTTCAATCAATTTAGCTTTATTGACCATGTAAGGAATTTCAGTAACAACTAACTGTTTTTTACCTTTTTTAGTCGTTGTTATTTCTACTTTACCTCTAACCTTTACCCGGCCGCGACCGGTTTTATAAGCACTTTTGATCCCAGATTTTCCTAACAGGACACCGCCAGTTGGAAAATCCGGCCCTTTAATATGCTTCATTAGTTCGTCTGCCGAAATATCCGGATTATCAATAAAAGCAACGGTTCCATCAATCACTTCGCCCAAATTGTGAGGCGGAATATTGGTGGCCATCCCAACGGCTATCCCGGATGAACCATTAACCAGAATATGTGGAAACTTAGCAGGTAATACTGATGGTTCTTTTTCAGATTCATCAAAGTTGGGCACGAAATCAACGGTTTCCTTATTGATGTCTCGTAGCATCTCAACCGCAATTTTTCCCATTTTTGCTTCGGTATAACGCATGGCCGCAGCCGAGTCACCATCAATCGAACCAAAATTACCCTGACCGTTAACAGTCAGGTAACGGGTTGACCATTCCTGAGCCATTCTAACCATGGCATCGTAAACAGCCGCATCACCATGAGGGTGGTATTTACCCAGAACATCCCCAACGATACGGGCTGATTTTCTGAATTGTTTATCCGGGGTCATCCCCAGTTCACTCATGGCATAAAGAATTCTTCGATGAACCGGTTTTAAACCGTCCCGAACATCCGGAAGGGCACGACCGATGATAACGCTCATGGCGTAATCAATATAAGAATTCTTCATTTCGTCTTCAATTTTGACAGTCTTGACGCGATCGTATTGTATTAAATCATCCATATTTTACCTCCCCTAGATGTCCAGATTCTTAACTTTTTTAGCATTACGCTCAATAAATTCCTTACGTGGCTGAACCTTGTCACCCATCAGAATCGTAAAGATTTCATCCGCATAAGACGCTTCTTCCACATCCACCTTTAGAAGCGTCCGCACACTGGGATCCATGGTTGTTTCCCACAGCTGATGGGCATCCATTTCTCCCAGCCCTTTATAACGCTGCAGACTGATGCGTGAGCGGTCTGAAACATCCGCCAGTTTACGTTCCAAATCCTTATCAGTATAAGCGTAATCAATCGACTTGCCCTGAGTAATTTTATACAGTGGCGGCTGGGCAATATAAACATAACCCGCTTCAATCAGACCCCGCATATAGCGATAGAAAAAGGTCAATAAGAGCGTTCTGATATGGGCACCATCCACGTCAGCATCGGTCATAATGATGATCTTGTGGTAACGGGCCTTTTCCAGATTAAACTCATCGCCCACGCCAGTACCAAAGGCGATAATCATCGATTTTAGGGAATCAGTGGATAAGATTCGATCCAATCGGGATTTTTCAACATTAAGTATTTTACCGCGCAGAGGCAAAATCGCCTGCGTCTTGGAGTCTCGTCCCGATTTAGCCGAACCGCCAGCGGAATCCCCTTCCACGATATAGATCTCTGACAAAGCAGGATCTTTTTCCCGACAATCTGCCAATTTTCCTGGTAAAGATGTTGAATCAAGAGCACTTTTTCTTCTGGTAAATTCACGGGCCTTTTTAGCTGCCTCACGGGCACGGGCTGCTGACTGAATCTTTTCGATGATATTTTTGGCAATCCCCGGATTTTCCTCCAGGAAAGCCGCCATTTCTTCGCCAGCTATGGTTTCGACAATCCCCTTAACCTCAGTGTTACCAAGCTTGGACTTGGTCTGACCTTCAAACTGGGGATCTAAAAGCTTAACACTGACAATAGCCGTCAGGCCCTCGCGGGTATCTTCACCGGTAAAATTCTTGTCATTACCTTTTAAGAAACCGCTTTTTTTGGCATAATTATTAATGGTCCGGGTTAAAGCGCTTTTAAAACCGTTTAGATGGGTTCCCCCCTCTGGGGTATTGATATTATTGGCATAGGAAAAAATATTTTCCGAATAACTGGTGGTATACTGAAAGGCAACTTCAACGATATAAGAATCCTGTTCCACTTCGAAATAGGTAATTTTATCATAGAGATTATCCTTATTACGGTTCATAAACTCCACATAAGAATGAATCCCCCCCTGATAACAGTATTTTTCGACCCGTTTAGGACTTTCCTTTTCATTAATCAGGGTAATACAAACGCCTTTATTCAAAAAAGCCAGTTCGCGTAAACGATGTTCCAGAATATCAAAGTCGTATTCGGTCTCATCAAAAATATCTTTATCCGGTTTAAAGTAAACCGTTGTTCCAGTTTTTTTGGTATCACCAATAATGGTTAAGTCCGTAATCGGTGCACCCTTTTCAAATTTCTGCTGATGGACTTTTCCGTTTTGTCTGACCTCTACCGTTAAATTTTCTGACAAAGCATTAACGACCGATACCCCAACGCCGTGAAGTCCCCCAGACACCTTATAGCCACCGCCGCCAAATTTACCACCGGCGTGTAAAACTGTCAGAGCCAGCTCCACACCAGTCTTTCCCTGGGCCTGATTCATCCCGGTGGGAATCCCTCGACCATCATCAACAACGGTTATGGAATCATCCTCATGGATCGTCACTTCAATATTTTTACAAAAACCCGCCAGCGCCTCATCGATACTGTTATCAACAACCTCGTATACCAGATGGTGAAGCCCTCTCGAACCAGTGCTGCCGATATACATACCCGGGCGCTTCTGAACCGCTTCCAGTCCTTCCAGCACCTGGATCTGATCCGCGGTGTAGGTGTTTTTCTTCGTTTCTGTCATGTATTCCTCCTCATTTATAACTCTTTTCCATTACGGATGGTGATGACTTTTTTGGTCATTCCCTCCGATCCCGAAATATCTTCGGTGCCAGTAATAAAAGACTGATTCTCCTTAATGAGTTGAAGAATACTATTGCGTCTTTTCTCATCCAGCTCGGAAAAGATATCATCAAGTAAAACGACAGGTAAAGAGCCTGTCTGACTTTGAACAATTTTAATTTGGGAAAGCTTTAAAGCAATGGCGGCTGACCGCTGCTGCCCCTGAGAACCAAAGCGCCTGGCATCATTCTGATCAATCATGATCAGCATATCATCCACATGGGGTCCAAATATCGTTGACCCTTTGGCAATTTCCTGATCCTCAAAATTTTTAAGTTTCTGCTCAAACTTTTCCTTTATCTGATCCAGTTCATCCAGCGAATCAATGATATTATTATGATAATAAAGGGTGAGATTTTCTTTTCCCTGGCAAAGGATCTGATAGAGGCTGCCAGCTTCCCGGTTTAAGCGGTGCAAGTATGCTACCCGCTGCCTGATTATTTTAATGCCCAGATCAATCAGCTGTTCATTCCAGATTGACAGGGTCGACAATAAACTTTTATTGAACTGAATATTTTTCAGCAGCTGATTACGCTGCATCAGGACTTTTTCATAATTTTTGATCAGATAATGATACTGAGGATTAAATCCGGAAATTTCTTCGTTTAAAAAGCGCCGCCTCTTATCCGGTCCTTCTTTGACAATTTTTAAATCCCCCGGCTCAAAAAGAATCGTTGTTAAAACGCTGTTTGTTTTTTCCCGATCCGTTGTTTTACCGTTTAATAAAAATTGTTTTTTACCATTTAAACTTCTGGCACTTAAAAGATGGGTTACCTGATCCTTTAAGATCGTCGCTTTAACAGAGAAATCAGGCTTGTCAAAGTGAATCAGTTCACTGACGGCTGAGCCGCGATGGGAGTATCCCCTCGACACCAGATAAATTGATTCGATCAGATTTGTTTTTCCCTGAGCGTTATCACCGATGATCACATTGAGTCCCGGTGAAAATGAAAAATTTTCATTTAAATAATTCCGGTACTGAATCAGATTTAATTCCTTAATGATCATTACAGACCTTTAACAATAAGCTTTCCATAATCCTCAACGAAAACCTCATCTTCAGGTCTGATTTTTTTATTGCGCTGGGTACATACTTGACCATTAACGCTGACCAAGCCATCCAGAATCACCATTTTGGCCTCACTGCCGTTGCCAACAACAGCGGCATATTTGAGTAACTGATCGAGTTTTATATATTCGGTATTTATCTCAATTATTTCCATGTTTTCCCCATTATTGTTAAATTACGACAAAAATAAAGGAGCATCCTAAAAATCTCCCTTATTTCCACCAAAAATCTTCATATTTTGTAATTTAATGTTAGACCTTGATCATTATAACATAAAAATAAAAAGAAGTCTAAAATTATGCGCAAATCTTTTGCACCTTTTAGACTTCTGTATAAATTTAAAAAACAGGAGAGGCCTATTCGGCCACCCGCACCGGTAGTATTAAATAGACAAATTCCGAACCTTCCTGAGGCAGTAAAACACCCGGTCCCACGGAAGTGGTCATATTAATGATCAAATCTTCTTCTTCGATGGCTTTTAAGGCTTCGATTAAATACTTTGAATTAAAAGCAATTTTAATTGCTTCACCTTCATTTATTATCGGTATCACTTCAAAGACATCACCAATCTCAGCAGCATTGGAAGTTAAAATCAGTTGCTCCTGATTAAAATCCAGTTTAATCAGATTATTTTTACCTTCTCGGGCTAAAAGCGCCGCCCGCTCGCTGCTCTCAATTAAAAGTTTGCGATTGATTTTTACATGACTGGTCTTTTCACTCGGTATAATCTGTTTATAATCGATAAAATCGCCTTCAAGTAATCTTGAAGTAAATTGAATTCTGTCCATTTCAAAAAAGATCTGATTTTTTGAAAATTTGACCACAATTTCACCTGAATAGGCTGCTATAACCTTAGCAATTTCGGACAACGATTTAGAGGGGATGATGACACTGTTGGGTTCCTCCAGGGCATTCATCAACTTAGCTGTCCGGAAAGCCAGGCGATAGCCATCCATAGCGATCAAATTGATGTTATCCTCGCTTATTTCAACCTTGACACCCGTCAAGACGGGAATGTTTTCAATCACGGCAACCGCGAAAATCGTGCCTCTGATTAAGTCTTTCAAAACATCGGCATCAACGGAAAAACTGTAATCGTCAATGACTTCCGGAAACTGTGGATATTCATCAGCTTCTAATCCTTTAATGGTAAAGTTAGACATCAGACAATCGATCTTAACCTGATTTTTTGAATTTGTTTCAATAAAAACTTCAGAACCTGACAATTTTCTAATCAGCTCACCGATCAGGCTGGATTTTATGACAATCTCGCCATCGATGGCCACGTCTGCATCAATAATTGTTTCAATCCCAATTTCCAGATTGGTACTTCTTAGTAGTAAAGTCTGATCGTATGTTTTAAATAAAATCCCTTCTAATAAAGGATTGCTGGTTTTGTTAGAAACGGCCTTCTGGCAAATATTCAAGGCATTCATTAGTTCGTCTTTTGAGCAACTGAATTTCATGGTTTAGACCTCTCTCTAGTATTTAATTTAATAGATATATAAATAATAATAGTAATAATAAGGGCTGTTTATTGTGTGGATAAGTTTAATAATGGCTTCATGATAAAATTTGTTTAACTTTTAATGTGCTGATAAACTGTGGATAAGTTGTCAGCGCTTTTAAAATTTATAAACAGATATCCACAGCCTAGTCGCCATTGATTTCTCTTTGAATACGTAGGATCAGGTTTTTGAAGTCAGTGCTGTTGTCCATTTCCTCACCAATCTTCTGACAGCCGTGAATAACCGTGGAATGGTCGCGGCCGCCAAATTCTTCACCAATTTTTGGCAGTGACAATTCGGTCATTTCACGGGTTAGATACATGGCTACCTGTCGCGGCAGGGCAATGGCCCGGGTTCGTTTTTTGGAATTGATGTCTTCTACCGAGATATTAAAATATTTGGCTGTGACTTCTTTGATATAATCGGCGGAAATAATAATTTCATCCTTTTTTCTAAAGATATCTTTTAAGGCATTCTTGGAAGATTCCAGATTAATGGGCACCTTATGCAGTTTTGAGTAGGCAAAAACAGTGGTTAAAGCGCCTTCCAACTCTCTGATATTGGAATGAATGCTGTCGGCGATAAAACTTAAGACTTCATTTGGGATTTCATCATTAAAGGAAGCTGCTTTTTTTCTTAAAATGGCAATACGCGTTTCAAAATTTGGCGCGTAAATATCTGTGATCAGGCCACTTTCAAAGCGCGACCGCAGTCGTTCTTCGAGACTGGGAATTTCTTTGGGTGGACGGTCACTGCTGATGACGATCTGCTTGTTTTCCTGATACAGCGTATTAAAGGTATGGAAAAATTCAATCTGGGTTGCTTCTTTATTAGATAGAAACTGAATATCATCAATTAAAAGAATATCGGCACTGCGGTATTTATTAATAAAAGCGGTATTGGTTTTATTCTGAATGGCATCGATGAAGTCATTGATAAATTTTTCAGATGAAACGTAGATAACGTTTTTATTAGGTGCATAAGATAAAATATAGTGTCCAATGGCCTGCATCAGATGGGTTTTACCCAGTCCAACACCACCATAGATAAAGAGTGGATTATATCGTTCAGCCGGCGCTTCGGAAACGGCCACGCAGGCAGCATGGGCAAAACGATTGTTTTCACCGATAACAAAAGAGTCAAAGGTGTATTTAGGATTCATAGAAGTTGTTTTTTGACTGCTCTGAATGGTTTCAGCCGGTATTGTTGCAACCGTTTCGGTTAATTCATCTTCACTCAGGATCAGTCTGACCGACGAATTATTGCCGGTCACTTCAGCTAGAGCATTGGTGATCAGCGGCAGGTGACGGCTTTCCAGGATTCCTTTTTC
Source organism: Eubacteriaceae bacterium (assembly GCA_030156895.1). Classification (GTDB taxonomy): domain Bacteria; phylum Bacillota; class Clostridia; order Eubacteriales; family Eubacteriaceae; genus Acetobacterium. The sequence goes on along the minus strand of JASGLP010000018.1, from coordinate 22,002 downwards.
AAATTCATTTTCGGCGAGAAAATAATAAGTATTATTAATGAATTTAATTGGCTTGATGGAACGAAACCAGGTATTGAAACTGGTTTGCCCGATATTCTCTTTGATAATATCTAAAGCTGATTCCCAAGTTTTTTCAAAAGAAGTATCCATAATAATCGGAACCTCTGCTTTCAAAGTTATTTTGTGGATAAAGAGTCGATTTATACACAGGATCTCTATTTTACTGTGAATTTAAAAAAAAATCAAGCTAAATTACAATAAAAATGTGGATAACTTAAAAGGGATATCCGCAAGTCGAAAATTGCAGACAGGCCATTTATTTGAAATAATCGACAAGTTATCCCCAGACAATCCACAAAAATGGCTAAAATGTGGATTAGTCGTATTAAACTTTCCACTTATCCACAGAAAAATAGGATTTATTAGATCTAGTATACCAAAATGTGGATAACGTTTCAATTACAAACCGATTTCTGATTGATTACAATAGCTGATCTTTAGTCCACAGTTTTCAGAAGAATTCTTTTTGATATGACTGTTTAAATTTAGCTTATTGTAAAGCTAATCGTGTTATAATGAATTCTTAATTAAATTAAAAGTCAGAATACATTTTGATTGACAAGCCCATTCAAATGAAAGTTTATTTTTAAAGCTGTGGATAAAAAACAAGATTTACTTGACATCAAAAGGCTGAGATTATATAATTCTAGGGTAAAAGTTTTGTTCGCTTATAAACAAATGAGATAAATTAACAAGTCAGGGGGTGTCGAGATGAAAAGAACTTATCAACCAAAGGTTAGACAGAGAAAAAAAGAGCATGGCTTCAGAAAAAGAATGGCTACCAGAAGCGGTCGACTTATTCTTAAAAAGAGAAGACAAAAAGGAAGAGAAAAATTATCTGCATAAGCTGTGATAGACCGTTTTTAAAAAGCGGTCTTTTGTTTAATAAAAAGGAGAATTTCTTCAATGAGCTTTAAGTCCCTTAAAAAACAGAATGATTTTCAAAATGTTTTTAACAGGGGCAATGTTTTTGGCAATAAAGCCTTTGCTTTTTATTTTGTTAAAAACCAAATGGAAGAAAATCGAATTGGTATTATCGTCAGTAAGAAAGTCTCAAAAAAGGCGGTTGTCAGAAACCGGTTAAGGCGACAGATCAGGGAAGCCTATCGTTTAAATGAAGAGCAATTTGTTAGTGGTTACGATTTTATTCTGATTGGTAAACAATCGCTTTTAGATATCGGTTATACAGAGATTGAAAAATCTCTGAAGCATTTGTTTTATAAGAAGAATCTGATGAGGCATAAAAATGGTTAAGAAACTGATAGTGGGACTGGTTAAGATTTATCAGCGCCTTATTTCGCCCATGCTTGGGAGTAATTGTCGGTTTCGGCCAACCTGTTCAGAATACTTTATTGGCGCCGTCGAAAAATATGGCGTTTTCAAAGGGGTTTATTTGGGAGTGAGACGGATTCTCCGTTGTCATCCCTTTAATCCTGGCGGATATGATCCACTTCCCTGATGTCAAAATGAAGGAGTTGTTAAATGGATTTTCTATACCAGATTTTTGGCTTTTTGCTTTTGCAGCTTTATAATCTGATTGGTAATTATGGGGTCTCAATTATTGTCTTTACGATTATCGTAAAACTTTTGCTGCTGCCACTCAATATCAAACAGACCAAGTCCATGAAGGACATGCAAAGGCTCCAGCCAGAATTACAGAAGCTCAATAAGAAATATAAAAATAATAAAGAAAAGCTCAATGAAGAAACCTTAAAACTGTATAAGGTTTATAAAGTTAATCCCGCTGCCGGATGTCTGCCCCTTTTACTGCAGTTTCCGATCCTGATTGGTCTATATGGAACCTTAAGATATCCGGAAACCTGGGTGTTTTCAAGTGGTATGATTGATTCGGTTGATATGTCGTTTTTATGGATTGGTAATTTAAATAGTCCTGATCCTATTTATGTCTTACCGATTTTAGCGGCTTTATTTACCTTTATTTCCCAGAAATTCACCATGGCCAACAGTTCCATGAATCCTGATGATCCCAATGCCAAAACGCAGAAGGTCATGCTTTACGTCATGCCAATTATGATTGGTTACATGGCAATCAAAATGCCAGCTGGGGTTGCTCTTTACTGGGTCGTTCAGAATATCTTCACCTTCTTCCAGCAGTTCATCATGATGCGGATGCCCGAACCGGAAATTTCAATCGAAGAAGCGGAACGTCGGGTACAGGAGGCTGAAAAGGAAAGAAAAGCTGATTTAGCAGCTAGACGTTCTGGAATGAGTCAGACGGACAATCAGAAAGAAAAACCGGAACGAAAAGAGCCCTTAACCAAGCCGGCAACCAAGAAAAAAATCAAATCTAATCAGAATGAGAATAGAAAAAAACCGGTTTCTGAGATCCCTGAAAGGGAAGAAGATAAGGAGTAACTGGTTTAGAATAAACTAAGGAGAGGAATCATGAACAAGATTGTAACAGCTACCGGAAAAACGGTTGATGAAGCGATTAACAGTGGATTACTAGAACTTGGTGTGACAAAAGAACAGGTTGAAGTCAATATCATCCAGGTACCAGACAGCGGTTTTATGAAGCTGTTCGGTAAAAAAGACGCCATTGTTGAAATGACGCTAAAAAATGATCCTCAGGAGAAAGCCCGTAATTTCCTGACAGATGTTTTTAATGCCATGAAGATTCCCTGTAAAATCACAACCAACCTTGATGATAAAGTTTTATTCATAAATCTTGAAGGTGAAAATATGGGTGTACTGATCGGTCGTCGTGGTCAGACCCTTGATTCCATTCAATATCTGGTCAGCCTGGTTATTAATCGTGAGCTTGAAGAATATGTCCGAGTTGTCCTGGATACAGAAAATTATCGGGTCAAGCGAGAAAAAACCTTAGAAGCGCTGGGTGAGAAGATGGCTGGAAAAGCGGTTTACTACCGTAAGAAAATGGTGCTTGAGCCAATGAATCCATCAGAACGCCGAGTTATTCATGCTAAACTTCAGAATCATCCAAAAGTTTTCACTTATAGTGAAGGGGATGAACCCTATCGCCATGTGGTGATTCAGGTTAAAGATCGCAATTAAAATAAGTTTCAGAACTAAAAGCTTCGGCTATGAATTCAAGGACACTTGAAAGCGTAGTTGGAGCTTTTTCTTTGATACAAAATTTATTTCAAATAAGGGATTGATAAAATGACTTTATTGTCAATCTGCTCTTTTTTGCCAGCTTTATTCTTGTTTTATAAAGATCTTTGTTATATTATAAAGTGTTAGAAAATGTTTCAGGAGAAAAAATGAAAGAACAATTATTAAATGAAGACACCATTGCAGCAGTGGCTACCGGTCTTGGCGGTGCTGGCATTGGTATTATTCGTGTCAGTGGCGACCAGGCGATTGCTTTAGTTGAACCGCTTTTTAAAAATCCCAAAGGAAAAACCCTGACTAAAGCGGCTTCGCATCAGCTTTTATATGGTCAGATGGTTGATCCTCAAACAAACATGGATATTGATGAGGTGCTGCTTTCTAAAATGGTTAAGCCCCATTCCTATACGGCTGAAGATGTGGTGGAAATCAATTGTCATGGCGGGATTGTGCCAATGCAGAAAATTTTGGGTCTGCTGCTTTCTGCGGGGGTGAGAATGGCTGAACCGGGTGAGTTCACCAAAAGAGCCTTCTTAAATGGTCGACTGGATTTAACCCAGGCAGAGGCCGTCATGGATATTATCAATGCAAAAACAGAAGAAGGGCTTAAATATTCAGTTTCTCAGCTGGAGGGGAAATTGTCAGATCATTTAGAAGAAATTGATCAGGAACTTTTAGCGATTCTTTCACATATGGAAGCGAATATTGAATATCCCGAGTTCGATATCGAAGAAGTGACAAATTCTGAGATAAAAACATCGGTAGTGACGGCGGTTAAAAAAATTGATCAGGTGCTTGAAGGTTCAGAAGCCGGAAAAATTTATCGTGAGGGTATTACCACAGCAATTTTGGGAGAACCCAATGTGGGAAAATCGTCTTTACTCAATACCTTATTGATGGAAAATAAGGCGATTGTAACCGATATTCCCGGTACAACGCGGGATATCATTGAAGAATATATTAATGTCAAAGGCATTCCTTTTAAAATTATCGATACAGCTGGAATCAGAGAAACCGACAATGAGGTGGAACGCATCGGTGTGGAAAAATCCCGCAATCTTTTGGATAAAGCTAACCTGGTGATTTTTATGCGGGATATTTCAAAACCCTTATCTCAAAGAGAAGAAGAGCTAATGACGCTTTTAAAAAATAAGAATACGATCTACATCGCTAATAAAACAGATTTAAAAGAAACAGAAAAAATGCCTGATCCCTGGATTCCCATGTCTCTGCTGACAGAAGCAGGAATTGATCTGTTAAAACAAAAAATGGTTGATATGGTTTATGCTGGAACGGTTAACCAGGATGCCGATTACCTGGTAACCAACAGCCGTCATATCAATCAGTTAAATAAATGCAAAGAGCATCTTCATGCGGCACTGGAAACCATGGCAAGCGGGATGCCGGTCGAGTTGATTTCCATTGATGTCATGAACGCAGTGGAGAGCTTGAGAGAAATTACCGGAAAAGCTGTGGGCATGGATATTATCAATCAGATTTTTAAAAATTTCTGTATCGGAAAGTAGAGGAAAAAATGACCTATCAAGGCGGAAATTATGATATTGTTGTGGTCGGTGCCGGCCATGCTGGCTGTGAGGCCGCACTGGCAGCGGCTAGAATGGGGTTTAACACCCTCTTATTAACGATTAATCTGGATTCGGTGGCTATGATGCCCTGCAACCCCTCTATTGGTGGAACGGGAAAAGGACATCTGGTTCGGGAAATTGATGCTTTAGGCGGAGAAATGGGAAAAAATATCGATGCCACGATGATTCAGTCTAAAATGTTGAATACCGCTAAAGGCCCGGCTGTCCATTCTCTTAGAGCCCAGGCGGATAAAAAGAACTATCAGTTTCGGATGAAAGAAGTTATCGAAAATCAGCCCAATCTTTTGTTGAAACAGCAGGAGGCTACAGAAATTCTGATCGAAAAGGGGAAGATTACCGGGGTCAAAGTTTTAACTGGCGCTATTTATGCCTGTCGGGCGGCCATTATCTGTAGTGGTACCTATTTGAAGGGACGGATTATTATTGGTGATGTTTCTTATGATGGCGGACCTAACGGTCTTTTCCCGGCCATGTACTTATCACAAAGTCTTAAAGAAAACGGTATTGAGTTGCAGCGTTTTAAAACTGGGACCCCGGCGCGGGTGGATGCTAAAAGTCTTGACTTTGATAAAATGGTGATTCAGAATGGTGATGAAAAAATCATCCCTTTTTCCTTTGAAACAGAGGAAATTAACATTGATCAGGTGCCCTGCTATCTGACCTACACCAATGAAAAAACCCATCAGATCATTAATCAGAATATTGACCGTTCGCCTTTGTATAACGGTGAAGTAACGGGAATCGGTCCCCGCTATTGTCCCTCAATTGAAACCAAGGTCATGCGTTTCAACGATAAGGACAGACATCAGATTTTCATTGAACCAGAGGGCCTTAATACCAATGAAATTTATGTTCAGGGTATGTCATCATCCCTGCCGGAAGATGTTCAGATTGACCTTTACCGAACGGTTCCAGGGATGGAGCACGCCGAGTTTATGCGCTCAGCCTACGCCATCGAATATGATTGTATTCATCCCACCCGTTTAAAAGCCAGTCTCGAATTAAAAGATATCGACGGACTTTTTTTTGCCGGCCAGATTAACGGCACTTCTGGTTATGAAGAAGCGGCGGCTCAGGGATTGATTGCCGGCATCAATGCCGTTAAGGGTTTAAAAAATGAAGAACCGGTGATTTTGGATCGATCCCAGGCCTATATCGGTGTTCTGATCGATGATATCATCACCAAAGGGATTGATGAACCCTACCGGATGATGACTTCACGCTGTGAATATCGGCTTCTGCTCAGACAGGATAATGCGGATCTACGTTTAACGCCAATTGGCTATCAAGCGGGTCTTATTAATGAAGAACGCTATAAGCGCTTTCTTGATAAAAAAGTAACCGTGGAAAAGGAAATTGAGCGGCTGTTGAGTTTCACAATAAAGCCAAGCGCTGAAAATAATGAAAAAATGATAGAACTCGGTTCAACCCCAATTAAAAAAAGTCTTTCGCTATTTGAAATTTTAAAAAGACCGGAAATGACTTATGATTTACTGGCAGTTTTTGATGATCAACGACCAGCGCTTAACTGGAGTGAGAAAGAGCAGGTTGAGGTTCAGATAAAATATGAAGGTTACATTAAAAAACAGCTGGCTCAGGTGGAACAGTATAAAAAACTTGAGCATCGCTCAATCCCTAATGACCTTGATTATACAAAGATTAGCGGTCTAAGGCTGGAAGCGGCCGAAAAACTTAATGCTATTAAGCCGCTTTCTATGGGCCAGGCATCAAGGATTTCAGGCGTCTCCCCTGCTGATATGTCAGTATTGATGATTTATCTGGAACAGCAAAAAAGGAGGAATCAGCGTGCAGGCGATTGAAAATCTGATTGAATCAGGACAAAAAATTGGACTCTCAATTAGTCAAGAAAAGGCTTCAAAACTGATTGCTTATATGGATGCCTTGCTTAAGAAAAATGAGTCCATCAATTTAACGCGAATTACTGATGAGGAGGAATTTATCCTTTTACATCTGCTAGATTCTTTAACCTTGTTACCTTTTATTCAAAATAGATCGATAAAGATTTTAGATTTGGGGACAGGAGGCGGATTCCCGGGAATTCCACTAGCTATTATGCTGCCGGAAAGCCAATTTGTCCTGCTTGATTCGACCCGAAAAAAACTCAATGTGGTCAATGACATTGCTCAATCCCTGGGGCTTGAAAATGTTCAGGTCTTACATGGCCGAGCGGAAGAGTTGGGACATGAGTCAATTTATCGTCAACAATTTGATTTGGTGGTTTCTCGCGCAGTGGCGAATTTAAACAGCCTTTCGGAGTATGCCCTGCCCTTTGTTAAAGTAGGCGGTCGCTTTCTTTCAATGAAAGGAAAGGAATACGAGAGTGAACTGGCATCAGGGAAAAAAGCAATTAAAAAGTTGGGTGGTCAAATTATCGCAATAGAAAATGCGATTTTACCCCAAAACGACTATGAGCATGTTATAATAGTCGTGGAAAAGCTCGGGCCAACACCTGAGAAACTGCCAAGAAATTCTGGTAAAATAAAAAAGGAACCATTAAAATAAAAGAAGAAGTAAAGGGTTGGGTGTTAGAATCATTCAGGTTGATGTTAAACTCACGCTTAACTGGTGATGTTTCACGTGAAACATCACGATTTGTATTCATTTAATGTTTCACGTGAAACATAGCAGGGGAGAGTTATGGCAAAAGCAATAGCGGTATTTAACCAAAAAGGTGGAGTGGGAAAAACAACAACAAATATCAATTTAGCAGCGGCATTATCGACAAAAGGTTATCGGGTGCTGATTATCGATATTGATCCTCAGGGTAATGCGACCAGCGGGATGGGGCTTGATAAAAACAGTCTTAAAAAAAGCATCTATGATTGTCTGATTGAAGATGAAGATGCCAATGATGTTATTTTAGCAACCAGTTTTCAGAATGTCTGGGTTTTGCCGGCTAATGCTGATCTGGCCGGGGCTGAGATCGAACTGGCAAATATCGATCACCGGGAATTTCGGTTAAAAAAAGTGATCGATAATTTAAAAGGTGACTATGATTTTATGTTGATCGATTGTCCGCCATCATTAGGTCTATTAACGATTAACGCACTGACTTTGGCCCAAACGGTTCTGATCCCCATCCAATGTGAGTATTATGCGCTGGAAGGGGTTGGACAGCTGATCAACACCATTACACTGGTGAAACGTGGCCTTAACAAAGCCTTGGATGTTGAGGGTGTGATACTGACGATGTTTGACAGCCGAACAAATTTAAGCAATCAGGTCGTCGATGAAGTGGTCAGTTATTTCAAAGAAAAGGTCTATCAAACAACGATTCCCCGTAATGTAAGACTAGCTGAGGCGCCCAGTTATGGTCAGTCAATTTTTGAATATGCTGAAAATTCCAAAGGGGCAAAAGCTTATTTGGATTTGGCAGAAGAATTTTTAAACAGACAGGAGTAAAGGAATGGCAAAAAAAACAGGGCTGGGTCGGGGGATTATGGCCTTGATTCCGGAAGAAAACAATCAGAAAGATATCGATGAAAAAAACATCGATACTGATCAGCTGGTGTTTTATATCAAGAGCAGTCGGCTAAGACCTAATCCTGATCAGCCACGTAAGGTTTTTAATCAGGAAAAATTGGAAGAACTGGCAAGTTCGATTAAAGAACATGGTGTTATTCAGCCCTTAGTGGTTAAACCGGAAGACCGCGGCTACACGATCATAGCTGGCGAACGCAGATGGCGAGCGGCGACCATGGCGGGCTTGAAAGAGCTTCCGGTTATTGTCAAGGATTTACCGGCAGATGAAGTGCTGGAAATTGCCATCATTGAAAATGTTCAGCGTGAAAATTTAAACAGCATGGAAGAAGCCAAAGCTTACCAAGCTTTGATGGAGACCTTTAATATGACTCAGGGTGAAATTGGAATTAGAATTGGAAAAAGTCGAACAGCGATTACCAATACACTAAGACTTTTAAAACTGCCGCCGCATGTCCAAGAGGCCCTTTCGAATAATTTATTAACAGCCGGTCATGCTCGGGCAATTCTGGCACTTGAGGATGCTAAGGAACAAATCGAGTTTGCAGACGAAATTATGAATGAAAAACTCAGCGTACGGGAAGCAGAGCGCCGGCTTAAGAGTCGTCAGCAGGCACCTGTGGTAAAAACCCCAAAAGAGACTGATCCCCATGCACGGGAAGTGCAGGAAGGTCTGCAGCAAATCTTAAATGCGAAAGTAAAACTTAAGCATAGTGGCAAATCAGGGAAAATTGAAATCGCCTATACGTCGATGGATGAATTGGATCGGATTTTATCAAAGCTTGGCTATACTTCAAAATAATCAGGAAACGGAGATTTAAATGAATCAAATTAAAAGGAAGAGACGTTTATCCCCGTTAGAAACATCTGTGTTTGGTAATGTTATTTATATTTTAATTGTATTACTGTTTAAAAACGTATTTGATGTTTTTTACGGAGATGAATTTAATTATTTTTTAAGTGGGATGGAGTTCATCATTGTGGCTCTTTTCTGGATTGGCCTTTTTGCCTTTAGTTTTAAAAATATTTATGCGGGTGAGAAAAAACGCTATGGTGCGTACATTTTTTATTCCTTGCTGCCAATTTTTTTATTAACTGCGGCAGTGACGGCAGTGACCATATTTGCACCGGGACAGGATACCTCAAGTGTCTGGAACCAGTTTACCTTTCTGGCTGCACCGACCATCTTCTGGTATTTGCCCTTTGGCCTAATTTATCAGCTGTTAGATGGCAGCATTACCATCTTTGCCCATTTTGCCATTTCCCTGGTCATCACTTTAGTTTTTCAAGTAATTGGGATCGTGCTTGGACGACTGATGGGACGCAAGTACTGGCTGGAAAGCAGTGCTGAACTGCAGGTTTCAGAGGAAAGCAAGCCAGCTCCCCGCAGCCGCCGTAAAAAAGGAAAGGTTCGCAGCCGGGAAGTTATTGGCATGGAAGGTATGTCCGATGAAATTATGAATGAAAATTTTGTTCCGGAAAAACCGGAATTTATGACAGAAGTGATTATTGAAGATCAGGATCAGCCCAGAATGGCCAGAAGAAAAAAAGCGGAGACACCGCGCAGGCGGGAGGTTCAAAATTTTCGAGATGAAGCAGTGGATGATACAGCTGTTGTTTTTGATGAAAATGAAACCCCCGCTCCGGCCAGTTTTCCGATTCTTGAAGATGCGGATGAAGTTGGCGGTGATAGTCGAATCTCTGAAACAAGCGCAAGTCAGCAAGAGCAGACAGATGATGATAAGTCATTTTTGATGGAAACCAGTCAGGTGCGGATCATTAATGATGAAGATATTGAAGAATACTATAGGAATAAAAAATGACTTTTTTGACGGCAATGGATTGGCTTTGTCTGATTCTATGTCTGGGTTTTGCTTTAACAGGTTTTAGACGTGGCGCAATAAATTCTCTAATTCGATTTGGGGGATTTATTGCTTCTTTTATAATCGGAATAATTTTTTCGCCGATGCTGGCTGACTATCTCATTCAGTCCGGTATTATGGCAAAAATATATATAAATCTGAATCTGGAAGCCTTGTCGGAAATGCTTCTTAGTTTACCAGAACAAAACCAGACATTAAATATGCTTCTGAGTAATGGCGATCTGCTCCCCGGAGCTCAGGAGACAATTGAATCGGCGATTCTTTACGGATTGGCACATTTTATCAGTTTTGGGGCTATTTTGTTGGCCTGTTCACTGATTTTGATTATTATACAGTTCTTTATAAGAGGCTTAACTTCCCTGCCAGTGATTGGTGGTATAGACAGCTTTTTGGGACTTTTGTTAGGACTTTCAACAGCGTTGGTGATTGCCTTTTTAATCGTTTGGGTCTTTTCAATGATTGACCTATCCGCAAGCCAGCCGCTAAATTTATTAAATTATCAAATGAGTATTTTTTATCAAAAGATTGCGATGCTTTTTTTGCCGACCTAACCCAATTAGAAAGATGCGTCAATTAAAGAAAGGAGAAAAAAATGGATGATGTAACAACACTTGATGAAGCAGCGCAGGAGACCTTTTCTTTTTTTAAGGCAATCGACTGGGCTCAGATTTTTCAGGAATGGTTTTTCACGTTGATTCTCATCGTGATTATGCTGGTGACACGAAAAATTGTATATCATATTATCGACCGTGTTTTTGATGAAACCAGAAAAGACATGGAAAAAAGAGAAGAAAGACGTATTATAACGCTTAATAATGTCCTGAAAATTGCCGTTAACGGTGGTGTCTGGACGATAATTGTTTTAAATATACTGGAGCATTTTATTAATATTGGCTCAATTTTGGCAGTAGCCGGAGTTGGAACCCTGGCGATTGCTTTTGGTGCCCAGGGACTTGTTGAAGATATTATGAGCGGTTTTGTCATCGTCTTTGAAAATCATTTCAGTGTCGGTGATTATGTTATAATTGATGAGACGCATCATGGAATTGTGGAAGAGATCAGCATGCGTACAACCAGTGTGCGGGAATTTGACGGGGGCTTATTTATTATTCACAACGGTAAAATTGACCGTCTGAAAAACTTTTCCAAGGGGAATATGAAAGCGATTGTTGAAGTGGGGATCGCCTATGAAGAAAATATTGCCGAGGTGATTCAGGTACTAAATGAACTCTGTGAAAATATCTATCATGAACATGAAGATATGTACCGAACAGTACCGGTTGTGATGGGGGTTGTCAGTTTAGATGATTCGGCAGTAACCATCAGAATTACCTGTGATGAGGATGCAGGATCGCGTTTTGTGGCGGAAAATCTCTTGCGACAGCGGATCAAAGAAGTCTTTGATGAAAAAGGAATTGAAATCCCTTATAATAAGATGGTTGTCTATTCCGAGAAAAAAGAGGTATAAGGTTTGGAAGAGAAAAAATATGAGTTGGGTGACATTGTTGAATTAAAAAAGAAACACCCTTGCGGGAGTCTGCAGTGGGAAGTTGTTCGAATGGGCGCCGATATAAAAATTCGTTGTCTGGGTTGTGATCATTTGGTTATGATTCCCCGGGTCAAGTTCAATAAGCAATTGAAAAAAGTCGTCCGGAAGGAAAACTAAATGAAAGAATACTTTAGCCATCAGTGGGAACTTGCCCATCGTTATTTTTTAAAAGACCTGAAGGTTCTGTATTATGCGCTCCTGATAGTATTTATTTTGTTTGCTGCTGTTGCTACTTTTTATTTTCAAAATAATGAACAATTGACAACAAGCCTTTATATGGAACTGATTGATATGTTTGAAAGCCAGATTCCAATGGATGCTCAGGGAGTTAGTCTTTTTTTGGGAATCTTTTTAAATAATGTTCAGGCCGGAGCGATTTCGATCGCATTTGGCTTTGTGCCATTTTTATTTATTCCCATTTGGACCTTGACTTCAAATGCTCTGATTATTGGCATTGTTGGCGGGGTGTATGGGATGAGTGGTTATAGCCTGCTGAGTTTTTTACTGGGGATTGTACCCCATGGGATACTGGAAATACCAGCTTTTCTGATGGGGATTGCCTTGGGTTTGGATATTTGTTTTAAATTAGTCAGACTGATTCTGCGCCAGATCAGTAAAAGTGATTTCAAAGGGACAGTTATCAACGCCCTTAGAATTTATTGTTTATGGATGGTGCCGCTGTTTTTTCTGGCGGCCATCATCGAAAGCTATATGACACCAATTTTGTTTAATGCTTTTTCATAAAACCCTTGTATTATTTTAGTAATGTGATATAATTAAAAACTGGTATCCTTGCTCGTCAGGATGACGAGCCATAGTCCATAAGGAGGTGAAATGGAAATGAAAGCGTATGAAACTCTATTTGTTTTAAAGCCTGAACTTGAGAAGGAAGCGATTGATGAATTAATCGGTAAAGTGAAAGCGACAATTGAGACAGCAGGAACCGTTGAGAACGTTGATGAATGGGGAAAACGAAAGTTAGCCTATGAAATCGACAAAAAGTATCAAGAAGGTTATTATGTCTTAATTGACTTTAAAGCTGATAACTCAGTTTTAGATGGCCTTGATCACTTGTACAAGATCACTGAACCGTTTATTCGCAGTATTGTTATTAAAAAAGAAAAATAGGGGGTGTTTCTGTGAACAAAGTAATTCTGGTAGGAAGACTGACGCGCGATCCGGAAGTTAAAAATACAATGTCGGGTCGAGCAGTAGCAACATTTACACTGGCCGTTGATCGTCGATTTAAAAATAAAGACGGACAGAAGGAAGCTGATTTTATTCCAATCGTATTTTGGGGAAAACAGGCGGAACTGGCTGGTCAATATTTGTCAAAAGGCAGTCAAATTGGTGTGTCAGGCAGAATACAAGTCAGAAATTACGATGCGCAGGATGGCACAAAGCGTTATGTGACCGAAGTTGTTGGCGATGAATTGACTTTTCTTTCATCAGGCCGACGTGAAGGCGGTTATTCGCAGCCATCAGCACCTAGACCGGATAACAATATGTCAGCAATGGGTCTGGATGAAGATTTTCATCTGATGGCCGATGATGATGAAGTACCTTTTTAAGATAGGAGGAAAAAGCAATGCCAAAACCATTTAAGAAAAGAAGAAAAGTATGCGAATTCTGTGAAAAAAACGCAGAGGAAGTCGATTATAAAGACGTTGCAACTTTAAAAAAATTCATTTCTGAAAAAGGTAAAATTTTACCGCGTCGAGCAACAGGAACTTGCGCAAAACACCAGCGTAAAGTGACTGAAGCGATTAAAAGAGCGCGTAATGTAGCCTTATTGCCATATACAACAAACAGTTAAAAAGAAATGAAAGTCTTAATAAAAAGCCACAACGGAGTTGAAAGAAATCCGCTGTGGCTTTTTCTTTATCCGAATTGATAAATTTCTATCCGAAAATGAAAAAGTAATGTGAATTTCAAACGGTTATGATATAATTTTTATTTGAAATGATTAACGTAATTTAAAAGAAATGGAGGAAAAATGAAGACCAGAGCAATTACCGAAGGCGCTATCTTTTGTGCAATTACAGTGATTTTATCACTGCTTACTTTTTATCTGCCATTCTTTGTAATCCTGACATTTTTTATTCCGGTAGCAATGATAATTTTAGGTCAACGCCAGGGTTTTAAAGTGAGTATTCTTTCAAGTCTGGCAGCAACCCTGCTTTTGGGACTTTTGATCGGACCGATCGCGGCGATTCAATTGGGAATGCTTTTATTAATTATCGGCTGCTGTTTAGGTTTAGCTTATTTAAAAAACTTTTCACCGACGCAAAAAACAATTCTAGGATCGATAGGATTTGCCATTTTTATAGTTGCGAACATTCTTTTTTATCAATTGCTAACCGGAGTCAATTATATTAACTGGATGATTGAAATGCTTGAAACGAGCTCGCAGGATTTGCTGCAACTCTATCAAACAATGGGGGTGCTTGATGCCGGCCAATTACAGACCATGGAGGCGGCAATTGAAAACAATCTTCAAATGATGCTTCTAACGATTCCAGCTGCTTTTATTTTGATGCCAATCCTTTTGGCAATGGCGAATATTTTTTGCGCTGATTTGATTTTAAAGCGTCTAGGTTATGCGATTAAAGGCTATCGACCGCTTTCTGAGCTGACCATGCCGCAGCATTTAAAAGTATTTTTAATGCTCCTTCTATTGGGCGTTTTTCTGGTAAACATGCTGCAGATATCGGCAATTCCTGAAATTTATACCATTACAATCAGCACGCTTGTTGACATTGTCTTCTTTATAATGGGGATGGCTTGTGTTTATAATTATCTGGCTTATAAACAAGTAAAGAATAAAGGAATTAAAATTCTGGCTGGTATGATGTGCATTTTCTTGCAGCCGCTGATTACGTTTCTGGGGATTGTGGATACTTACCTTGATATTCGCCGGATCTTTCGAAGGGAGAACGAAATCAAATGAAGGATAGAATCAACGCGCTGGTGGTTTTTGCCCTGATATCGGTCCTGGTTTTATCGCTGGGCATTCTGGTCTATAACCAAATTCTGGGAGTCGCTGGTCTGCTTGTTTTTGTTTCCCTGCTATATTATTACAAGAAAAACATCTCAATTGATGAAGTCCGTTTTACTCAGGCAATCGAGAATATTTATGCCGACCTGGATAAAATTAATCAGGAACGGATGTATGAAATGCCCATCGCCATGACAATCGTTGATATAGAAGGGGTTATATACTGGTATAATCAGACTTTTGGCAATGTCTTTAAAAGTGAAAAAAGAGCCCTTTTTAATAAAAATATCATCGAGGAACTGGGCTTTGATTTAAAAGCGGCAGTTCAGGTGGAAGAGTATACTTTTAATTATGAAGAGCGAGAGTATGGGGTTGTCACCAACTCGTTTACGGATAAAGTTCATCAGTTCGAGCTGGTTCACTTTTTTGATCTGACCGAGCAATCGAGACAGAAACAGCTTTACCGCAAAACTTCACCGATTTTTTGTTATGTTGTCATTGACAACTACGACGAAATCAATGAAAAACTGCCCAGTCATAAGCGGTCAGCTGTTTTAAGTCAGGTGGATATTAAAATCAACCGCTGGGCTAAAGCCATTGACAGTGTCATTGTTGAATATGAGAATGACCGTTATCTGATGATTTTTGAACGTGGCAAAATTTGCGGCATCCAGGATGAGCGTTTTAAAATACTGGATGATGTCAGAGAAATTGAGAATGATGAAAAAACGCCGGTTACTTTAAGTATCGGGATTGGCATCTCGGAAAAAATTCTGGGGATTAAGGAATCCCAAGAGTTATCCCATGCGGCGCTGGAAATTGCCCTGGCTCGCGGCGGTGACCAGGCCGTGGTGCGGCGGGATGATAAAATGCTCTTTTACGGCGGTAAAACCGAGGCCACTGAAAAGCGAACCAAGGTTAAGGCGCGCGTCAAAGCGCATGGTTTGGCGGAACTGATTAAAGAAGCCGATAATGTGCTCCTGATGGGGCATCAGAATCCGGATATGGATTGTCTGGGGTCAGCCATTGGTTTGTTGGGCGTCTGTCGGGCGCTTGATAAAGAAGCCAGGATTATTATCCGGGAAATCAATTATTCAATTAAATCAATGTTTGAGTATCTTCTTGAAAAAGGGGATTATCAGGAAGCCTTTATCACCCCTAAGGAAGTGGAAGAATTTAAGCAGGAAAAAACCCTGGTCATTATTGTGGACACTCAAAATGGCAATTTTTTGGAAATGCCGGAACTGCCGGAACAGGTTTCCAAGGTCGTGGTTATTGACCATCACCGCTTATCGGGTAAATCCATTGCCAATGCGATTATGACTTATACCGAAAGTTATGCATCATCGACCTGTGAGCTGGTGACAGAACTGATTCAATATATTGATGAGAAAGAAAAAACTGTCGATGCGGTGGAAGCTAACGCCTTATTGGCCGGAATCTGTATGGATACCAAGATGTTTACTTTAAAGACGGGGGTCAGAACCTTTGAAGCAGCCTCCTATTTAAAACGTAAAGGCGCTGATACAATCATTGCCAAGACGCTTTTGCAGGACGACTTAAGCACCTACGCCAAGAAGTCGGAAGCGGTTAAAAATGCCAAAATTTATTTTGATAATATTGCTGTCTCGGTTTTTGAAAACAATACGGATTCAGGTCGGCTGATTGCCGCCCAGGCTGCGGATGAGCTGTTAAATATCAAGGGAATCATTGCTTCCTTTATCATTTTAAAAAATGATGACGGCCTCAATATCAGTGGTCGTTCCATGGGGGATATCAATGTTCAGGTGATTTTGGAAAAACTAGGCGGTGGTGGTCATCTGGCCATGGCCGGTGCTCAGCTGCCCAATGTGACCGATCCGGAAATTGGCAGAGAGCTTTTGATTGAAGCAATTGAAAAATATCAGAAGGAGAATGAATAATGAAAGTTGTATTACTTGAAAATGTTAAAAATGTTGGAAATAAAGGGGATATCGTCGAAGTTAAGGACGGTTATGGCCGCAATTTCCTGATAAAAAATAAAAAGGCTGTGATTGGCAGTGACGAAAATATCGAGGCGGCTAATCAGGCCAAAGCTGATGAGGTCCAGAAAATAAAAGAAGAACGGGCAGAAGCCCAGAAGCTGGCAGATAGTCTGGGAAAAACCGAGATTACGATTGTCGAGAGAGCCGCAGATGACGGCAAATTATTTGGTTCCGTAACGACTAAGGATATTGCTGAGCGCCTGGAAGCTGAGAAAGGGATCAAGATCGATAAGCGAAAAATCGAATTAGATGCGCCCATTCGCAATGTTGGTCGCATTGAAGTAAAAATTAAAACCTATCAGGGGATTATCGGAAATTTAACGGTGATCGTTAAAGGGGAGGCTTAAAAAAGCGTGATGAAGGTACCACCCCATAATATTGAGGCGGAACAGTCGGTGTTGGGAGCCATCCTGATGGAGGAATCCAATATTGCCAAGGCCGAAGAAATTCTTTCACCCAATGATTTTTATCGCAGTGCCCACCGGGAGATCTATGAATCGATGCTGGCGCTCAGCAATGAGCGCAAACCCATTGATACCGTTACCCTTTTGAATGAATTAAGAAATAAGGGGATTCTGGATGAAATCGGCGGGCCCGCCTATTTGAGCCAGTTGATTGAGATGGTTCCGATTCATACAAACTATCTGGAATACTGCGAAATTGTGCATGAAAAGGCCATAGTGAGAAGGCTTATTTTTACGGCTTCGAATATTTTAGAAGACAGCTACGGCCAGTATGGCAACATTGGCGATCTGATCGATCGGGCTGAGCAGGAAATTTTTAGGGTTTCCCAGGGACGCCGAACCGGAGACTTTCAGAGTATTCAGGAAACCCTGGGCACGACCCTTTCCCAGATTGAAGCGATTGAAAAAAACAAGGGGAAATTAACGGGAGTCGATACCGGCTTTACGGAACTCAACCTGATGACGGCTGGTCTCCAGCCCTCAGATCTGATTATCGTGGCGGCCCGACCCTCAATGGGAAAAACTGCCTTTGCCTTAAATGTTGCCCAGAATGCGGCGGTAAAAGATAAAAAATCGGTGGCTATTTTTAGTCTGGAAATGTCTAAGGAACAGCTGGTGCAGCGTATGTTATGCGCGGCGTCATTGGTTGATAGCAATAATGTTCGAACCGGGAATCTTTCAAAAGAAGACTGGGAACGGATGGCGGTTGGCTATAACACCTTGTATGGGTCCAGTATTTTTATTGATGACACACCAGGGATTACTATTTCTGATCTGCGGTCTAAATGTCGACGTTTAAAAACAGAAAAAGCCCTGGATCTGATCATGATCGATTACCTGCAGCTGATGAGTGGCGGTGGCAAGTCTGAGAACCGCCAGAATGAGATATCGGAAATGTCAAGGGGCTTAAAGGCTCTGGCCAGAGAAATGGAAGCGCCGGTCATTGCCCTTTCACAGTTGAGCCGTGCGCCGGATGCCCGAACCGACCATCATCCGGTGATGTCGGATCTGAGGGAGTCCGGATCAATCGAGCAGGATGCTGATGTGATTATGCTTTTATATCGCGAGTCCTATTACGATGATAACCCGGAACTCAAAAATATTGCGGAAGTCAATATCGCCAAGCAGCGAAACGGCCCGACAGGCGCCATTAAGTTAGCCTGGATTCCAGAATACACGAAATTTAACGATCTGGCCGTGGGCTTTGAAGAGGAAGAATACGGCGGCGATCTATTTTTATAAGGATGAAAAAACGATGACGAATTATGATGTGATCATTATTGGTGCCGGCCCAGGCGGGATTTTTACGGCGATGGAACTTAAGAAAAATAATCAAAATTTAAATATTCTGATGATGGAAAAAGGTAATCCCATCGAAAAACGGATTTGCCCCAAGCGCCAGTCGGGGGTCTGCGTAGGGTGTAAACCCTGCAATATTACCACGGGTTTTGCCGGCGCCGGGGCTTTTTCCGATGGCAAACTATCCCTCTCACCGGATGTGGGCGGGGAACTGCCCGAATATATCGGTTATCAGTCAACGGTGGATTTAATTGACTACGTTGATGAAATATATCTGCAATTTGGTGCGGATTGCCATGTTCATGGCGTAGACCAGCCCCAGAAAATACGTGATATCAGAACCAAGGCCATTCAGAGCAATTTAAAGCTGGTGGAATGTCCGGTTCGTCACATGGGAACGGAAGTAGGTTATACTATTTATCAGCGCATCCAGCATTATCTGATGGATGATCTGGGCGTTGAAATTAAATTTAGAATGCCAGTTGATAGCCTGATTATTTCTGATAATGAAGTAAAAGGGGTTGAGGCCAAGGGTGAGACCTTTATGGCTGAAAAAGTGGTTGTAGCAGTAGGCCGTGAAGGCTCAGAATGGTTTAAGAAGATCTGTGATGATCATCAGGTCGAAACAAAGGTTGGTAAAATTGATTTGGGTGTCCGAGTTGAGACCCGCAACGAAGTGATGCAGGAGATTAATGATTCCTTGTACGAAGGAAAACTGATTTACTATACCCCCACTTTTGATGACAGTGTCAGAACTTTTTGTTCCAATCCCGGCGGTGTGGTATCAACGGAGTATTATGACAACCAGCTGGCAGTGGTAAATGGCCACTCTTATAAATCAGACAGCTTAAAGACGAATAATACTAATTTTGCCCTCCTGGTTTCAAAAAGTTTTACGGAACCCTTCAGAGAGCCCATTGCTTACGGTAAACATATAGCAGGACTGGCGAACATGCTGACCGGCAATAAAATTCTGGTTCAGCGTTATGGGGACTTTTTAAGAGGCCGGCGCACCACTGAAGAGCGGCTTAACCGCAATAACATTCGGCCGACTTTAATCGACGCGGTGCCGGGAGACTTGTGCCTGGTTTTGCCTTATCGCATTATGAAAGACATTGATGAAATGATTCAGGCCTTAGACGTGGTATCGCCAGGCCTGGCCAGTGATGAAACCCTACTTTATGGTGTGGAAGTCAAATTCTATTCCAACAAAGTTACCGTCGATCACGATTTTCAGTCCAGTATCAAAAACCTCTATGTTCTGGGGGATGGTGCTGGCATTACCCGCGGCCTGATGCAGGCATCGGTCAATGGTGTTTTCGTGGCTCGGAATCTCGATAAAAAATCATGAGCGGGAAACTGTCCATTGTCGGAACGCCCATTGGAAATTTGGGGGATATGAGCGTTAGAGCCATAGAGGCCTTGAAAAATGCCGATCTGATTGCGGCGGAAGATACCAGGCATTCGATCAAGCTTCTCAATCATTTTGAGATCTCAAAAAAAATGATCGCCTATCATCAGCATAATGAACATGAGTCGGCTGAAAAACTAATTACCATGCTTTCAGAGGGGCAGAACATTGCCCTGATTTCTGATGCCGGCATGCCGCTGATTTCTGATCCCGGGTCAATCCTGGTTAAATCCTGTGTGGCGGCTGAGATCGAGATGGAAGTGGTGCCGGGACCAAATGCCGGCCTTTGCGCCCTGGTTTTGTCAGGCTTGGATAGCAGACGCTTTTTATTTCTAGGTTTTCTGGAAAAGGAAAATAAGGTCTATCGCGAAGGCCTTGAGCGAATAAAAAAATCGCCGGATACGGTGGTGCTTTATGAATCCCCTCATCGTCTGCTTAAGACTTTAGAAGCACTTGACAAGGAAGGGCTTTCCCATCGCATGACCAGTATTTCTAGAGAAATCACCAAACGATATGAAGAGACTCGTTATGGCAGTATTTTGGACCACATGCTTTATTTTAAGGAAAACAGTCCCAGAGGAGAGTTTGTACTCTGTATTGAGGGAAAAACAAAAGACGAAGCGGCTGAAAACCCCGAATTTATTTGGTTGGAATTATCGTTAGAAGCCCATCTCGAACATTACTTAAATCAGGGAATGGCGGAAAAAGAAGCTATGAAGCAGGTAGCCAAGGATCGTGGTATTTCGAAAAGAGATGTCTATCAGCAAATAAAAGTCTGAAAACTTTTGAAAAATACTTGAAAATTTACAAAAGTCCAGTATAATAAAAGCAATATTAAATACGATGAACAGAAGAGTAAACGGTAAGATTTTCCTTACAGAGAGTCGGTGAAAGCTGAGAACCGATGGTTATAGCCGTTGAAGATGGCCTGGGAGTATGTTCGAGTGAGATAATTTAAGCTTGAACCGCTTGTCGCGATAGAACTTAAGTAAGTTCGCTTACTTTCAGAGATTCTGCTTGCAAGAGCAGAATAAATTAAGGTGGTAACACGAGATCTTCGTCCTTATGGAGGGAGGTCTCTTTCTTTTTACCAAAAATATTAAGGAGAAACTATGTCAGAAAAAACGTTTTACATCACAACCCCTATTTATTATCCCAGTGGGAACCTGCATATTGGCCATACCTATACGACCGTAGCCGCCGATACCATCACCCGTTTTAAGAAGCAATTAGGTTATGAGACCTATTTTTTAACGGGAACCGATGAGCACGGTCAAAAGATTCAGAAAGTTGCCGAAGAAGCGGGAGTGACGCCCAAGGCTTATGTCGATAACATTGTGGATGGCATTAAGAGTCTGTGGAAAACGATGGATATCGATTATGATCAGTTTATCCGTACCACAGATCCGGAACATGAAAAAACGATCCAGAAAATTTTTAAGAAATTGTACGAAAAGGGCGATATCTACAAGTCCAGCTATGAGGGCCTCTATTGCACGCCTTGCGAATCTTTCTGGACAGAGAGCCAATTAGTGGACGGAAAATGCCCAGATTGTGGACGACCTGTGGATAAAGCCTCAGAAGAAGCCTACTTTTTCAAGATGTCAAAATACGCCAATCGGCTGCTGGCTTACATTGAAGAAAATCCCGATTTTATCCAGCCGGAATCACGTAAAAATGAGATGATCAATAACTTTATTAAACCGGGACTGCAGGATCTTTGCGTATCCAGAACCTCATTTTCCTGGGGCGTGCCAGTGGACTTTGATCCCGGCCATGTGGTTTATGTCTGGATTGATGCTCTGCCAAATTATATATCAGCATTGGGCTATTTAAATGACAAAGCAGACCTGATGGATAAATTCTGGCCAGCTGATGTTCACCTGGTTGGTAAGGATATTATCCGCTTTCATACTATTTACTGGCCGATTATCCTAATGGCCCTGGAATTACCCCTGCCTAAAAAAGTCTACGGACACGGCTGGATTTTATTAAAGGGTGGAAAAATGTCCAAGTCTGTTGGTAATGTGGTTGATCCGGTAGTGCTGGTTGACAAGTACGGGGTTGATGCCCTGCGTTATCATGTACTGCGGGAAATGAGCTATGGCGCTGA
>JASGLP010000067.1 GCA_030156895.1 Eubacteriaceae bacterium | reverse complement strand
AGATTTTCTTTAATCATGAGAAAAAAGTGGCCTGATTTTGAAAGGAGTCATAACTAACGTTTTTTCATTTTGTGTCTTGACAAGCGTGTACATTATAATTCTGATTATTTTTTTCGATTCTTTCAATCCTTTCTGCAATTGTTCAGGATCAATATAACCTCGCTGTAGAAGATAATCTCCCACTGTTCGATGATAGTTCTTTAAAACTCTACTTTCAATAAACTCATGATCCGTCTTTGCCCAGGCAAGCTTTTTTTCTTTGACTTTTTCATTTTTCTTTTTTTCTTTTTTCTTAGTCTCATTGCCAAAAGCTTTTTGCTTATAAGCTTTTGCAGTGGCAGTCATATTAATTATATTGCCCCAAACGAACCGAATTGGTAACAGTGGCGGAAAAAAGCATGCAAAAAAAACACTTCTTAACCCATAAACATTATAAATTGCGACACTTCGAAAGATTTGGCGTTCTATCATCATAATCGTAACAATCAAGCAGAAATACCATGACAATGTTCCTTTGGAATATATTGGATCAAGCGGAATAAACAACGAAACAAAAAAATAAATCAAAACGGGATATCCAACCATTACTAACATATTCCCGACTTTAGCTTTTAAATCCTTGTAGAGTGAATATCTTCCACTTAAACGAATACCTTCCATTTTAAAAATATCTTTAAACCTAAAGGATTGCATCGTAATCCCTAAAATCCATCTTGTTTTTTGTTTTACAGCCGTTTTAAACGTACTTGGAAAAATCGACCGTGTTGTAATGAAATCCCAAACCAATTTTCCGTCACGATTAATTCTGGGTACCCGTTCAAGTACGTAATACATACTAATTCCCTTTTGATATAGCGTCAATGACAATCGATAATCTTCTGTTAAACTATCCTTCGGCAAGACATCTTCGTCGCCAAACATTTCCAATGTTCTTTTTGATAGTACAAATCCCGTTCCGGCTGATGGTACAAAAGCATTCGACGTGTAACGACTTACCATCGTGCTAAAATGATTCTCAGCAAATTCATCTGCATAAGTACCTGTTGTAATATTCTTGAAAAAATTACGAAATGTCGGCATTCTCATCATTGGGAATACCGGGAACTGCAAAGCATCATACTTATCTAATAAATAATTTGTCACTCGCAACTCAAAAGGATGCACAACATCTTCTGAATCATGGATTGTAAGTGAAGAAAATTGCCACCCAACTCTTTCTTCAAATTCTTTTACCTGCCGAATGACATAATTAATATTTTGAGCTTTTGATGTTGGTCACGGAAGTTCATTAATCACTGTATGAACATTGGGATACTTTTTTTCTAACTCTTTTGCTACTGAAATTGTAGCTTCATCATTCGGATAAACACCTAAAAAAATATGATACATTGATTTGGGATAATCTGTTGATTGAATGATATTATCAACTACGTCACCCAGAACATTTTCTTCATGCCATGCCGCGATAGTAAGTGCTAACAATTTAGGCGGCACTGAATTTAATTGCCTAAAATCTAACTTTTGCTTTTTGTATCGCGTTCGCAAGGTAAGTGTAACCAAACCCCAAATGAAATCATCTATCCCCATCAAAAGATATAATGTTACTAATGCGAAACCTATGTAGGGCTTACTGAATAAAGTAAAAATCGCTTAAACACTGACTTTGAGGCACATTTTTGGTATAATAAGTGCAAAGATAATTACTTTTTCACTAAAAAACCCTTGCAGATGGAGGTGCCTCATGTATATCAGAAAAACTGGCCAAATCAAGTTTACGGATGATTTCTTTCTTCCGTTCGGAGGAAAACTTAACAAAAACAACCGTTGGGTCAAACTGGCGGAAATAATTCCGTGGACTGATTTTGAGGACGCCTACGCCAGAAACTTTAAATCACCAACCAGAGGTGAAGAAGCACTCTCTGTTCGGGTTGCTCTGGGAACGCTGATTTTACAGACCCGACTAAAACTGGTTGACGCGGAAGTGCCCTTACAGGTGATGGAAAATCCCTATCTCCAGTATTTCCTGGGCTTTGACAGTTTTGAAGATACACGACCGCCCTTTGACTCATCACTGATCACCCACTTCAGAAAACGCTTCACACCTGACATTCTCATGGAGATCAACAACATGATCGCCATGAAGGAGTTTGAATCGGTTGAAGACAATGACGTAGATGATGAGCATGACGATCACGAGGGTCCCGGGCCAATAGAACCATCCGATGAAGGTGCTCAAATCAGCTTTGACGATATCCCGAAGAAAGGCAAGCTGATTCTAGATGCGACCTGCGCGCCAGGTGATATCCGTTTTCCCACAGATCTGCGACTTCTCAATGAGGCACGAGAAAAACTTGAAACCATGATTGACCTTCTGCACGCGCCCGACATCGCTCGTGTTAACAAACCCCGAACCTATCGCAATCGTGCCCGAAAAGACTATCTGTCCATCGAAAAGCAGCGCAAAAAACGCATTAAAACAGTCCGCAAAGCGATTCGAAAACAGCTTGGTTATATGAAGCGGGATCTGGAATACGTCGAGACCTATCTTAAAGACGCTACCAGAGCGGAACTTCTGTCAAAACGCCAGCACAGCGAACTTGACACCATACGAAAGCTTTATGAGCAACAGAACTACATGTATGAGACGAAAACGCATTCTGTGCCAAACCGGATCGTGAGCATTTCACAACCCCACATCCGGCCAATTGTCAGAGGAAAGGCCGGCTCAGATGTTGAGTTCGGGTGCAAAGTAATGACAAGCGTTGTGGGGGGCTACACCTTCATTGAGAAGCTTGACTTTGAGAGTTTCAATGAAGGGACGCTATTGCAGGAAGCGGTTGAACAATACCTCAGGCGCTTTGGCTATTATCCGGAAGCGGTGCTGGCAGATTCAATCTTTCGTAACCGCGAGAATCTGGCCTGGCTGAAGCTTCGGGGCATTCGAATCAGTGGTCCGAAGTTGGGTCGCAAACCGAAAGTGGTATCGGCTGAAGTTAAGCAAGTGGAACGTGCTGATAATGGTGATCGCAACGCAATCGAAGGCTCCTATGGTGTTGCTAAGCGGAAATATGGTCTCGGCCTCATCCGGACTAAACTTGAAAATACAACCAAAAGTGCCATCATTTTACAGTTTCTGGTCATGAATCTGGACCGGAGGCTGCGGTTCTTTTTGTCTCAATTTTGGATTCGTTTCCTGCTTGCTTCGCAAGTTTAGAATCTGACTGCTGATTGTGGATTTTAATCCGTTCAGCAAGCCCTATGTAGTACAGTATTGACGATGTCTCCAAAATTCCTCCTAAAATTTTCTGCTAATCAAAACTTTTTATCTTTCACAAATTGAGTCTTTAATTCTTTATTTGCCTTTCCAATTATCTTAGTTTTTCAACAAAAAAGCCACCACTAATGTGGCAGCTTGACGATCGTAGGATTTTCCCCTTAGACTCGAGGCTTTGCGTCTTTAGTTTTCACTAAATTTGCTTTTAGATTTAATCCCGTATATACTATCATGAATTATATACGCGGTCAAGGCGTAATCTTCATCCATTATCACCAATAACGGCTAATTTCCCTGTCTTTTTATAGATCCCGGTTAGCTTTGACGGTCAAGTTTCGTTTTTTATGGATACTTAGAGAATTCCTTCAAAATTCTCTTCTTTATTTCTTATATTTATTTTATTTTACTCTAAAACTCGTTTGCGTGTCAAAGTCTAATCTTAGCATCTGTTATCTTTCATATCGAGCAAAGCCAATCGCATATAATGCAACTTTATCGAAAAATAAGCTTGTTAATCGACTTAGAAAGTTTAAACAAGGCAATAAAAATCAGCAACCATTTAATTAAACAATGGTACTAAAAAACCAGACTCAATAAAAAAACACTTGCCATCGCCGTACACCCTAAAATAAAAGTCATCAGCGAATAAGAGCGATAACCCTGAGCATGAAGTTGGATCCAATCAACCAGTCCAGCTGCTACAATGACTTTTCCTAACACACCACCGGCTGCTGTTATAAAAAGTATGGGCCCAACTAAAGCTAAAGTCTGGCTGGTCAGTTCAGAGAATGAACTGGTGCATTTCTGTCTAAAAAGCAAAGCAATCGCAAATAAAAGTCCAATGGTCAACGCAATCATTGGCGCCCCCAGGAAACTGATCCAATCTTTAACTGCCTGGGGAACACTTAATAAGCCAACAAATGTTCCCATTGCCATTAAGAAAATTGGCAAAATAATCGGGAACAAAGCTTCTAAAACAGATATTTCCTGGTTCTGATGATCAAGTATCCCTACACATTCACATTCCTGTTGAGCTGAATTTTCTTCCTCACAACTGGTCATGCTTCTGCCAATTTTTCTAGAATAAACATAGGCAACGATTAGGGTAGGTACGGATACCAGTGTTCCCATCATGATTAGGGTAAACAAGTTATTACCGATTCCCAGTGCACCAGCAGCTGCAATCGGACCAGGTGTCGGGGGGATCAAAACATGTGATATTAGAAGTCCTGTTCCCAAAGCTAAAGTCAGTTCAGTAGACGATGCAGACGTCTTCCTGGCCAGATTTTTTCTAATCGGATTAAGAATGACAAAGCCACTGTCACAAAATACTGGTATCGAAATAATCCACCCTACAATTAAGAGCGCTAATCGTGGCTTTTTTTGGCCCCACTACTTGTAGAATCGCCTGAGTAATCACAATGGCAGCACCGGTTTTTTCAAGAATTGCTCCAATTAAAGCACCCAAAATTATGACAATCCCGATGCTTGAAAAAACGCCCGAAAAACCACTGCCGATCAGGTTTGGAATCTCCGATATTTTTATCCCCGATATAATGGCAAGACAAAGCGAAACCCCCATTAAAACCAGAAAAGGATGAAGATTCCATTTAGAAATTGAAACAATCATCACAATAACAGCCATCAAAAATACAATCATTAGACTTAAACCCGTCATCGTTCCTCCAAAAATTGCTAATTTAATAATTATAGTGGATTTTTATAAATTGTATAAAATGATCATACCGCGAATCGGCTAAATGTTCAACAAAAAGAACCATCTAATGATGGCTCAGCTTGTCTCAATTCTTCTTTATTCTGAATTTTATTACTTGTATAATCTATTCAAGCGCCATTTTGCCAAATGTGCCATAGTCAGTCGTCATTTGCTCATAAATTGCCGCTCCCAATAATTTTTCAGAGACTTCATCCATTATCTGATCCGGCTCAATATCTGAAAATTGTTCGGGATAGAGCACTTTTCCAATATAATAAGCATCGGCAATTGCCACTTCGATATTGGTTCCATAAAGGATATAAGGCAGAATATTATAAACTTCTCCATTTTTAAAAGCGTCCAGCGCATCATAATACTCGGGATTCGCTGCCATATCTTCATTAACCTTAGCAATCCCGTCATAATCGATAAAAATTCTATCTGGATTCCATTCAAGCAGCTGTTCTTTATCGATCATCATACTCCCGGCCGTTCCAGTCTCATCTACCACATTCACAGCATTAACCGCAACAAAGGGAGGATACTGCCCTCTCGTGCTTTCAATCCCCTGTGGGCCTTTAGAACCTAATGCGCCAACATAGCTGCTTAATTTTGTTGCTTCTTCAATTCCCTCAGTTCGCTGATTTAAGTCAACTTGGTACGCCTTAATTGAAGCGATGACTTCATCACTTTTTCCACTGTTTCCAGTCACTTGACCAATCAATTCAAGGGATTGATAAAGAGTCTCGTCGAAAAGACCAGTTGAACCGCTGCTTAAAGCTACAACTGGAATACCGGTTTTAGACTGCAACTCATCGGCAATTGAAGCATCCGTTGCACCGGTCATAAAAATTACATTCGGTTCCACGGACAGAATTTGCTCTGGATCTACCGCCGCATTAGGACCACCTTCACCAATCACTGGCAACTGAGAAAAAACTTCTTCATTCGCAATAACATAAGGCTTACCAACTGAAGACTTCTGATCAATTGCTTCAATACCCACCAGATTTTTTACATCGCCAACATAGGTAAACAGGCGTAAGGCTCCAACGCCAACGGCAACCACTTTTTCCGGCATATTTTCAAACTCAACTGTTCTACCGGTTACATCTGTAACCGTAATGCCATCTCCAGTTGTTTCATTATCTGTTGATGCCGTTGTAGAACAAGCGGTCATACTAATCACCATTACTATAACCAAAACGATCGACACTAATCTTATTCTTTTCATCTTCTCTCCTTTACATTGGAACGACAACCGTTTGCTCATCGATTGTTTTCACTTTAACCATTACTTCATATACAACGCTTATATTCTCTTCAGTAATTACCTCCCTTCCACCCGCCGCATGGATCATTCCATCCTTAAGCATAATAAATTTATCAGCAAACCGCAGTGCCAGATTCAAATCATGAATCGTTACTATAGCTGTAATTTGCCTTTTTTCAGCAATTTCTCTGATCAGTTCCAGAACCTCCAGCTGATTTTTTAAATCTAAACTGCTGGTTGGTTCATCCAACATCAGCACATCCGTTTCCTGAGCCAGCGCTCTGCCAATCAAGACTTTCTGAAATTCCCCTCCGCTCAATTCATCCACATTTTTCAAAGTAAATTTTTCCAGTGATAAGGTTTTTATTGTCTGATTAACAATTTCCAGATCTTTTTTGCCCACATCCCATTTAATGTAAGGTCTTCGCCCGATTAAAATGGCATCAAAAACCGTTGTTGTCGAACTTTGATTGGATTGGGAAACATAGGCAATTTTTTTAGCCAGGTCATTCCCACTCAGCCCTTTGATAGAATTTTTTTCAATTAAGACCTCTCCTTTTTGAGGCTTGAGGATTTTATTGATACACTTCAAGAGTGTCGATTTGCCTGCACCATTGGTACCCAGTATTGCCAGACATTCCCCTTTTTCCAATGAAAAGGAAATCCCCTTTAAAACATCATGACAAGGATAATTGAATGCTAAACCTTCAACCTGCAGATTCACCTTCGTTTACCTCCTCTAATCAATAAATATAAAAATAGTGGTGCTCCCAAAAACGACGTGATCGCACCAACTGGTAACACAATTGGTGCAGCTATGGTTCGCGAAAAGGTATCAGAAAGTAAAAGAATAACCGCTCCCATTAAAGCAGAAATCGGAATCAGAAAGCGATGATCACCACCAATAAGTCGCCTCACCATATGTGGTGCCACCAAACCAACAAAACCGATGCTGCCAAGAAAAGCTACCGTCACTGCAGTAATCAATGACGATACCATCATCCCACCAAAACGGGTCTGTTCCACATTTACACCAAGACTTCTGGCTGCATCCTCACCTGCATCCATAGCATTATAATCCCATCGTTTTGTCATAAAATATATCATGCCACAGCCGACAACCAGAGTCATTATTAAAACCTCCTGCCAACTTGCTCTACCCAGATCCCCGAAAGTCCAGAAAACTGCTGCCGCTATTTGAACAGAATCTGCAAAATACTGAATCAATGTCGTCCCTGCGGAAAAAAGCGATGTTAAAGCGACACCAGCCAAAACAATTGATTCCGGTGAAAAACTTTTTAGTCTAGCCAGCATTAAAATAACGAAAGTTGCCAACATCGAAAAAGAAAATGCAAATATCGCCACCAAATAGGGATTGTTGACAACAACGGGTTGCGATGCGGAACTTTGAGCCGTCCCTGCTCCCAAAACAATGATGGCAATATTGGCACCAAAAGCTGCGCCACTGGAAATTCCTAAGGTCGAAGGAGAAGCAATTGGATTTTTTAAATTATTCTGCATCACGCAACCAGCCACCGCCAAACCAGCTCCAGTAATCATAGCTGCCATGATCCGCGGCATCCGTATCCGCCAGACAACTACACTGGACATTTCAGATCCAATTGACATCAATGTTTTGAAAATATCTGTCGATCCCAAATTAAAAGCGCCACTGTTAAGCGCAAAGACTGAGGTTACTAGCAGAGTAGCTAAAAGAGCAAGACTCAGCAGCGTTTTTTTAGCCGTAAATTTCTGATAAAGCTCAATACTATCCCCTTCAATTTCTATCTGTGCTTTTGGCTTTTTTAACATTACAGCCCCTTCACATCAAGCACTGACCAGAACAACCAGCCGCTTTTCGACTCATTTATGTCCTCTATCACACCATTTACACTTTTATTCTGTAATAATTCTTTTAAATGAGCTTCCTCTTCTTGTCCATCAAGAATTTGTCTGTAATAATTAAATGCCTTGTCCAGGTTCCAGATCTTTTGTCGTGTATAATCCTGATGTGTAAATTCTGGAAAATAACCCATTTCCCAGAGCAAATTAAATGCGTAATACAAATTTTGACGATAATTATCTTTTTTGTTCTTTAAATTCAGCTGCTTTTTCAGATATTCACCTATTTGATCTTTTTTATACAAATGACTGCTCATAAAACAGAAGTTTCGGGAAGCAGCAATCATTTTTCTCAACGCTTGCGGCCCGTTAATTGCCGGACTCATGGATGCAAAAACCAGATCAAAAGCTTTTTCCCAACCTTCCTTTTGTAGATCAGCCTCTTCCCATGTCATGACTTTGAAACAAAAATGATCCTGATCATAAGTCATAGCATTTTCTTTGGAAAAGTCAATCATATTCGGGGAGATATCAATACCGGTTACCTGGCACCCCATCTTTAAAAACAATTTTGAATAGCGTCCTGCACCACAGCCAATATCTAATACTTTCGCCCCTTCAAAAATGGCGCCTTTGTCAATCAGCATTTTAATCAGCAAATCATTTTCATCATGGCGTTTTCCGATTTCATTAAACTCTTCGGCCCGAAAATCCCAGAAATTTCGCGCCTGTTGTAAATCCTTTTGCTCTTGCTTTTCCTGCCATTCTTTTTCAAAATCCATCTCATTCTCCTTTTTAACAGCCCTACTTAAAACCAAATACCTTCATTTTTTTCCTGCTACAAACCTTAGATCATTATGATTCATTTTATGCTTATAAGATCATTATTCATTCAAACTAAAAGCTTATCCAGATCTTTCTTCACTTTCACCTCGTCGCGAATTTCAACCACCTTCATTTCTGCGCATTAAAAAAGACTTCTGCATTAACAGAAGCCTTCCCATCTTTAGGTTATTCTTTTTCCATCAATCCCCTGGAATTTTTCTACATTAAGGCAGGTCTCCTGACTGACAGTTCATCCTATTCTTGCCTTCCCAGTTTTACCCAGTGGCTAGTTAAGAATTCGTCCCTGTTCACAGTGGTGGGTCCGTGCTTTTTAAGCTTCCCTATTCTCCAATTTTCATTGGCACCTTAATCATTTTATTCATATTGTTAGATTTGAATTACATATTAACACCATTTTAAACATTTGTCAATTACCCGTATAAATTTTTATGCACAAGTTGACGACTGAGCCCTTTTTAAGATACAATTTATTAAATGATTCAAACAAGTGCTAAAAAAACAATTCTCACCGTTTTTCAGCACTATTAACAAGGAGAAAAAATTTGAAATTTATTTCATGGAATATTGATTCATTAAATGCTGCCCTAACCAGTGATTCAGCCCGGGCTTTATTATCCAAGCAAGTTTTGCAGACGATAATTGAACATCAACCTGAAGTCATTGCCATCCAGGAAACAAAATTGTCCGCTAAAGGCCCAACTAAAAAGCATATTGAAATCTTGAACGATCTCTTTTCCGGTTATGAAATTGTCTGGAATTCATCAGTGGAACCGGCTCGCAAAGGTTATGCCGGAACCATGTTTTTATACAAAACTAACTTGAACCCCAGTGTCAGTCTGCCAACCATTGGCGCGCCCGGAACCATGGATGCCGAAGGTCGTATTATCACATTGGAATTTGACGATTTTTTTCTAACTCAAGTATACACCCCCAATGCTGGTGACGGTTTGAACCGCCTCACTGACCGCCAGGTCTGGGACCAGAAATATGCCGATTATCTGGCCAGTCTGGATCAGCGTAAGCCAGTTATTGCTGCAGGTGATTTTAATGTCGCCCACCAAGAGATTGACCTGGCGCACCCGGAAAACAACCGCCGCTCAGCCGGCTTTACCGATGAAGAGCGACAAGGTTTTACAAACCTTCTAAGCAAAGGTTTCACCGACACTTTCCGTCGTCTTCACGGTGATATTCCGGGAGTCTACTCCTGGTGGGCGCAACGCGTTAAAACCAGCAAAATCAACAATTCCGGCTGGCGGATTGATTACTGGCTGGTCAGTGACCGTCTGGTCGATCGCATTCTAAAATCGGAAATGATCGATTCCGGAGCACGACAGGATCACACCCCCCTATTATTCGAAATATCATAAATACCTTTTGAGCAAAAGCACCCATTAAAACGGGTGCTTCAGTGTGTAGACAAACCCCGCACCGACCAATTGAATTTCGTAGTCCGCGCGCGGATTCGTACAGTTGCCCAATTTAAAAACACTAATTATCGGCGTTTCCCAGCAACTGTTCGCCCCGAGGCGGACAACTGAAAAGCCAATTGTCGGTGCTCAGGTGCTTTAATATACTTTGTCTTCAGTCTGAAGCGCCCATTAAAACGGGTGCTTTTGATTTCTACAAAAGATACTCTGGCTGCTGATTCTTTTCATTCCCTGTTTTCTTCTTAAATTTTTCCCCGTACATCCGTTCATCCAGTTTTTTAAAGAAGGCTTTAACCGTCTTTTCCTCCTGGGGATCAAAAACGCCAATGCCACAGCTGACACTTAAAGTATATAATCCGTTTTCTTCATTGAAAATTTCTACATTTTTTAAGAGGCGTTTTTTAAGTATTTCCACTTCTTCAAGTTCATTCACTTCCAGCACAACAGCAAACTCGTCACCACCGATACGCGCCACAAAATCATTTACACGAAAACTCTTTCTCAACACCTGACTGATTGCAACTAATGCTTGATCCCCGGTCTGATGGCCAAAAGAATCATTAATCTCCTTAAAATCATCGATATCCACCATAAATCCGGCAGTCTTTTTATTTTCGTTTTTCCATTTAATCCAGTCTTCCAGGTAATAATCAAATTCCCGGCGATTATAAAGACCTGTTAAATGATCGGTGTTAATACTAAGTTTCTGAATAAACACAAAAATGATCAGAAGCGACACCGTAATCGAGGGTAAAATGGTGGCCAGGCCAAAAAACAGTATCTGCAAGACTGCACCAGCAACCGCCGGAATACCAAATAAAAGCAGGGGAAACCAACTTTTTGTCGGCATACAATTGCGGTTTTTTAAAACGATTGCAAAGGCGGTAAAGATATATCCAAAACTTAACAAAGGCAGAACCCAAAAATAATCCCCCCGATAATACGCATTATCCGGACCAAAATAAAAAAACCAGCCACCCCAAACGCTGCCGATACTCAGCCATGCATGAACCACAACCGGAATCAACCCCAACCAAAAAACCTTTTTCTGAATTGCTTCTTCGAGATAAAAATGGTGATGGACGTAGGACATCCAAAACAAGCTCAAAAGCGGTATCAAGGCATTATAGAGGATCGTTGTCATCATCAACACACTCTTAACAAAAACGCCTGGTATTTCATACAGGCAGACACTGATGCAATCCATCAACAAAATAAAGGCATTGAGCTTTAACAACCACATGAAAATTCTATTGCGAGCATTTGTTAATTCTGCTCTTTTTCTAAAACTGAACCAGATAATGATTAAAATAATCAATGACAGGGTATTCATTTGCAGCGTGCTGATTTTTATCGCATCTAAAAGTGAAATCATCATTGGCTCCTTAGAAACAAAATTTTAATAGTATTTATTTTAAAATCATACTAAATATTAAAATAAATTTCAATCAAACTCTTTTGCTTTTTCCCCAATTCTATAAAATTTCATCATTATCATCTAACCGATATTTTAAAAGCTAGACCTCCTCTTTTCTGCCATCAATTTTTTATGAGTCACCCTCTCTATTATATTATTTGTGATAGTTGAATTATATACAAGTAACCGTGTTGTTTATAACGTCTCCTTATCATGTCTTTTTCACCAGTGAAACCACTGCCAAAACCGAATTGATCAGACACCAGGCCGCCCAAATCACCAAATCACTAAAATTCCCTGACCCTGTGAAGCCCAGTAGAGCTGCCAGACCAAACAAGACCACCATGGCGATATTGCCACCTTTTCCTTCAGATTTTCGTGTAACCACTGAAACAATTCCCCCAGCCAACATAAGGACTGCTACTACTAAGCCAATACTGCCTGAGCTTCCCCCTGAAGCATCCAAAGAATTGGCCACCCCCGCAGCACAGGACTGAAAAGCCACCAAAACAAATAAAACCATTGATAAAATCCCAGAAACTAATCTCCAAGTTTTCATTGTGTAATCCTCCTTACTGTAACAAAAATTTATTGAGCCGAAAAAGTAATGGGATTGGTCTCATTAATCGTTTGATACGTATCCGTTTCATAAATTCTGAATTGGCACTCGACTTCCCCTACCTTTTTAATGCCGTTTGCTTCTAATTCACTGGACATCAGAGTGATGTCATCAATGGCCTTTTTTCCATTATATACGCTGGAAGAAAAATAGGGTGTCATCATAAAACCATTGACAGAAAGATCATCGCAAGAAATCGTCACATTGGTGCCAGAATTGTTCTCAATATAAAGCAAAATGGCCGTTCCCCAAAAATCATTGTGATCCACAGCCCTGCCCACAATGCGAATACCGCCTGCATTGTAAAGTTCTTCCCCCGTATCATCAGGGACAGTATCCATGCTTTCAAAGGCCGAGGTCTGAATCGTAATCAGGTCAGTGGCGAAAATATCACTGTAAGTGGCACTGTCATAGACGCGAAAAGCCACCTCCACTTTTCCCACCGTGTCGATGCCTGCCTCCTCCAAGCCAGAATTGGACAGGTACATGGTTTCGTTAGCCTTTTTACCCGCCGCCACTTCGGAAACAAACAAGTCTGAAATCATATAATCATTGACAATTAAGGCCTTGCAGGAAACGGTGACATTCACATCACTATTGTTTTCAATCAAGAGTTTGATGCCGTCTCCCCATACAGAATCTGTGGTATATTCTGTGGCTGTAATTACAATGCCGTTTTGATCAACCAATATTTTTTCTGCAATAGTCACTTCACCATCCGTTTGAACCTCTGCGACCTGTTCTAAATCCTCTGTTTCTCTGCTTCCTTCTGTTTCCGAGCTTGTACACCCTGTTATCAAAAGGGCAAGCAAAAGACATCCCACCAGCATCAGCGTGTGTTTTTTTTCTCTCATTTTTCTTTCCTCCAAATTGTTTTATGATCAGCAATCACACCTGATCGCACTTTCATTCTAGCACAATTTCAGGAAAGTCATTCCCCCTTCAGCGGGGGCAAATCAATCTTGAATTCCGCTGGTTCGGAGGGGCTCAAAACCATTCTTTTTTAAAAGTTCATTGACATCAATAATAGAACCAGGCCGTTCATTGAAGATGATCATAAGCAGGGCATCCCTTTGAATTTTGGCATAGAGCTGGGGCATTTCGTATTTTTTAAGAATGCCCTGTGCCTCCTCCAGGCTAAATTCTGCGGCATAACAAATCCTCAGAATAATGTCCCTTTGACGCGTCCGTTTTTCCCCCGACAAAATTTTATAGCCATAGCGTTCTGGCATATCTGCATGCAAAAAAACCTTTTGCTGGGTCAGACCCTTGACCTTGATCAATGATTTAATAGTGGTAAAAAAGGAATCGCTGTCATTCATAAAATCGCCCTTGTTTTGTCTGCAAAATTCCTCAAAATGTTCTGAATGGGTTCCACCTAAAACACCTTCCAACATTTCTGTGCTTTTTTTATTCATAGAATGCTCTCCTCTGGTATAATTAATTACTCAACTTTCCCAGCTGTAAAATGCAGCTGAGAACTCATAAAAACGAGCTCTACAGCCTCTGAAAAACAGAAGTTGACAGAAAAATGCACCTAACATCTGATATAATGAAGTTGCTAAACCAAACAAAAATCAGACAGGAAAGGTGCATACCATTATGATAAACCAAAACAGCCCATCTGAAAAGGTTGAAATTGAAATTTTAAAAGCTTTTAAAGCATTG
>JASGLP010000066.1 GCA_030156895.1 Eubacteriaceae bacterium | reverse complement strand
ATTCATGTCAAGTTATTGCCGATTATTTGCCGATTGTTTCAACTCCCCACATATTATGAATCAATACAGATGGCACTTCAACTGTTCCATCGGGGTTCTGATAGTTTTCCAGAATAGCGGCCAGTGTCCTGCCCACTGCTAAACCAGAACCATTGAGGGTATGGACAAACTGTGGCTTTTTAGTCTTTTCATCACGATAGCGAATATTTGCCCGACGTGCCTGATAATCTTCGAAATTTGAACAGGAAGAAATTTCCACATAACGATTATAGCTGGGCATCCAGACCTCTATATCATATGTTTTTGCGGAACTGAAACCTAAATCACCAGTGCATAACTCTACCACTCTGTAAGGAATTTCCAGTAATTGCAAAATTTCTTCAGCATCTTTGGTCAGCTTCTCCAGTTCTTCGTAAGATCGATCTGGATGAGAAAATTTCACCATCTCAACCTTGTCAAACTGATGATTTCTGATTAAGCCTCTAGTATCACGACCAGCAGACCCGGCTTCCTGTCGAAAGCATGGAGTATAAGCAGTCAAATACTGCGGCAAATCATCTTCTGAAAGAATTTCATCGCGATAGATATTCGTCACTGGCACCTCTGCAGTGGGCACCAGAAAATAGTCTTTTGATGGCAGATGAAAAGCATCTTCTTCAAATTTCGGCAGTTGACCAGTCCCGGTCATACTGTCACGATTAACCATAAAAGGCGGCGAAATCTCTGTATATTGATGGTCAGTACAATGAACATAAAGCATGAAATTTATCAGTGCGCGCTCTAGTCTGGCTCCCTGTCCTTTAAACATGCTGAATCGGGCTCCTGTGATTTTAGCTGCCCGCTCAAAATCAAGAATATCAAGGTCTACACCAATATCCCAGTGAGCTTTAATTTCAAAGTCAAAGACCCGCGGTTCTCCCCAGCGACGAACTTCGCGATTAAAAGTATCATCTTTTCCAACTGTTACATCAGGATTTGGTACATTAGGTAGGCTAAGAAGCTGAAACCGCAGAGCCTCATCCAGTTCTCTGATTTCACCATCCAGCTCTTTAACCCGGTTGGAAAGTTCTTTCATTTCTTCAAATATTTCACTGCAGTCCTTTTTTTCTTTCTTTAGTTTGGGGATCTCTTTCGAAACCTGATTTTGACGGTTTTTCATTTCTTCAACCTGCTGTAAAAGACTGCGTCTTTTTTCATCCAGTGTTAGAACCGGCTGTAAATCATATTCCCCTCGTTTGTTCAGACCTTCCTGAACGAGTTCCTTATTCTCTCGAATTCTTTTTATATCAAGCATTTTAACCTCCTGCTTTTTACTGACTAATTTGATCTTGCATACTTTTTAATACGGTTTCTAATTGGTCAAGCTTTTGCCCATACAAAGCCCAATCACCAGCCTTTTGGGCTTCCTGTGCTTCATTAAAAAGGGTGTTGGCCTGAGTAATCAGATCAGTCGAGACATCACCACTGGTCTGGGTCGTATTTGTCGTTTGTAGCTGGCCATCCGTGCTCACACCAAAAAGCTCTTCAATCCCTTCACTTAAAGAATCGGCCATAATCATCTGATCTTGATAGGATAGGATGACTTTTTTAACTTCTGGCAGGTTATTATCCCCACTGGAAGCCTGAATATAAACCGGTTCCACGTATAGAATGGCGTTTTCAATCGGAATCGGCATCATATTCCCGCGCAACACCCGTGAGCCCTGTTGACTCAAAAGCGTCAGTTGCGGAGAAATGGTGGTATCCTGATCAATCCGTTGCTCAATCTGCATGGGACCATAAATCAGCTGTTGTTTGGGAAACTGATAGAGAATCAGTTTTCCATAATCATCACCGTCTGAAACACCAGCCAACCAGGCATTCATGTTATCCTTATTTTTAGGTGTGAAAGTCGTGGTCAGCATAAATTCCTCTTCTCTATCAGGTAGTTTCATCATGATATAAGAAGAAGGCAGCACGACTTCAACCTTTTCAGTTTCATAAAACTGAGTGGCAGTTTCCCATTGATCTTCTTTATTATAAAAGACCTGGGGATTGGACATATGATAAGTCTTATAAATCTCTGACTGGATGTCAAAAAGTGTTTTGGAATAACGGGTGTGATTCTTAATTTCTTCAGGCATTTGCGAAGCATCTGTTAACCACTCTGAATAAATATTGCCATAAGTGTCAATTAGTGGTTCGTTTTCTACCTTATAAAAAGTCACATCTCCATTATAAGCGTCAACCACAACTTTCACAGAATTTCTGATATAATTATCCCCTGCTTCATTATAACTTTGGGAATATGGATAAGAATCGCTGCTGGTGAAAGCATCAATAATCCAGTACAAACGGCCATCGGCTACCACCAGATAAGGATCGCTGTCATAAGTCAGAAATGGAGCAATGGTTGAAATCCGCTCGATGATATTTCGTCTGAAAACCATTCTGCTATCTGAGGTAATTTCATTTGCCAAAAGCAGTTCCGGCGACCCATAATATAGAGCGAAAGACAAGCGGTTGAGTAAGGATAATTGAATCCCCGCCGTACCCGAGTATGTGGTTTCCTGATTATTCTCCCCTTCCGGATAATCAAATTCAGCAGTGGTACAATTGGTAATAATATAATCATCATCACTTTCACCAAAATAAATCCGCGGTTCTTCAATATTAAGTTCAGAATATTCCGATGTGGGCGGGATATCTTTAATAATCAGCTCTGGCTGTCCGGTTGCTGTGGTCTTATTGACCGGCGACATGGCCAAACCAAAACCATGGGTATATTTTAGATGCTGATTAATCCAAGTCTTTGCTTCATCCGGGAGCAAATCATTATTCATTTCTCGAGCCCCTAGAAACACCTGGGTATACTCGCCATTAATTGTATAGCGATCAACATCCACATCATAAAACTGATAATAATTTCTGATTCCCTGCAAGGAATTATACATATTCTGGGTTGGGTCCTGGTCATTTATCGGTATATTTTCAATGGTCACTTCGTTCTCCGAAATATCCTCAACCGTTAAGGTCTGATCACCAGAAAATTCGACAACCTCAACATCCAGTAAATCATAGGCTGTCTGGGTAAAGTTAATGTTGTAGCCAATGTAGGCTTCTTCTTTAACCAACTGATTAGGAACAACAATCAACGATTCGTATGCTGCCTGCCCAAGACCGCCAATTACAGTGACCGCAATCAAGAGAACCGGGCCGCTTAGCAATAATCTAATTTTTTTCTTAAAGCCGGCCCAAATAACGACGACCGCCATAACCGCGGCCAGAATTGCCTTAAAAACAACAATTTTAAGACCGACCTCGACATCACTGGCACCTGCGCCAACAACAATCCCATTGTTAGAGTAGAGCATGTCAAAGGCATCAAACAGGTATTGGGGTACCAAAAGGATTAAGAAAACGCCCAGCAAAATCCCAACGAGTTTCATATTGTTGGTAATTAAATTTTTTAAAAACAAACCCGAATTGCGTTTCAGATCATCAATGTTTTGTTCATCTGTGAAATTAACCTGATTTTTTATCGATAAGTAACCGTAAAGAACCAGTAAAATTATTGCGAAGATGATATACAAAAGCCTCAGTATCCCATAAACACTTTCAAGAAAGGGTAAGGTATAAATATAGAAACTCAAATCCTGATTAAAAACAGGATCAGCTATATTAAATGAAGTCTGGTTTGTAAACTCCAGAAACTCATACCAGATTCGATTGATGGTAAAAATCGTCATCAAGAAAGAAACCCCTAATACTAGGAGCGCATTGAACAAAGTATTTAAAGATTTTTTGCTTGTTTTGCTGCTAATCCTTAATCCGGTCTTTTCTTTTAAAAAGCGAATAAACAGGAATATCAAAAGTGAATAGACTACAAAAATTGGGATCCCCAACTGTAGTTTTGTGATCAGCTCTTTAAAAAAAATGTCGGTATAGCCAACTTCATTAAACCAAAGATAATCCACATAAAAATGATTCAACGATAAAAGTACCATTAATAGACATGCAAACACACCGAGGCCAATCCACAAGCCTCTTTTCTTAACCGTCATCTCTCCTCCTTTTAAAAGCTCATTAATTCTATTATTATAACACAAATTCGAGGAAATGCATGACAATTTCTAGTGTAGATTTTACCTAATTTCAAAATCAAAATATACATCGGGATAGGGTTCATTTTCTAATGTAAAATGCCACCATTCGTATTCAAAAGGCAGAAACCCCGCATCAAGCATAGTCTGGCGCAACAAATTACGGTTTTTTTTCTGTTTCTCAGTCAAACTTTCACACGTAAAATATGAAAGCTCAGAAAAAAAATCAAAAGATCCACCCATATCAATTTCTTCTTTGGTCACTCTATCGATGAGCGTAAGATCCACCGTACTTCCCCGGGAATGGGCGGAAGGACTAGCTATAAATCCTTTTTCAAAAACTTCCTGCCGGGTCAAATCCGGATAATAATCATTTTTTGTCAGGTTTGTTTCTTTTTGTTGTCCCCAATCAAAGAAAGCCTTTACCGATTTAACTGGCCGATAGCCATCATAAATTTTCAAATTGTATCCCTTTAACTCAAGTCTTTTACTTGCCAAAACTAATGCGTCAGCCGCATCTCGGGTCAACAAAGCAATCGGCGAGGCATATCCCGGAATATTTTGTCCAACAAAATTGTCTTTGCCAAAATACTTTAAATCTACCTGACAAGTCGGGATCATCATTTTGATATCCACAAACCCCTCTGGTCTTTCATTTATTACGTTTTCCATATCAAATTCCTGTCTCCCAATATCATTCTTTCGTTTTTATTATACCGCGCTACTGAAAATTTTTCATTAAAAAAGTAATCAGCTCCCTAACAGGGTAATCCTGATTACTTTTTCTTAAGCAAACAGAAGTCTGCCCGTTTCCATCAATTTTTCTTCCGATAAACCACACAACTGACAAAAGCGGAATTCATCAAGCGTCCCCTGTCCATGGGGAACTAGAGTCGCGCCCGAGTCACTTCCTAGAGCTATCTTAACACCCAGGTCGACCGCTTTTTTGACCGCCCGTTGGTGACCTTCAAAATATTTTTCTGAAACGCTACGATAAATCGCCATGGCATGATGATCCGGGCAAGCCGCAATATTGGCAAAGGGCGCTAGCGTTGGAACCCAGATAGATTGACTCTGCGCCAAAAGCTCAAGAGCCGCGTCATCAATGCTATAACCATGTTCGATGGTATCCGCGCCAGCTTCCACCGCTATTTTTATCGCAGACGGAGTATTGGCATGAATCATCGTTTGCAGACCCAGATCATGCGCGCGATCTATCATTTTCCGTAATTCAGCTAGATTAAACTGAGCTGGATCAGTTTTACCAAAGTCATCGAAACTCATTATGCCGGTTAGAATTATTTTAATAAAGTCCGCTTTTTTTCGGTACAATTCCTCAATCAGTTGACAAGCTTCATTTGCGTTATCAACTGATTGCCCCAAGAATTCCCCATAACAGCCGCTTTTATAAATTCCGTGGATCGGACTTTTAAAATGAATTGGAAACTCCCTGGCAATTTCTTTTGCCACTAGGCCAACTCCCCATTTGTCACCACCATCCCGCAAACTGCCAATCCCCAGCGCCAGATAGTTTTCAAACATCTGACGCAGACCATCTTTTAGTTCCTGACTGTCAGGTTTTTTTACTGAAAAGGGCTGTCCCAATCCGCAATGGATATGCGCATCATATAACATTTGTCCTCCTTCAACTGGTACAACTACAAAGCACCAGCCTTATCCTTTATGTACACTCATATCATGCACATCGTGAAGGGCTTCCATTATTGCTTCGGATAGCGTCGGATGAGCGTGAATAACATCTCCAACCATTTCCGCGGTCAGGCCGGCATGCACTGCCAGACTCAACTCAGCCAGTAAATCCGTTGCATGGACGCCAACTATTGCTGCCCCAATAATAATGTCATTGTCATCGACAATCACTTTAACAAAACCTTGTATTTTCCCCATTGCCTGGGCTTTACCCAGAGCTCGGAAATCAAATTGTCCGGTTTTATAGGTAATTCCCTGTGTCTGGCATTCTCTTTCAGTTAGACCCACTGAAGCTACTTCAGGATCGGTATAGACACATCGAGGTACCGCTTTATAGGAAATTTTCTTATTGCCATCTTTAACAGCATTGGTCACCGCTACAATGCCTTCTTTTGAAGCAACGTGTGCAAGCAAGGGGGAAGCCACGATATCACCAATTGCATAGACACCTTCAATGTTGGTTTCCATTTTATCGTTAACCTTAATTCGTCCTCGCTCATCCATTTCTACCCCAGCTGAAGCAGCATTTAACTGATCGCAAAAGCTTTTTCTACCGATTGCTACTAGCATTTTTTCCGCTTCCAGAACTTTATCATCAGATAAAATTGCTTTAACACCATTATCCATCAGTTCAACCGCTTTGATGCCATTTCCGGTGATAACTTTAATCTTATCTTTTTTAAACTGTCTTGCCAACTGCTTGGCTGTTTCTTCATCTTCCAACGGTAAAAGTTGCTTTTCCATTTCAACGATGGTAACCGCACAGCCCATCCGTTTAAGAAACTGTCCGATTTCGCAACCAATCACACCACCACCAACAATGATCATCGATTCAGGCACTTCTTTTAAATCCAGAACCTCATCACTGCTGATAACCGTTTTACCATCATATTTAAACATAGCTGGGATGACAGGAACTGAGCCGGTTGCCAGGACAATCTTATCGCCAGTTAATATTTGCGTTTGACCATCTTCTGATAGGACTTCAACTGTATTTTTATCAATCAACTTGCCGAAACCCTTAACCATCGTAACATTGTTAGCCTTAAAAAGAAATTCAATTCCTTTAACCAGTCCACTCACAACTTTATTCTTTCGTTCAATGATCGCTGTAAAATCTGGTTCAGGTGCGGCACTAAGGCCAATCCCAAACTGTTTGGCATTTTCCATTGTATCTAAAGCATCAGCAGTTGCCAGCAAAGCTTTGGTCGGTATACATCCGCGGTTTAAACAGGTGCCTCCCGGCTGATCTTTTTCAATGATTGTCACTTCTGCCCCTAATTTTGCGGCCATAATAGCGGCTTCATATCCACCTGGTCCGGCTCCAATTACAATTATTTTCATCTTTTTACCTCGAGTTTTAGACTTTAATACAGTCGATCCAAAAAAATTATAAGCATCTTTCATCCAATATTCTTCTGATCAGCAACTGATTGAATGTTAAAAACATTATTAATTATTATTCACATTAGATAAATTGCCATACCATCTAATAGCGCACTTATTTCGCGATATAAAGGTGACTCGCCTAGTGTTGTAATGGCATTTCTATTCCCTAGCAAGTAATAATTATCAGCTTATCTGCATTTTATTTTCTTATTTTATATTACTTAAAGGGATTTGTCCAATCTTTCCTTTACTGATTACGCTGCTTTTCCTCATAAGAAAAACTCCTCTTTTGATACCGATTTTTATGAAACTACCGGTATTGATAGAGGAGTTTTCTTAAAGCTTATTTAATTATTTAACCGGTGCGACACCAGCCAAATCTAAAATTTCGGGAATTCTATTTTCCCAGCCTAATGACATGATATGTACGCCATCGCAATGATCTTTACATTCTTTAATGATTTTTGCACAAAGTTCAACCCCAACATCACCTGATTTGGTTCGTTCTTTGTCTTTTTTCAGTTCCTCAATCATATCATCCGGTACATGAACGCCTGCTACGTTAGCATTCATATAACGACACATTCCAACATTTTTAGGAATAATGACACCCAACTGTACCGGTACCCCAAATTGTTTTGCTTTTTCCATGAAGCTGAAGAATTTTTCTGGTTCATAAACACCCTGAGTCTGGAAATATTCCGTTCCGGCTTTAACTTTTGCTTCCATTTTAGCCAGCTGAACATCAACTGAATCACTACATGGAGAAACAACAGCGCCTTTAGCAAATTTTGGAGGTGTGCCGTCAACTTCATTACCCGCCAGATCAAAGCCTTCTTCAAGACGTTTAACCGCATGGGTTAATGATACAGAATCCAAGTCAAAAACTGGTTTAGCCTGGGGATGATCTCCTAATGTGGTATAATCACCTGTCAGCAATAACAGATTTTCGATGCCCAAAAGAGCTGCACTTAAAACATCAGATTGCAGTGCAATACGGTTTCGGTCACGGCAGGTAATCTGGAAAATAGGCAGTAATCCTTCGTCTTTTAACACTTTACAAGTAGCCAGAGAACCGGTTCTCATAACCGAAGACTGGTTATCTGTAACATTTAGGGCATGAACCCGAGTTTTTAAATATTCATGTGCATCTTTAATCAGATGGTCAATTTCGACCCCTTTTGGAGGTCCCACTTCGGCTGTGACTACAAACTCGCCTTTATCAAACAGTTCAGTTATTCTCATTGATCATTACTCCTCATCATCAAAAATTATTGCTTATCTTCAATTTCTTCGTTAGGATTCCAGTAGTTTCGCACTTTAGGCTCATACTTCAAGGTATCCAGCTTGTCCAGTTTTTCCAGCTTACGATAAATCCGTTCCCAGCCACATTCCATGTCTTTATCAACTTCGCACATGCCATTCTTGGCACCACCACATTGACCATTAACCAGACTTTTTGAACAAGCTGTAATCGGGCAGATCCCGCCAGTGAAATTTAGATAACATTCACCGCATTGTCCACAGTCCACATTAAGTGGTGTGACCCCCTGAAAACCAGGTAAGGGATAAGTATCACAGCAGGAATAAACGTGTTTATCGG
Source organism: Eubacteriaceae bacterium (assembly GCA_030156895.1). Lineage (GTDB taxonomy): Bacteria > Bacillota > Clostridia > Eubacteriales > Eubacteriaceae > Acetobacterium. Next base: position 5,408 of record JASGLP010000066.1, on the reverse strand, counting down.
TAAACATATCAGCAACCGTCTGAATTCCAACACCACATGAGAAAACCAGGATCGTATCGCAGGCTTCTATAGTATCCTTATGTTTTTTTAGCTGCAGCGCTAAATTATCCGGATTACAAATATAATCCGTTGTGACAATCTGAGCAACCTCTTTTGCTTCACATAATTCTTTCTGCAAGGTATCCGCTTCATGTTCTGCAAAGTAGACTTCTTTACATCCGTGGCAATTAATGATGAAAGTCTTTCCCTTAGCTAAAGATTCAATCGTTTCTTTTGATTTTAGTTGGGTAATCAGCATATTATTTACCCTCCCTTATGGCAGTTTTTCCAATTTTAATGCGTTCAACAATTGGAATTTTTGATGAACAGATATATTCACAACATCCGCACTCAATACAATCCATGACGTTCTGAGCTTTAAAACCTTCCCAGTCCTCAGTGGTTGCATATTTAGTGAAGTAAAGTGGTCGTAATTCCATTGGACAGACATCGGCACAACGGCCACATTTAATACATTCTACTGCTTCCTTGACTTTGGTTTCAACAGCAATGACACCGTTAGAACATTTTAGAACCGGAACATTTAAATCAGCAACTTCAAATCCCATCATCGGACCGCCAATTTTAATGGTGGTATCGTCAGCGCCTTTAATACCGCCACACTGATTAACAATTTCCTTAACCGAAGTACCAATTTTCATCAGGAAGTTTTGTGGTTCAACCATTCGTTCACCGCTAACTGTCACTACGCGTTCAATTAATGGCATACCAGTTTTTATAGCATCAGAAATCGCTTTTGCAGTACTGACATTAGAAACGACTGCGCCAACATCCATTGGCAGGCCGCCGCTTGGCACTGATTTTCCCATCACTCGTTTGATCAGCATTTTTTCAGCCCCTTGCGGGTATTTAGTTCTTGCTACAACAACTTCGATATTATCTAAGTCAGCTGTTTTTTCCTGTAAAAGTTCAACAGCGTCCGGTTTATTATCCTCGATAGCAATCACACCTTTCGGCGCGCCAGAGGCTTTCATCATCGCTTGGAGACCATAAACAACGTCGTCAGCATACTCAAGAAGCACACGATGATCGGCGGTTAAAACCGGTTCACATTCACAACCGTTTAAGAGAACCATTTCGATTGGCTTGGGAGCTTTTAATTTAACAGCCGTTGGGAAACCGGCACCGCCCATACCAACGATCCCTTTATCGCGAACCAGTTCGATAATTTCATCAGCTGATAGACTGTCAAGATCGCCAGCCGGTTTAATCGATTCATCCAGGGTATTTTTGCCATCAGACTGAATGACAATCGCCAGGGAATCCAATCCACTAACGGTATGGCGTCTCGGTTCAACCGCAACCACAGTACCACTGACACTGGCATGAATATTACTGCTGATCAAACCACTGGCTTTGGCAATTAGCTGACCCATTTTAACCTGATCACCAACTGCAACCACTGGTTCAGCCGGCGCACCAGCATGCTGAGACATTGGGATAACAACATTTATTGGTGCTGGGAAAGCCTGTAACCCTAAATGTTCGCTGAGTTCCTTATGTTCAGTCGGGTGAATTCCGCCATAGTAACCTTCATAGCGGCTTTCACGAACAGACTGCACGTATTCAGATACAAATTTATGGTTAACCTTTGAGTAATCGCGTACTTCAACAGGCTGTTTGAGCCATTCTTCCAGTCGTCCCTGCTTTGCAAGCCGTTCGTAAATCAGCTGCCAGCCACAATCCATTTCTTTATTAACTTCACATTTGCCGTTTTTCGCACCACCACACTGGCCGTTTAACAAGCTTTTTGAACAGTCAACGATGGGACAGATCCCACCAGTCAGATTCAAATAACACTGACCACAGGCTTCACAAAGCGTTTCTGTCAGCGCCATCCCATGCTGGCCATCAACGGTAATGGTATCACTACCAGCATAAACCGGTAGGTCTGCCATTGCAGCAATGGTTTGAATCCCAAGACCACAAGAAATGACAACAATATTTTTAGTATCAGCAGGAAGAACTGCTTCGAAAGTTTGCTTTGTTAGTGGTTCATTGCAAAGAAAATCAACTTGAACCGAACCGGTAATATTTTTTCCCTGTTCTTTTGCAAGCTCTAAAAACTGTCCGCATTCCGGCTCGTCAAAACTTTGCAGCTCTTTGTAGCATTTACTGCAAGCCATCACAAACAAATCATTTTTGTCTGCCAGAAGTGCTTCAAGTTCTTCCTTTCTTTTTAATTTAAATTTTGTATAATCCTCCAATTACATGCCTCCTCTAATTATTTTTTATTTTTAAAGCAAGTCGTTCTGGATTTTGCAGGCTTTGATAACGTGTTTTGCCAATAAGGCAGTCGTGATTGGGCCAGTTCCGCCGCCGCAGCCAGGAGTAGCTGATGTAATCATAGCAACTTTGTCAAGACAATCAAGATGTGCATCGCCCGTTCTGATTTTCTTACCTTCTTCATTTAAGACAAATTCTTTATTTTCATCTTTCATCTGAGCCATTGCAACGTCGATCAAGATACAGTCTTCATTCAGCATATCTGCTTTAACTAGACCGTAAATTCCGGCAGCGGTTACAACGATGTCAGCTTTTCTGGTATAAGATGGGGTATCTTTAGTAAAGACATGACACATGGTTACTGTTGCAAATTCATTGGTTAACATGATTGCGAGTGGTTTACCCAATACATTTGAGTTGTTGATGATCACAACATCTTTACCTTTTACATCAATCTCATAGTATTTAAGCATTTCCATAACGCCTTCAGCAGTACAAGGGAAGAATCCACGTTCGTCAGCAATCATCAGTTTACCAAGATTGGTAGGATTTAAAGCATCCGGATCTTTTTCTGGGCTTAAGATATATTTGATTTTTTCAGCGTCAATCTGTTCCGGTAGAGGCTGGAAAATCAGTACAGCATGAATATTTTTATCTTCATTGATGGCATGCAGTTTATCAATAAAAGCTGCTTCAGTAACATCAATCGGGAATTGAACAGATTCAACTTCAATATTTGATTTACCCATTCGAGTAATGATACTTTTTTCGTATGAGATCGATCCTGGATCTTCTCCAACTCGCATAATCGCCATTTTAACCTGGATGCCTTTATCTTTTAATTCGTTTGCATCCTTTAAAACCTCTGCCAACATGGACTCACTTACTTCTTTACCACTTAACAATTTTGCTGCCATTTTTTTCTCCTCTTATTTCAAAATTTTTATTAAAGCAGTTGTTTTTCAACTTCTGCATAAACACGGTCACAAATTTCGACCCCTTTTTCCATCATTGGTTTAACTCTTGAGTTTACGTCATTTACATAGTCCTGATCTTTAATCGTTTTAATATTAATCAGAACATTTACCCAACCACTGATCATGGCTGCCCGTAAACACTGTACGCCACAAGCCACATCACTGATCGCCAGTTTCGAGCCTTTGCCAACCAATTCTTCCTGGAGAATCACCGCTTTATAGCAAACTTCTACTATTTCCAGGGGAATGCTGCAGGCTACTTTCGTGCATTCTTCCAGCGTTTTTTCTTTGTATGCTATTTCTTCTTCAGTTTCTTTTGGCAAGCCATAAGCTTTTGATAAGGGCAAGAAATTCTTCGCATCCTCATCAATCATCGCCATCAATCGATCCTGTAAAGCTTGCGCTTCTTTTAAAATCCGTTGAATGTCATCTTCAAACTCAGCATATTTCTTTTTACCAGTTGTCAGATTACCGACCATTCCGGCCAGTGCTGTCCCAATTGCGCCAACCAGAGCTGCAGCCCCGCCGCCGCCAGGTACAGCTGCTTTACTGTAAAGAGCTTCAACAAATTCTGTACATTTTTTTTCTGAAATCGACTCTGTTGCTAGTGTTTCCCCAAACTCCATTATTTCACCACTTTCACTTTTTCTTTCAAATCAAACAATATCAGTTGACCTTTTTATTTTGCAGAGAAGGCTAAAAGCCTTCTCTAATCAACTTTTCTAGAATAAACCAGCAATTACGCCGTTTTCATCCACATCAATTCGTTCTGCCGCCGGCACTTTAGGCAGACCCGGCATTTTCATGATTTCGCCGGTCAAAGCCACAATAAATCCAGCTCCAGCCGAGATAGTCAGCTGACGAACCGTAATTCTAAAGCCAGTCGGGCGTCCCAGTTTGGTCTGATCATCGGTCAGCGAGTACTGGGTTTTCGCCATACAAATTGGCACCTTGTCAAGACCAAGACTGGTCAGTCGTTCCATTTCCTTGTCTGCTGCCGGGGTGAAATCAACGCCATCTGCACCGTAAATACGGGTCGCAATGGCTTCAATTTTTTCTTTAATGGTCATATCCAGCTCGTAACAGAATTCGAAGGTTCCTTCGCTTTCTTCAATCAGTCTGATGACTTCTTTAGCCAGTTCTGTTCCGCCTTCGCCGCCTTTTGCCCAAACCTGAGAAATGGCAACATTGACACCCAGTTTCTGACATTCGGCTTTAACCAGATCCAATTCCGCCTGAGTATCCAGCGGGAATTCATTAATGGCTACCACTGCCGGCAGTTTAAAGACCTGGGTAATGTTTTCAACATGTTTTAACAGGTTTGGCAGACCTTTTTTCAGGGCATCCAAATTTTCATTATTTAAATCAGCCTTAGCCACGCCACCATTATATTTTAGCGCGCGAACAGTTGCGACGATAATAACCGCATCCGGTTTTAAACCAGCCATCCGACATTTAATGTCCAGGAATTTTTCAGCACCCAGGTCAGCACCGAAACCGCCTTCGGTTACCACATAGTCTGCGAAATGCATGGCCATTCGGGTCGCAATCACTGAATTACAGCCATGGGCAATATTGGCAAAAGGACCGCCATGAATAAAGGCTGGTGTGCCTTCCAGAGTCTGAACCAGATTTGGTTTCAGGGCATCTTTTAAAAGAGCAGCCATGGCACCGTTGGCTTTAAGCTGAGCGGCTGTCACCGGTTCACCAGTCACACTGTAGCCGACAATAATTTTACCCAGACGTTCTTTTAAATCGCTAATGTCGCTGGACAAACAGAAGGCAGCCATAACTTCTGAAGCCACTGTAATATCAAAGCCATCTTCACGCACAACGCCGTCTCCTGAACCGCCCAGGCCGTCAACAATATTTCGCAGCTGTCGGTCATTCATGTCCACGCACCGTCTCCAGGTGATTTTCTTAGGATCGATTTTTAATTCGTTGCCCTGTTTGATGTGATTGTCAAGCATAGCTGCCAGTAGATTGTTGGCGGCACCAATAGCATGAAAATCACCAGTGAAATGCAGGTTGATATCTTCCATGGGCACCACTTGAGCATAACCACCGCCGGCGGCTCCACCTTTAACCCCAAAAACAGGTCCCAGTGATGGTTCACGAAGCGCTACCAGGGTATTTTTGCCAAGC
>JASGLP010000065.1 GCA_030156895.1 Eubacteriaceae bacterium | reverse complement strand
ATTTCTGAATATTCTGCTGAACGATTATCCCAATAACATTCTACTTTTTCTAAAATATTTTCCATTATTTTCCCCTTTAACATAAAAAGATCATAAAGAACCAGACTGATCTTCTAATCAGCTGAAGTCTTCATGATCTTCTTGTATATACATGTATTTAATTTTTATTATTTTCTCATATAAAGTAAGGTCTGTCAAGCATTTTGCACTTCGATTTCAGGCAGTTATTCATTATGCCCCTTAATCTGCTTTAGCTTTGCATCATTCAAATGGGAAAACCTAGGAAATTCTCAGGCAAATCAAATATGACAAGCCGCCAGGTTTCCATCACTAATCGCTTGCTGAATCCCCCCAATTACACGATTATCACCGATTTTTTGAACTGCCAACCCGGCTTTTATCAGTTCGAAATAAAGTCCTTCCACTGGTTCTTCCCCTAAATCAATAATCACATGATGAGCCGGTATTTCCTCTTGATTGCCTTTTACCTTGATGATCACACCGCTTTCGGTAACTTCAACAAGTGAGGCTTCAGTCAAAACAGTCACTTTATACTGTGTTAGCAGATCCATAAACAGCTTGCGCTTGGCAGCCGCCATGTCTTCCGTCAAGATATCTTTATTAATCGTCACAATGGTCAGCTTATGGCGGTGCATGGCCAGATGAAGCGCGGACTCACAACCAGCTATTGTGCCGCCAATGACAAGGCATTTAGGACCTACGATCGTCTTATCCGAAATCACATCAATAGGATTGGTTATTTTTTCACTCTCCATCCCCTTAAAAAAATACGGTTTAGGCCGTGAGCCCTGCGCCAGAAAAATATGATCTGGCTTTTCATTTACAATTTTTTCAAGTGTTGCGACTTCACTCAGGCGCAATTCCACACCTAAAGTCAACAGCTCTTCTTCATACCATTTAACCAGATTATCCTCGTCAAATTTTTGAATCCGCTTACTGGCAAATTTCAGTTTGCCGCCTAATTTTTCGGAAGCCTCATACAAAATCACCTGATGACCCCGAATTGAACAGATCCTGGCTGCTTCCATTCCGGCCGGGCCGCCACCAACAACGACAATTTTCTTTTTATCCGCTGTTGGTCTGATCTTTTTTTCCAGCTCATGACAAGCTTCCGAGTTGACTGTGCAACCTAAATCTTCAACATTCTGCTTCAGGCAATTGATTTGAACCGGATCTAAAGGATTATGCTTGGCCATTGTTTTTCTCCTTTGCCATCAAATATTTATCCCATCACATCTAACAATTCCTAATTTTAAAATTCCAGTCTTTTCTGATCAGCATGCTAGTCATAACATTTCTCTTCCGCAAGCAAAGTTCGAACAATCCAAAATATTTTGGCTTTCTAAGATTATTTATTGCTTGTCAAATCTTAAATCTACTTTGGACGCTTGACATCAACCTCATTAGGTGTTACCATCTCATAAATAGTAATAATAAGGAGCAATTAGATATAATGGAAACTTACTACACAGTTGAGCAGATCTCACAAATGCTTAACATCCATCCCAAAACCATTCAGCGGTATATCCGCGAAGGTAAACTTAACGCCGCTAAAATTGGCAAAAGCTGGCGAATCACCGGCCATGACTTAAGCCTCTTTGCCGAAGGCACCCATACGACATTACCAGCTCAAAGTCAGCAAAAAAGTAAAGCCAGCGCCTCTGCGGTAGTTGATATCGAAGTTGAAAACGGTAATGCGGCTATTCGTATTATCAACTCGCTCAACGCCGCCTTAAACGCCAAACCGCCAGAGTTTGGAAACAGTTCCATGCAAACCCAGCTAATTGAAAATGAAAGTAAACTGAGAATCACCCTTTGGGGTAATATCAAATTTTTATCAGCAATTTTAGGTACCCTGGAAGTATACAGTGATTAATTCGTCGCCTGAACTTTCGACTGGCGATTAACCAACCATATTCCCAGACTGACGCAAATCAGGGAAAAAAGAATCCGTATGTTTAAAAAGGCTTCGCCCAGAAATAAACCTGACAACATCACTCCAAAAACCGGAATCATAAAGCTATAAACCGCTACAAGTCCTACGGGGTTGTGTTTGATCAGAATCGTCCAGACAGAAAAAGCCGTTGCTGATAAAACAGCCAAGTAAAAAAGCACCAAAAGCCCATGTAAATCAGCTGAATGGATTTGACCGCCCGACAATAAGCCGACACCAATTAAAATCAGACCACCGAAACTTAACTGAAAGGCGGTTAGTGTCATTGAATCACTTTTTTTCGTATAAACCCGGGTCATGATCGTCCCCAAGGCCGAGGCAAAACAGGCTAAAAACATAAAACCTTCGCCTAAAAATTTAAAATCAGTATTCAGAGAGCCCCCATTAAGCTGAACAATCAGTACGCCTGTCATACCCAGCAGACAACCAAAGACTTTATCCCGGGTCAACTTTTCCTTTAAAAGCAGATGGGCAAAAATAATCACCAAAAAGGCTGCCATGGGATTAATGATTGCCGCTTTCACCCCACTGGTATTAGCCAGGCCAATATAAAAAAACAGATACTGGAGGCTTGTCTGGACCAGTCCCAAACTCATGACACTTCCCCACTCGCTGCGAACTGGATAAATCAGTTCTTTTTTGTAGCTACAGGTTATGACCCAAGTCAGTATCCCAGCCATGGTAAACCGCAAGCCCGCAAATAAAATCTGACTGCCGGTTGTCTCAATGGCAAAAAGTTGGTAGCCAATTTTAATAAAGGGATAAGCACTCCCCCAAAGCAGACAGCACAATGTTGCCAGAATCAGCACCAGACCAGAGCGCTGTAATTTATCCGCCATTTATTTCTCCTCTCGAACTTTTCGTTTTTAAATAATAATCAGCGGATTTTCCCGTCCAGCATCCATATCCAACAGACACTGTACCGTATTTCGAGCCATATTTTCAACGGTTCTTTCCGTATAGAAGGCTGTGTGCGGAGTCAGAATAACATTGGGGAAAGATCTTAAAATGGCCATCTGACGGTTATCAATGCAATCACCGGAGCGATTGATATAATAAAGATTTGTTTCATCCTCCAGTACATCAAGAGCTGCAGCTGCTACCTTTTTATTTAATATCGCTTCAATCAATGCATCCGTATTGATAAGATTCCCTCTGGCCGTATTAATAACGACTACCCCCTTTTTCATGAGGGCAAAAGCTTCTTGGTTTAATAGATGATAGTTATCATCTGTAGAAGGCGCATGGAGCGTAATGACATCACTTTCTTTAAATAGCGTCTCAAGATCAACATATTGACAATCAGCCAATTCTTTTGGATAAGGGTCATAAGCCAAAATTCGACAGCCGAAGGAAGACAAGTATTTGATAACTTTCTGGCCAATCATACCCGTACCCACAACGCCCACACAACATTCCCCAATACTCCGGCCAATCTTGCCAAAAAGAGTAAAATTCTGAACGCGGGACTGGGCCATGATAAAAGGCATTTTTCTTAAAGACATCAAAATCAACATCAGGGTATAATCCGCCACCGCTTCCGGCGGATAGCTAACCCGGGAAGCTTTTAGACCAAGTTCCTTGGCTCGTTTAATGTCTATATGATCATATCCAATTGAACGGGTTAAAAAAAAGCGGACGCCAATCTGATTAAATGCTTCCAGCATTTCCGCCCCCATTTCTGTTGGCGTGAAAGAAACGCCATCACAACCTTTTGCCAGGTGGATATTTTGCAGTGAAGGATATTCTTCCGTATAGTCAAAATCGATATGCTCTTCTTTACAAAGTGCATCATAATATGTTTTTTCATCAAATTCTCTAAAACAATATAAAAATAATTTCAATTTCTCGGCCTTTCTTTCTTAAACTGGTAACTGTATTATATCATAACCCATTAAGCTGATAACCTCTAAAACATCGAAACATCTAATCTTTTATTGCTCAAAAATAAAAAGCCTCATTGCGTTGGCAATGAAAGCTTTGAAAATCAATTTATTAGAATTATCTATCGCCATTACTGATCAAGATCAGAGCGCATTTATTCTAATACCTTTGCGATATTCTGAAGGCGTTATCCCCTCTGATTGTTTGAATACTTTTGTAAAATAACCAGCTTCATAATAACCAAGTCTTGTGGCAATGTTCTCGATCGGAAAGCTAGTTTGAATCAGCAGCTCTTTACCTTTTGCAATTTTTCGCTGCTTAAGATAAATAGAAAAGTTAACGCCCATCTCTTTCTTAAACAGTCGGCTAAAATAATAGGACGAGATATTTGAAACTTCTGCTACCTTTTGTAGCGTAATGTTTTCCTGATAATTCTTTTCAATATAGGTTAGCGCCGGCTCCAAAATTTTATTAAGTGTTCTTGTCTGCGACTGACTAAAATAAGCATTCTTACTTTCGGCACTTTGTTGCTTTGTAGAAGTATCAGCATTTTCTAAAAGCTTGTGCATTTCCACCTTTGAATTCCCTGACGATTCCCGAAAACGAAAATCAGTCCGCATCCTGTCGTTGGTCGATTTAATTCGCTCTGCCCGGGATAAAGGTTTTGCCCCTAACTTCTTATCTTTGCCAACAATTTGATTGGCCTTTTGATTTAATATCTGATTATTCATAAAATGGATCATCCTTGCAATGGCATTAAATTTATTGAAAGGCATCAACTGCAGATCATGATACGTTTCCAAATATTTATCATGATCATTAATATCTACCCCACTGAATCCAAACTTTTCCAGTTTTTTGAGCTGATCTTCGTCAGTCAAAATCTGACCAGCCATAAAAGCCCCAAGATAATGGTTTTCAATGACAATTGGCACGGCCAAGTCAACGATTCCCATATGGCAACGATAAATGAAAGGTTTTCCAGTTCTGGCTGCTTCCAGCCCACCCCGGGAATCACATTTCTGACAATATTTACTTAGATGTGTGTTGCTGCGGATCATACTGCAAAAATCACTGCAACCACTGTGATGGGTGAGGGGTTGGCCTTTGGCGTCAACGGTAATAATCGCTAGCCCGGTTGCTTGTGCCATATCATCCTGAAATTCACCAAACTTTCGCAAATCAATTACATCCTCGAGCCTATTCATGCCACCAATTGCCTTTCGTCTTATTCTCTAATTCTACTATAGATGCTTAGTCTCAAGAAAGCAACTGTTTTTTATCAGTTCGCACTTTTGTTCCCACTAAAGCCTGTAAAAGTAAGCCGTTTTCAACTCGCCATAATATCCGGGACAAAAATATGGCGCAATTTATTGCTTATTAACCAACAAGAATTTTATCATTACCTGAGGGTATCAATTTTTGAGTTTTCAAAAAAAACTGGTAGCCTGTTAGTCGACAGCCTCAACTGATTTATGGCAAATAAAAAAGAACCTGTCTGGTTATACTCATGCGACAAGTTCCTTTATTTAAAATGAATGCAAGAAATTTATTTGGCAATTCCTGATTCGTTTGAAAGTATCAGTTTTCTATCATCTCATCCTAATTTTTAACTTTGGCGCTTCGACAATCAGGCAACCAAGCTTTCAAACTCAAAATTTTATCCGATCTTTAATAAGCCGCTTTAAAAATATTAATGATATCCTGCTCATTCCCTTTACGCGGGTTGCTGAAGGCATTGCCATCTTTCAAAGCCATAAAAGCCATCTTTTCAAAGTCTTCTTCTTTGACTCCCATTTCTTTGAGACTGGCGGGAATACCGACATCCTGAGATAGTCTAAACATTGCATCAATGGCTTTTTCAGCCGCCTCCATAACTGATAGACCATCGATATTTTCGCCCATAAATTCAGCGATATCGGCAAATTTCTGCGGATTTGAAATCAGATTATATTTTTCAACATGGGGCAATAACATGGCATTGGCAACTCCGTGGGGCATATCATATAAACCGCCCAATTGATGCGCCATGGCATGAACATAACCCAGGTTAGCATTATTAAAAGCCATCCCTGCCAAAAGTGACGCATAGGCCATATTTTCACGAGCTTCCAGATTCTCACCCAGGGCAACAGCCTGACGCAGGTTATTAGCAATCAGCTTAATCGACTGAATAGCAGCTGCATCGGTTACCGGATTGGCATCTTTGGAAACGTAAGATTCGATGGAATGGGTTAAGGCATCCATACCAGTGGCCGCCGTTAAGCCTGCCGGAATCTTTAGCATCAGCATTGGATCATTAAAGGATGCCAGGGGCAGGTTTCGCCAGCTGACTATGACAAATTTTACTTTTTTTTCAGTGTTAGTGATTACGCAATGGCGCGTTACTTCACTGGCGGTTCCAGCCGTAGTATTGACGGCGACAATGGGCGGCAGCGGATTGGTTAAGGTTTCGATACCAGCGTAAGAATATAAATCGCCCTCATGGGTTGCGGAAATTCCGATTCCCTTGCCGCAGTCGTGGGCAGATCCGCCTCCAACAGTGACGATCATATCACAGTTTTCACTTTTAAAAACATCCAGACCCATTTTTACTGTGATATCTTTGGGATTAGGAACCACACCATCAAAATAGGCAACATCCAGGCCGGCTTCTTTTAAAGATTTTACTGTCAACTCAACAGCGCCGCCCTCCATATTTTTCATAAATGAATCAGTCACAATCAACGCTTTTTTTCCGCCCAGAATTTTACATCTTTCCCCAACTTTACTGACACAGCCTGCACCCATAAAATTAACACTCGGCACCAGATAATCGTACATTCTCATTTTACGCTCTCCTTTTTTACTTACTAACAGGCGTTAAACAGCTCTACTGCCGCCTGGGCGATGGCCATATCTTCCTCGACGGTGCCGCCGCTGACACCCACTGCACCAACCACTTCACCATCAACGATGATCGGAAAACCGCCACCAAAGGGAACAATCCTATTATTATTGGATAGCTGCAGGCCGTAAAGACTTTCCCCCGGCTGAACCAATGGCGCTACTTCATGGGTGCCGATTTTTAGAGCCGCCGCAGTAAAGGCCTTATTAACAGCAATATCGACACTGGTAATAAAAGCGCCTTCCATCCGATGCATCAGCATCAGATTGGCACCCGAATCAACGGCTGCAAAAATGACTGGCACCTTAAGACTTGCCGCAACATATTCCACCGCTTCCGCCATTTTCTTGACCACTTCCAGAGTCAGTTCTTTTTTTTCGTTTACCTTTTTCATTTTTGCCTCCATTATTTTAACTAAATCCAGCTTCAGATTCTAGACTCTTAGATATGCATACCCTTATTTAGCTCAATTATATGCTAAATCATTAGTATAATATTGTTCTATCCTGACAGCTTATTGCTTGATCCTGATATTATTTGGCGGTAATTGTATTATTTTGTCCTGAAATCGTGTTTAATCATCTACAAACCCTTTAAAATTTAAAATCCTCAAAAATCAAAAATAATCTCGACAAAATAAAATCTTAATAGCTTCATTACGCTATCATAAACAAAGGCAAAACTGACTTTTGCAGGTCAGTTTTGCCTTTGACAATTTTCTCAATCAGTAGTAAAATGTTTGTTTCCGAAACGTGTATTTTAACTTTCAATCTGATAGCCACTTTTCCCGTTTCGTTTTATCATATAAAGCATTTTATCCGCTCGCATATAAAGCGAATGGTAAGTGTCGTCACTTTGGCTGAAACAAACACCAATACTTAGTGTCACCGGCTCCGCCATATCAAGCCCATTGCTGATTTCGCCGACACCGGACAGCAAGTTTTCGCAGATATTCTGCATAGCTTTTAAATCTACTGGTTCTTTTATAAATGCGGCAAATTCATCTCCACCCATCCGAGCTATCACTGCAGACTGACCTAAAACCTTTTTTAACACCTCAGCAATGGCATTCAAAACTTCATCCCCACAACTGTGCCCATAGGTATCGTTGATTTCCTTAAATGAATCCACATCAATCATTAGAAATGCACTGCCCTTTTGAATATCCCCCTCTATTTTCGTTTTAAATCCCGACTGGTTGTATAGCTTTGTCATCCCGTCACGCATGGCGCGATCAAGTAAAATAGCCTGGTTTTCCAGTTCAGCCTGAATGTTGACAATTTTTCCAACCGCGTATTGTTCATGGCCGCTGTCATCAACAATAATTTTAGTAATAATCCGGTACCAGCAAGTACTTCCATCCGGCTTCTTCACGTTGATTTCACGGATACTGTCTTTCTTTTCAGTCAGGTTGGGAACCAGTGTGTTTTCAATACCCGCTTCATTTGCACCTGACTTGGACATTTTTTCCAGATATCCCTTTACCAGCTGTTCACTGGAAAAAATCTGCACACTATCATTAAATTCGAGGATATCTTTACCATAATCATATTGAAAAATATGTTCATCGATTAATGCGGATAGTTTGTGCATCCGTTTATCTTCGAGTTCCTGTTTTCTAATAATTTTGCCCCGCATTATAGCAACCACATAGGTAACAGCCAGTATTAATGACAGCATCACAATAAGAAGCGTTTTACCCGCCACCGCCTGGGTATATTCCGCTGTATCGGCCTGCAGTTCTGTGATATTGCGCCCAACCACAATTGCACCGACGATTGTGTCGCTACTGTCTTTCAGCACCTCATATCGACAATAAATCATCCCGCCCGCGACATTCGCAACACCATTATATTCTCCGGCCGTGTCCAATGCATCAGCCACCGATTTTTCAATATAGGTGCCTTCTATTTGATGTCCATCCGGACTTTTGGTGCTGCCGGCAACCCGAAGATAATGCCCCTGCTGGTAACCATTTTCTTCATCACCGACCCAAATCAGCTCGTTATCGTTTTCAGTTTTTAAAAATACATAACTGAAAGTATTCGTCTTTTGAGTATGTTCAAGAAAGGGCGCTTCGTTGGCATTCTCAATGCTGCCATCCCCTAGAAGAATTTCCCCTCGGAACAAATTCCCGTCAAGGATTTTCCATTCGCCATCACCGATGATGTCCTCTATATAACGAATATCGCTTTTTAAACGATCTTCGATCAGACTGTATTCCAGATCATTGATTGACTGAATGTATTCATACCGTAACATCATAACGGCGAAGATCACACACAATACCATGCCAATCATAATCAGGATCCGTCCAATCCGTTTTTTTATCAACAGATTGCTTTTGTTGTTTATTTGCATATTTCAACTCCATCAGTCCTGAAATCCAATTACTTGAACAAGATTTCTTGTATCTATTCAACATTAATACTAATTAGATTATACCTGTTAAAATTAAAATTTCAATTACTTTATCTGTGCTCTGAGAAAATCAGCATAAAATTATTTCTTCTATATTAATCGCTATAAAAATAGCCAATCATTTTCCGACAACAAGCGAAAACAATTGACTATTCTGTAGTGCTAGAGGTCGGCCTAATAATCAGCACTTTTCCGCAATAACACCCGTCGAAAAACTCCCTAATTCTGTTAGTTTCCCATCAATATCATTGTGACCAGTATTACAACCAATACGATATCTGCAATCAAGGCGACACCACAAAGGCCAATACCGACTTGATAGAAAAAACCAATGACATCAATATCAATTACTTGAGTTTGTTCTTTTGTTTTTGATTTTTGTTTAAGCTCCGTTTTTTTATCGTCTTTGGATTTGTCTGCCCCATTTTCCACTTGGGCTTCTATTTTTGAATCAATATGATATCTTCTATCCCTGTGAGATTGTTGTTCTGCCAAAAAATCGCCTTCTGTCTTGTCAAACACATCCTCAACTTCCGGTTTTATCTTGAGATCTACCGTTGTTCTTCTCTCCCTGCGCGCTTTACGTTCAGCTTGAAGATCTCGTTCAATCTCATCAAAGGTGTCATCATCCAGGGGGTCGATCCTTTGCTCTGCTTTAGCCCTTCTTTCCCTGCGAGCTTTTCTTTCAGCCTGAAAATCCCGTTCTGTTGGAATTTTTTCTTCCATACTATTTTCTTCCATCTTTTATCCCTTTTTATAATAAATTTTACAGTTATAATTTGAAATGCATGAACTCAGCTATGGTATATTAACACAGGTAGCTTTATGAAATGATATCATATAGATGACAAAACACAAAATAAAAATATATCGGAGTCGGACACTTAGTCGAAAAAGTCACTCACTCCAGTAGAAAGTCAATTAGATTTTTAATTTTAATCCCACCATAATCTTTAAAAATTGTCTGATCCATGGTTAAAATATATTTGGGATAATTATCCGAAATGGCTTTCAGTGAACGCAGTTCACGGTCTCTTGTTTTTTCATCCAAAATTGAAGCTGAAACCTGATAGTAAATTTTTTCATCCGTTTTCGTCGCAACGAAATCAACTTCAAGATTCCCTATTTTCCCTATCGCAACCTGATAACCGCGTCTTAACAGTTCCAGATAAACAATATTTTCCAGAACATGTCCGTAATCGGTGTCTCTCAAACCGGTCAGCTGATTTCTGATTCCCATATCCACAATATAATATTTTTCCAGGGTCTTTAGAAACATTTTCCCTTTCAGATCATAACGATTTGCCTTGTAAATAATATAAGCATTAGCCAGCATTTTCAAGTAATTATCGATGGTATCACTGGTTGTTTTTCTACCGCTGCTGGTCAGATAATCACTGATTTTTTTGGTCGACACAATACAGCCAACATTGACGGCAATAAACTTTAAAATGCTTTCAAACAAAGCTGCATCTCTGACCCCATTTCTTTCAATCACATCTTTCATCATCACCGTATTATAAATACCTTCCAGAAAGGGACCAATGGTATCGGGATTATCACGCAGCTCAACAATATTAGGCAAGCCTCCATACTTTAAATATTGGTTAAAAGCACCCTGAAGATTAAGATCATGATCCATCTGTGTAAAATCCAGGAACTCTTTGAAAGATAAGGGCTGCATTTTAATCTCAACATATCGACCTGATAACAGGGTAGACAGCTCTGAAGACAGTAAATAGGCATTTGACCCGGTGATATAAATATCAACATTTGCATCAACCAAAAACGCGTTGACGGCCTTTTCCCACGAATCAACCTGCTGAACTTCATCAAGTAGAATATAATATCGGCCACTGCTATTGGTGATTTTATCATTGATATAGGCGTGAAGATCTCTGTATGTATTAACATCATCAAATTCAAATGATTCGAAGTTCATTCTTATAATAGTATCTCGTGCTACACCGCTTTCGATCAAATGCTGTTCGAACAATGAAAGCAAAGTTGATTTACCACAACGACGTAATCCGGTTATAACTTTTATTAACGGTTTATCCCTGAACTTCATTAGTTGTTCAAGGTAAAGATCTCGATTTTTCATAGAGCACCTCTCCAACAAGAGTATATGCTAATAAAATAAAAATATCAATAGTTTTTCGAGTATAATCGAAAAACTATTGATATTGAAGGTTTTTAATAATAAAACTAATGCGTGATTATGTTTATACATTGGGTCGAGTAAACGTAAACCTTTCAACTATTGCGATTGAACTTACGCTCCTCACAGAACCGTGCTTGCGCAATTAACGCACACGGCTCCTCATACACCGGATTCGTTGATTAACCATCCTCCACGCTGTCCTAAGCTCGATAACGATTCGTTATTGAGTTTATCATCAATATCAACATGGTCATTTAATGCCTTACTCACGTTACTATACCCCAAACATTCTGCAACATCTTTCCCAACATGTTTAGTGTAAGATAAAAATACAGAAAACTAATGAATTAATGAAAATAATCCTCTTCTACCACTTGAATTATGTGTATTTAGTGTGTATAATATAGAAGTCAGGAGGATACAATGAAACGTAGAGACTTGATAAAGAAGCTGGAAAAGGTTGGTTTTGAGTTTGAACGCCATGGAGGGAAGCACGATGTTTACCGTAGAGGTAAGGACACAGAGGAAATCCCCCGGCACAATGAAATCAATGAACGTCTAGCAAAAGCAATCCTGAGGAAATGGGGCTTGTAAAAGCCCTGCTTCCACTTTGTAATAAATGATCTAGGAGGATATGAAAATGAAAGCGATCTATCCCGTTATTTTCACGCAGGCCGATGATATTGTTCTGGTAGAGGTGCCCGATCTGGGAATATTGACAGAGGGAACCGATATGGCCGATGCTATTGACATGGCCAGAGATGCCATAGGCTTAAAGGGGATCACCCTTCAAGATGATTCAGAAGAGGTGCCAACACCTTCACAATTCAATGCAATTGATCCAGCAGCGGGCACTTTTGCCGATGACGGTAAAGGAATCGTTTCACTGGTAGATATTGATTTTGCAGATTATCGCCGTCAAATGGATAATAAGACGGTCAGAAGAAATGTAACCCTGCCAAACTGGTTAAACAGGGAAGCCGATAAAGCAAACGTGAATGTATCTAGAGTGTTGCAAGATGCACTTATGGAAAAATTGCATGTTACAAGCAGAATGTAATCCGATTTAAGCCCGGGCATACGCTCAGGCTTTTTTTATCCCACAATCATAGGACTCCCGGTGATTGATGAAAGCACTATTCGACACGTGATTTGTCAGTATCTTCGCCACTGGCGCCAGCGACGGCTTGCCATCGGTCAGTCTCTTTTATTGGCCGCTGGATTTCATCAGCCAGTGTTTTTTATATTTTGGACGTCAATTCATACAGATTAAACAGACCGCAAATATTTGCTTTCTAAAACCCACATAAGCTGACACGATCCTTGCGCTTTTTTTCATATAATGATTAGTGACATCAAGTTTACTTTTGGCTATTGGTGATACCCGCTTTTAAATCAAAATAACGCATGCCGAGGTAAAATAAAAAAAGTGCCTCTGGCACATCAACACCCCTGCCCCTCAATCTTGAGGGGTTTTTGGGTTTTCTTTATCTTTCATTTGTTGTAAAATTAAGTATGAATGTTTTGCAACAGATTTTTTCTGATTTTTATGATCAAATTCTTACTTTGCCACTTCGACCGGTTGTTGTGGAAAATATTGATAAAATGATTCATTGCGGTGATTTTTCCAAGGGGTTTGCTTTATATGGCTGTACTCACTGTGGCAAATTCAAACCCGTTGCTTTTCGCTGCAAAAGTCGGTTCTGTCCAACCTGCGGCAATCTTTATTCTAGAAAACGCTCCACGGCCATGTCCTTTAAACTCCTCAACTGCCGTCATCGCCACTGTGTTTTTACGATTCCTGAACAATTACGCATTTTCTTTTTGAAGGATCGCTCGCTGCTCTCTGATCTTTTCCATTCCGTCAGGGATGTCATTCTGCGCCTTTTTTCAAAAATGAACCGCTCTGAAAACTTCACCCCCGGTTTCATCGCTGTCCTTCACACCTTTGGCCGTGATCTCAAGTGGAATCCTCACATCCATGTCCTTGTTTCAGAAGGGGCTGCCGGCAACAGGACTCCCTGGCGCAAAGTCAGTCATTTCAATTTCAACTTCCTCCGCTTTGCCTTCCGGACGGCTCTGCTTGATCATCTGGCCGCCCGTCTCGGTCCTTCTTTTAATCCCATGAAATCCCTGATTTATAAACGCTGCCCCAAGGGGTTTTATGTTTATGCCAAACCCAATGTCTGCAATCCCCATCAGGTTGCCAACTATATTGGACGCTATCTGGGACGACCGGTCATTGCCACTTCCCGGATTGACTCCTATGATGGCCAATCCGTCACCTTTCATTACAACCGCCACGAAGACGGCGTTCTTGTTCATGAAACCCTTTCCGCCATGGACTTTATCAAGCGGCTTATCCGCCATATTCCTGACAAACATTTTAAAATGATCCGCTATTATGGCCTTTATGCCAAACACCACCCCCAGATGCCGTACTTTCGCTATGCGATTCATCCCAGTAAACGTAAGATCCTCCGTTCCTTCAATCGCTGGCGCGATTCCATTGCACTCTCTTTTGGCCTTGACCCCCTCCTTTGTTCCTGCGGTCATACCATGAGTATTCTGGAGATCTACCACCACCATACTGCGCTTTTTCATCAATATCTGAAGGATCCCGATTCTTCCTGACTCACCCTTATTTATGCTATAATGGGATATCTTTTTTACCTGGAGGTTTCCCATGACATCACCCGCCGATGTAAAAGCGCTGCGAAACATTTATATCCAAAATCCCCCTGAAGGCATTTCGCCGGATAGGCATTTCGCCGGATGTCTGTCGATGATCTGCTCGATATGGATTATTTTCTTCATGAAGATGATGATCTTTTTAATGACGCTTTCTTTGAGGATGATCTCTTTTTCTGATCTTTTTTCATTCGTTTGAAGGCTTTCTTTGTTATACCCTTTTTTCCTTTTGGCCGTTTATTTTATTTTTTCTTGTTTTGCGTAATTTCCTATTAAATATCGAGTAGCTAGAAGTCCGGATAATTAGTCCGGATTTCTTTGCTCTCACAGAACCGTGCTTACGTTTGCCGTACACGGCTCCTGAAATCTCTCACCG
>JASGLP010000064.1 GCA_030156895.1 Eubacteriaceae bacterium | reverse complement strand
ATCGGCTCTATTAAAAAATCAACTTATGCATTGGATCAATGCTCAGGCCTCTTTTGTTCAGGCTTTGTTTGTTCAATTAGGCTGGGAAAGTTGAGTTATTATGAATATATGTGTAAAAAAAAAATTATCAGGCAAAATTATTGAAAAATAATGACGCAAAGCTATAGGGGTTTAACCATATGGAAAACCAGCCAGTTGCAATAACAGGTGTGGGGACATATCTGTTTTTTTATTCATTAAGTACAAACAAATTATATTTAAAGTGGCACATCAGCTTTTTTCTAAATATTTTAAAATAGTTAAAACTTTTTTAAACCTTGCCCTGTCTTATAGGTAAAGGGGCAAAAAGTGCATAAATAGATCATAAGGTCTGCAAAGGCGTGTGATAAATATCTTTAATTCAGAGGAGGATTTATGGCAATTAAGAATGTGTTAACAATTGGAGTGTTACTGGCATTGTTGGTATCAGGGGTTAGTCCAGTCATGGCCCAAAATGAGAGTAGTGTGGACGAAAGTATCGAGAATGGAGTAGCAATAACTGGTGTGTCAGGAGAAACTGGCAAGATTACTTATTCTACTCATGTCCAGAATGTCGGTTGGCAGGATGCCGTCGCAGACGGAGAGATGAGCGGAACAGAAGGTAAAGGTCTGCGCTTAGAAGGTATCAAAATTGAATCCGGTATTGAAGGGGTAGGGGTTTCGTATTCCACCCATGTAGAAAATATCGGTTGGCAGGAAGCCGTAACAGATGGGAACCTATCTGGAACTTCTGGAAAAGGTTTGCGTTTAGAAGCTATTCGTATCCAATTGACCGGTGAAAATGCTGGGAATTATGATGTTTACTACCGGGTCCATGCTCAAAATGTTGGCTGGATGGGTTGGGCATCTAACGGGGCAGATGCCGGTACGGCTGGATATGGCTATCGCCTGGAAGGAATTGAGATTCAGATTGTAGCAAAGGGGGCTGTGGCACCTGGTTCTACCGATGACACATATCGGGATGCTGATGCATACAAAGATGAATATGCTTCGCTAATCAATCAGGCATATGATGAATTTATCGGTAGTTTAGGGACATATGATCAGTATCTTATCAATTATGCATGTCCATACAGTTTGTTTGATATGGATAGTAACGGGACTCCTGAATTGTTTATAAAAAAAGGCAAATACGAGGCTGAATACCGCTATGATGTATACACATTTGAAGGTGGAAATGCCGTTTCATTAGGTACAATTAATTGTGGTCATACATCCATGTATGGTATGACAAGTCAAGCTGACGGTCAATTATTGCTCTGCTGGGGACATATGGGTTATCAGAGTGTACGCGCGCTCTATTTAAACAACAAGACAATCACAAGCGCAGTGATTTTAGACGAAGAGGTTTCCTCAGTCGACGAATTTTACAAGACAGATTATCCCGTGCCCTACGCATATGGAAATGATCTAGCGCTACTGAATAATTTTTAAAGAATATTTTGTTGGTTTGAAAATTTAAAAATGGGACGCTTCGAAGTTCTTAGGGATATTCTGAAGGCCAGATTTAATTCAAGCTTCAAAAGGAATCGAGATACAAAGGCAGCTAGTATGAGTTGCCCTTGTATTTTTGAAAATAAAGAGGTGTAAAATGAAGAAAGAAATAAAAATCAAAAAACAAAAAAGAAGTAAAAACAATTTTATTCATTTGACCGGATTAATAGTGTCTGTATTCTCTTTGTTGCTTATATTATCAGGTTGTGCATCAAAAGAGCTTTCAGAACCGGAAATTTCGGCAATTACCAATGCAGATGGAACGTCGCAAGTAACGATTACAAATCAAAATGATGTGGGGGATATTTACTATACAATTGATGGTGCCGATCCTTTAACCAATTCAAAACTTTATAGTGGCTCATTTATTATTTCTGAAACAACGACTTTAAAAGCAAGGACAATATATAAAAATGTATTGTCGGTTATTGCAACGCAGCAATTTACAATCACGGCGGTTACGACAAATGGAACTGACAGCAGCACGACAAGTAGTGCAACGACTGCAAGTAGCACACAAACGATTCCATCTATTGGTCAAACCAGTGCAGTATTTAATGTTAGTGCGTCATCTGCTTTGAGTCCGATGGGTGATAATAATTATTATGCCGGAAATCTAATTGATAACAATTGGTCAACAGCTTGGGTGGAAGGTGCTGCTGGAAACGGGTATGGGGAATATGTAGCCTTCAGCTATACAGGAAGTCAAGCACAAATTCAGGGGATCTCTATTGTTAACGGATATGCAAAATCTGAGCAGTCATTTTATGAGAATGGATGTGTAACCAAGCTCGATGTGTATGTGAATGAAACGTATAATCAGACCCTTTATTTATCGACATATGGCACTACGCAGTATTTTGATTTTTACAATGTTGTCTCACCGGGGGATGTAATAAAGTTTGTGATTAGAAGTGTACAGGAAGGCCCATCTGACGGTGAATTTGATACGGCAATGACGGAGATTGTATTCTATTAAAATTTTTAATTGTAAGAAAAAACAGAAATAGATTTAAATATTGGCTCATCAAACCCAGCCAGTATAATTATTGGTTTTAACGAATCAAATGAATAAAGAGTGTAAATCGCAAGGCACTTGATATTTATTTTCATTGTTTAAATAAGTATCTATATTAAGCAGGTCGAGAGCGCTTGCTTACTTATAGATATTTAGATAATAATTTATGTACAATTGAGAGGAGTACAAAATGCGTTTTAAGACAGGTTTAATTTTGATTATTTTTGGGTTGTTTGTTGCAATAGTAGCCTCCCCGGTATTAGCGGCCGGTTACAATTACGTTGACACGATTGGTGATCCGGTTGCTGTTATTGGTAAGGATGAGCTACTTATTACAAATGGTGAGTTGTTAACCGGTGAGTCGCTAATTGAGGGGTTGGGCCTAAAAGTAGTTGATGCAAACGGCAATGATCTTGGACTGCCAGAAGAACTAGTTTTTGGTTTCGGTGAGGATAAACATTCAGCAAATGAAGAGGCTGAAATTATTAACAATTTTTTCATTGATAAGGATTATGAAAACGGAGGTATATACGTTTATGTTTCATTTAATGAAGCATCACAGTACTATAGTGGTTTTAGGACTTCGGTAACAAATGTAGATCATTCAAATACAATATATCCTGACGAAGATCCTTATCGGGATGTGGTCTGTGCAATTATTGGCCGACCGACTCTTTATATTCCTTACGGGACACAAATAACTGGTGATATGATTTTAGATAATATGAAGGTTGTTGATTCAAATGGTAATGATCTGGGATTGAGTGAAAAAATTGTTTTTACTAAGACAATCGGGATAGGAAATACGTTTGAAGTTACTGCTGATGACTTGGCAGAATATATAAACGAGTTATTTGATGGCACACCAACACTACTGGATTCATATGGTTTAAACAATTTTGGTATTTATTTAGCAGGTCCAGCAACATATTTTGATTTTAGATTTAATGTTGTTTGCTATGAAGATAAAGATTTTGTTGCTGGTGAACCTTATATGATCGTCGGCGATGGCAGTACATTAGCTATTCCCTTAGATCAAAACAGTGATTTGATTTTAAATAGAGATGTTTTGTTTGGCGGTTTAAAAGTTGTTGATATTAATGGAAATGACCTTGGTATGAGTGATCAGCTTACTTTTTATTATGATGGGGTTGAAGGAGTAATAGAAGAACTAAAAGAAAAATATGCAGAACATGGGAAATTCGATACAAATCTTACAGTAGTCTTAGAAGATCAGCTTCCCGTAATCCAGTATAATTTAAATGTAGTGGATGGTGTTTTAGCTGATGAACCAGGAGACACAGAGGAAGATACTGATGATGATAGTGGGAGTATAGAAGGAAATGTTGCCTATACGACCCATGTTCAGAATGTCGGCTGGCAGGATTATGTAGCTGATGGTGCGATGAGTGGAACATCAGGCCAGGGCTTGCGTTTAGAAGGTATAAAAATCCGGTCAGGTGTTGAAGGTTTAGGTATTCAGTATGCCACACATGTTGAAAATATTGGTTGGCAGAGTTTTGTATCCGATGGTTCACTAAGTGGAACTTCGGGTCAAGGATTACGCTTAGAAGCAATTCGTATACAGTTAACCGGTGAGCAGGCAGATAATTACGATGTTTACTATCGGGTTCATGCTCAGAATGTTGGTTGGATGGGATGGGCATCCAATGGTGCTGAGGCTGGGACTGCTGGTTATGGTTATCGATTAGAAGGAATTGAAATCAAGCTAGTAGAAAAAGGTGCAGCAGCTCCGGGATCAACAGAAAATGCTTTTATAGACGCCGGCGATTCTTCCGCTGATGATTCTGAAAATGAAGATGGCACTTATACCGTAAAATACTATGTGGATGGAAATCTCTATTCGCAGGAAACAGTAGCCCAAGGTGACACTTTGACTGCAATTGCTGACCCTGTGAGTGAAACCTGCTATTTTGATGACTGGTATACCAGCAGCAGTTATACGACAAAGCAGGCTTTTGGCGGTTCCATTAACGGCGATGTATCTGTTTATGGTCAATTTATGGATGAGTATTTTTCACTAAGTGAATTGTTTCCGGATGAGGCAATGGCTGAATCGGTTAGACAAGGTTGTAATGGTGTAGACAGTATTTACACAGAAAAAGTCAATAAAAAGAAACTGGATGCAATAACGGTTTTGAGCAACTACGTATCACACATACCGCAGGATAGTGAGTTTCTACAGATTGCTGATTTCACAGGTATTTCGTATTTGCAAAATTTGACAGCTATTGATATAAGTTCAGATGATGCCCTAACAGAAAATTCTTTTACGGATGAAATATCGAAAATACCATCATTTGTAGGAATTAATATATTTTATTGTACAAATTTTAAGGAGTTACCAGAAGCTTTTTATACGGATCCTTATTTAGAGGTAATGCATATAGAAAATGAAACTGGCTATGAAAATTCAGATTTAAGTTATGATTCAAGTAACTCCACATACATTGATACAGATCGTCTGTTTAAGACAAATAGCAATTGGCGTGTTGTAAT
The DNA here is from genome assembly GCA_030156895.1 of Eubacteriaceae bacterium. Taxonomy (GTDB): domain Bacteria; phylum Bacillota; class Clostridia; order Eubacteriales; family Eubacteriaceae; genus Acetobacterium. Next base: position 9,359 of record JASGLP010000064.1, on the reverse strand, counting down.
GTTACAAAATTGCAGGTTAAGCGGTCTTCCTGATGAATTAGATGAATCCAGTAATTTATCTGTTTTAATGCTAGAATTTTGCACAGGCGTTTCTGAGCTCCCCGAAAGTATTGGTAACTTAGAAAACTTAAGCTGGTTACAGGTTTATTGCAATGATTTAGAGGTGATTCCAGAAAGCATCGGAAATTTAAAAAATTTGGATAACCTGGGTTTTGCAACCAGCAGCAAATTAACAAGAATTCCTGAAAGTATTGGAAATTTAAGTACAGTAACGGTCTTGCATATTTTTAATTGTGAAAATTTGACCACGCTACCGGATAGTATGGGTAATTTAAATATCCATGAGATGACACTGGCTAATTTAGGGTTAACCTCTATGCCGGATATAACCAATATGATGAGTTTAATCTATTTAAATATCAGTGGTAATCATTTTACAAATCCATTACCGGATTACGACAGTATTTTAACGAATCTTGCTTCACCAGTTCTGTATTAAAGTTCATTGTATTCTCAATAAGCAGCTGCTTGCTTATTAAGAAAATTTCAAAAAAATTTAAAATAACAAAACTTTTTTCGAACCTTCTTTGTCTTTTAAGTAAAGAGCTAAATTGATGAAGGGAGAAGATTATGGAAAAATTTATGCAATGGGTTGTCCGATTGATAAAGAAGGATCGGAAATTGTTCAAAAGTGATGTCATGATTGAAGACAGTATCTACAAAAATGTAAAAACAGGCAGGAGAGAAGATGGAAAATAATCAGCTAGACTATGAACAGGCAGTTTCCCTTGCTCTAAAAGGGGAAGACGCGGGCTTTAATTATCTTTATGAAAATACCTATAAAGAAAAATATTATATCGCAATCAAATATATGAAAGATGACCAAAAAGCTCAGGATGTTTTGCAGGATGCTTATATCAGGGCTTTTCATAAGTTGGATACGCTCCAAAATGCCAGTGCTTTTCCGGGATGGTTTGGTCAAATTGTTGCTAATACCGCCAAGAATGCTTTAGCTAAAAAGAATCCAATTCTTTTTTCGGAAATGAACAATGGTAATGTGCCAGATGAAAACTGGGAATATTTGGCTGAAGACGAGGATTTAACCTATCAGCCGGAAAGCGCATATACGGAAAAAGAAACACAGGAAATGGTACATGAATTATTGGAATCTCTTTCTGATGAACAACGTTTATGCATGCTGATGTTTCATATTGAGGATCAGAGTATTAAAGAGATTGCCGAAGCTTTCAACTGTTCAGAAAATACGGTGAAATCTCGGTTGAATTATGGACGGAAGAAACTGAAAAATAAAGCTGAAGAATTGGAGAAAAAAGGCTATAAGTTATACAGTTTTGCCCCCTTGCCCCTCTTGCTGTATTTGTTACGGGCAGAAGAAGCCTCTTTTATAGCATCACCGACAATTGCAAGCGCAACGCTGTTTAACAAAATTACCGAGCAGATCAAAATGGAAAAAGGTGTGAAGGAAGTTGTCAAGGAAGGTGCCAAACAATCTTTTCTACATACGGCAGCCGGAAAAATTGCAGTGACTGTGGCTGGAATTGTAATCACTGGTTCAATTGCAGCAGGTACAATTGTATATCATAACTTCAATACAAATAATAATGACCAAACAGGTGCAGCTGAAACTGTGGAGGCAGCAGATCAGGAATCGTCAGAAGAGCAAGTCCAGGAATGGGTCGCTTTAACTGATGGGGATTATACCAATATGATCAGCGGAAATCTGACAAAAGAACAGTTGGAATGTATGCTTGCATACGGGCCTTTAAACATGACGGATGGTTATATTGATGATGATACAATAAGCCAGAGCCTTTTTGATATGATTAATCAAGTTGGCGTTGATAATCCCTTTTCATATATTGAAAATCCAAATGTAGTTAATGGAGATGCAGTTTTTTCAACAAGTGAATTGGATAGAATTTATTCGGTGTTTAAAGATAATGCTTTTACTAATACCTTTTCTGGTAAATACATTACTGTTGAAGGGGATGTAACTTATTGTGCTGCGACAACAAGTGTTCACAAATACACCTCTGATATTACAAATGCTCTTTATTTGGGTGATGAAATGGTTATTAATTATGATGTTTCACTTGATAAAACACCAGTAGAATCAATGCAAACACCAAAGATAGAAAAATACACAAAAACGGCTTATCTAGAAAAACAACCATCAGGATTGTATCAGATAAAAAATATTGTAGATGGAACTCAAAATCCACAACAAGAGAATACGCAACAAACTGGTGAGACTAGTGGATGGCAGCAATTATATGCTCAGCAGTTAGAAACGGTAAAAGCAGGAGAAAGTGATTTTAGAGCAACTTTGCCAGAATGGGAACAAAAATCACAAATCAAATATGACTACGTTTTGTGCGATTTAAATGGAGATACTATCCCTGAATTAATTGTCAATACTGTAGTAGAAGGAATGGGAACATGCCAGTTCTTTACCGTTTCAGATGATGGTGCGAGTGTTCTTTCAGTTGCTTGTCCAGATACTATATATTGCGGGGCTGCTTCTTCTGGCGGAAGCAGAGGTTATTTGGCAATACCGGCTTCAGGAGGTGGTCTATATGCATGTTCCTTTAGCTCGCTGGATCCGACAATTTATGTTACAAAATATGTACTAACAGATGGAACGCTGGTCAAGACGCAGGAATCAACCATGCAGCGCGAAACAGATAATTATAATGCATTTTCAAATAATAATCAGACAGTTGAATGGACGGATAGTGAGAATTTAGAAAATTTACAAGGAGTAAGATGATGAACGGATTGCATGAAAAATTGTTATATATGAGAAGTTTAGTTGAAAATTTAAATCAGTTAAATAAAAAGGAGAATACTTATAAAACTCAGATCGCATCTATATTACCCAATGAAGTACATGTTGAAAAGAAATTATCAAAAACATATTTTTTAGTTATCGCAATTATTGCGGCAGGTTTACTTCTAATGGCCACACTTACATTTGTAGATGATCTGCAAAGAGCACAAGAATACGATGTTGTAGATGATGAGTTTCAGTGGGTAATGAATCATCCGGGAGAAGACTATCCTGGTTATGAAGAGGACCCAAGTCTTGCAATGTCGATATTTATAAATGATTTTGGTCCGATGTTTTTTATTATTGCAATTGTAGTTGGTGGTGGTTTTGTTTTTATAAAGCAGCAAAATACATCAAAGAAAAAGATTATAGCCGAAAACAATACAAAAATCGAAAAACAAAATAATGAGAATAAGAAAAAAAATCTAAGATTAAACAATGAATTTTCAGTTCTGAATAGAGAGCGAGAAGCCATCTATGTTGAAATTACGAAAAATTTACAAGCATGGTACCCAAAGGATTATTGCTATCTGAGTGCAATTGATTATTTTATTAATCTTGTTGAAAATCATATGGCTGAGACAATTCAGCGCGCAGTAGAATTATATCTAGATGATATGAGATATCGAATCACCAATCAGAAACTTGATAGAATTGTTGATGGTATGGTGGTTATGATCAATAATCAAAAAATAATAATTTCAAATCAGGATAGAATGATTCAGCAACAGATAATTGGAAACTGCATTAATGCCGCCAATTTAGCAAATAATATGGCGATGCGTGAGGAAATGAGGAAGGTAGGAGACGATGTAAAAAGAGCGACAGATGCAGCTAGAAGTGCTGCAAATTCAGCAGCTTGGGCTGCGAAAAATTCATGAAACGAGGGTAACAATAAGGAATACTAGTCTACTTGTCGATGCTGGTTTTCAATGGGATAAGATCCAACATCGATTGATCTTTATTAGTCTAAAAAGCTTAAGCAGATTATGAACTTATGTACACTAGCTAAAGAACAGTTTAAGAGGGTAATAAAGTTGCGCTCAATAATAAAAAGAGGTTGAAATTTATTTAGGATTCTCAATTAACAAGAAAAAGGGTAACCAGAAATGAATAAAAAAGAAAATATTTTAGATGCATGGATTACAATTGAACAATTGTCCGAAGGATCAATTAACAAAAAGGACAAAAACCTGGAAGTGTTGGATACAGAAACAGATGATTTTAAAATGCAGTTTTCTGATTTGTTAAATGTGCAAAAGGCTAAACAGCAAATTTCCGATGAAAAATTCAAAAAGTCGGGTTTGGTATTGTATTTCGATATTTTTGATTTTCAGGAAATAATTAATATCTTGCGTGATAAATATAATATTCCAGCAACATACGAAGAAACCAGCAATTCCGATAAATTCACCTTTTCCCTCTATTTTGACAATCAGCTAAATTTTCTTGCTGACAAATTATTCTTTACAATTAGTGGTTATATCAAACACAATGGTAAATTACCTAATGATTTTTTAAAAGAAGAAACTATATTTCGTGATGAGTTGAGTAAAAAATTCGAGTATGAAGAATTTAATGCAGTGATAGCAGACCTCTTTCAAAAATATAAAACGTCCCAGGAATTTTGCAGATATAAATTTGTCAGCAATTTAGACAATGACGATGTCAGCTTACATTCATTCTTTATTGATGATTTGCAAAAAGCGAAGAAAATTAAGACGGATAACTTGAGCAGATATTTTGGTGGTGTTTCTGATCAACGGCAGAATTTAGATAGTAAGAAAGACTCACCGAATTTTAATCCTCAAGTATTTGAAGATATTTTACAGCCTAGATTTTATCCCTTAGGACGCTTTCCAACTAATCCAGACTACGCACTTTCATTTATGCAACAGGTTGCGGTCAACCTGGCTTTAAATGACAGAAATGATATTCGCAGCGTAAATGGGCCTCCGGGAACAGGGAAAACAACCCTTTTAAAAGATGTTTTTGCCGATTTAATTGTTCAACAGGCAGTGTTAATTTGCCAACTACCAGAGAAGGAAATCAAAGGAAGTCTGATATATTATAAAAATGGGAAACTGGGTTTTCTTCCCAGTCATATTTCTGATAAAGGTATTGTTGTAGCGAGTTCCAATAATGGCGCTGTTCAAAATATTGTCAACGAATTACCTCTGAAAGAAGGTATTGCCGAAGAGTTTCAGGAAAAACTTTCTGAAGCCGATTATTTCGCAGCTATTTCTAACTTGAAATTCCCCCAAAAGGACTCTGAAAACGAACCGGAAACGGAAAATCAACAGATTGAGGATAAAAATTGGGGAACATTTTCACTGGAAGGCGGTGCTTCAACAAATGTCAACAATTTAATCTCAAACATCGAATCAATTGAAAAGTATTTAGATGAAGAAGTTCAGTCAGATACAAATGTGTATCAGGAGTTTTTTAAGGCATACAACGAACTGAAAAGTGAAAGAGAAAAGATTCAAAAATATTCTGAGCAGATTAAAGAAATTTTAAAACTAAAGCAGGAACATGAAGTCTGCAAGAAACGAATTGAGTCAGCAATATTTAAATCAGAGGTATCACTTGATCTCGACAAGTTACAGCAGGAAGAGACTAAAATAAGAGCGGACTTATCAGCTGTTATTTCGAGTATTGAAAATCTGGATAGTCGGTTAGCTCAAGCGGAAAGAAATTTTGAAGTTGTAAAGTCACAAAAACCAGGTATGCTCTGGTTCTATAAAATCTTTATGAAATCGAAAGCTAATCAATATCTCGACCAGTTAAGCAAGGCGAATGAAGCTTTGAATAATCTTTCTCAACAAAAAAATGAATTGTTTAATACCAGAGATAACCTCAATAAAAGATTAAAAGAAATTATAAATGAAAGTGAATTAAAAGAGAAACAAATCCATCTTGAGAAATCTCAATTTGATGAATGGCTTTATGGACAAAAAAATTATTTAAAAGATGTGGAAGATAAAATCTCTGTATTTGAAAAAATAAAATCTGAAAACCATATTGCAGAAATTGATTTTTCAATATCCTATGATGAACTTCAAAAATCAAATCCATGGTTTACGAAAGAATTCAGGATTTTACAATCAGAACTTTTTATTCTGGCATTAAAAGTCAGAAAACAATTTTTAAAGGAAAATAAAAAATATTTAAAAGCAGCAAGAATTATTTGGAAACGACAGGCAGAATATATTTCGAAAGAGAATGGTCAGCAATTCTTAACTGAAGCTTGGCAATGGTTGAATTTTGCAATACCGGTTGTCAGCACGACATTTGCCAGTTTTGGAAGAATGTTTCAGAATCTTAATGAAAACGCAATAGGTAATTTATTTATAGATGAAGCGGGTCAAGCCTTACCGCAGGCTAGTATTGGTGGGATTTTCAGAAGTAAAAAAATTATGGTGGTAGGGGATCCATCACAAATTAAGCCGGTTTTAACCCTTGATTCAAATGTTCTAAATTTAATTGCGCAAAATTTTAAGGTTGATGAAAAATTTGTATCTGCTGAAGCTTCAACACAAACATTGGTGGATGAGACGAGTCAATATGGTTATCAAAAAGACGAAGATGGTTGGATTGGAATTCCACTTTGGGTTCATAGACGTTCTAACTATCCAATGTTTACAATTTCAAATGAAATATCTTACGATGGCTTGATGGTTCAAGGAAAACCGGAAAATAAAGCTTATGGAAAGTCTGCATGGCATCAATCATCTGGAAAGGCAATTGATAAATTTGTGAAGGAACAGGCAACATTATTAAGCAACTTAATTGCTAAACGGTTGGAAGAAAATCCAGAACTAAAAGATGAAATATATGTTATTTCGCCTTTTAGAAATGTTGCCTATAAACTGGCAAAGGCATTGGATGAAATTCGGTTTACAAAACGGGAAAAAGGAAAATCAACAAATGTAGGAACGGTTCACACCTTTCAGGGGAAAGAGGCTAAAATTGTCTATTTCGTTCTGGGTGCTGACACTGATTCAAAAGGAGCTGCCAAATGGGCTGTTTCTGATCCAAATATGATGAATGTTGCTGCTACTCGTGCGAAAGAGGAATTTTATATTATTGGAGATAAAAAACTATATTCTTCATTAGGCAGTAAAGTTGCAAATACAACGATCGCAATTATTGATGGGTACAAAGAAAAAATTAATGTAATAACAGATTGATTGCAGATACTGGTTGGCAAATACATTTAAACAATATTTCGTGAAAAATACGAATACGATAAAAATTGGTGATAAAATAAAAGTACATCAAAGATACAGAAAAATTTGGAGGAAATAAATTATGGGCATTGACTGGGAAGGAATTTTGGGAGAAGGCAACTTGCAGGAAGCGTATGATGATTTGGTATATAGAGCGTTTGAACAGCAAGAAAGAGATGAACAAAAATATGAAAGAAAGTTTGTTGAGGATAAATTTAAAGCGCTGAATATCAGTGATTTAAAAATGAAAAAAGAAAAAAATATTGACGAACCAGAAATTGAAGCTATAAAAGATAGTGTGTTTGAATATGTGCTTGATTCAGATAATATAATGCCAGGTTGCTATTGGGTTCAAATGATTCGTGATTTATTACCAATAGAGTCAGAAGATGAAGATGATGAGTTAAGTTTTTATATAGAAAGACTATATGAAGTACAAGATATTGATGCCCTGTCTTTTCTGGGAGATATGTATTATTATGAGAGAATGAACGAATATGAAGCCGAGATGTATTATTTGGAAGCCGCAAACCTTGGAGGTGCGTATGCGCAATATATGATGGGAAGTCTATGTGGGAATACTAGCAAAGCTGTGGAATGGTATCAAAAATCGGCAGAACAGGGAAATGCCGACGCACAGTTTAAACTGGGAGATATTTTTGCGAACGGACTAGGGATTGAACAAAACGAAAAAAAAGCGATAGAGTGGTATCAAAAATCGGCAGAACAGGGAAATGCCGATGTGAAGTTTAAGCTGGGAGATATTTTTGCAAACGGTCTAGGGATTAAGCAAAATGATGAAAAAGCGATAGAGTGGTATCAAAAATCTGCTGAGCAGGGATATACAAAGGCACAGAAAAATCTAGGCGATATGTATGCTAATGGAAAAGGTGTGAAACAGAGCGATGAAACGGCATTTACATGGTACCGGAAAGCGGCAGATCAAGGAGATGCGGAGGCGCAAAAAAAATTAGGGGATATGTATGCGTGTGGATTAGGTGTGAAGCAAAGTACTGAAGAAACTGTAAAATGGTATCGAAAGGCTGCTAAACAGGGGAATGTAATTGCACGAAATAATATGCTGGAGATGTTCGAAAAAGCCGCATTACAGGGAGATGAGATTGCTCAATTTAAGCTTGGTATTATGTATAACATCGGAGAATTTGTGGAAAAGAATTATGATGAGGGGTTCAATTGGTATTTAAAATCGGCAGAACAGGGATATGCAAATGCACAGAATAATCTTGGTTACATGTATGCTAACGGCCAAGGGGTGAAACAGAGTGATGAAAAAGCGATAGAATGGTATCGAAAAGCAGCTGATCAAGAATATGTAAAGGCACAGAAAAATCTGGGCGATATGTATGTCAATGGTCGAGGTGTGAAACAGAGCGATGAAACAGCAGTTATATGGTACCAGAAAGCTGCAGATCAAGGAGATGCGGAGGCACAAAAAATTTTAGGCGATATGTATGCTAGCGGTCAAGGTGTGAAACAGAGCGATGAAAAAGCGGCAGAATGGTACCAAAAAGCAGCAGGAGAGGGAAATGCGGTTGCACAGAATAAGTTAGGGCTTATGTATGCTAAAGGCGAAGGGATCGCACAGAACTTTGAAAGTGCGGCAGATTGGTATCTTAAAGCAGCAGAACAGGGACAAGCTGCAGCACAGAATAATCTTGGTTACATGTATGCTATTGGTCAAGGTGTAAATCTAAATAATAATGAAGCAGCAGAATGGTTTGAGAAAGCGGCGATACAAGATTATGTACAAGCTCAGAACAATTTAGGCTATATGTATGCTCATGGATTAGGTGTCGATCAAGATGATGAAAAAGCGGCAGAATGGTATCAAAAAGCCGCTGAGAGTGGGCAAGCAGTAGCCCAAAATAATCTTGGTGCTATGTATGAAGATGGAAAAGGCGTCGGAAAAAGCAAAAAATGTGCAGAAGAGTGGTATTGGAAAGCTGCAGAACAAGGGGATGAAAGAGCACGATATAATCTTTATTCAATGTATCAAAAAGCTGCGGAAAACGGAGATCTGGTAGCGCAAAACAATCTTGGAATTATGTATACAATTGGACAAGGGGCTGAACAGAGTAATGAAAAAGCAATAGAGTGCTACCAAATAGCCGCGAAACAAGGAGACGAAGTAGCGCAGAAAAATCTTGCTGTTATGTTGTTGTCCGTCAAATTAAAAGCACCACCATCAGTCACTTTATTTTGAGCAGAATAGCTTAGCCGAGATTATATGAAGCACAGTATTAAAACCCGATTCA
>JASGLP010000063.1 GCA_030156895.1 Eubacteriaceae bacterium | reverse complement strand
TGCTTTGCATTTCAGCTTGCAAAACTATGGATTTTCCAGAATGCAACACTCTGTATTTTTTACTTGCAACTTTCTGCAAAAAGTACTTGCAAAAAACATATCTCATATATCGGAGCAGGATGGATCGGGATGATTCATATCTTCAGATTTTATTTTAAACGTGTTATTATAAAAAGCGAGGTGCAAATATGTATTTGATATTCATGTAATTTAGTTTTTAAGCACTGCCCTTTTTAGGGCTTATTCGTTGTGCTTAAAGACATATTTACATGAGTACATCCCTCACTTTTGGAGATCTCCAATCCGCTTTATGGACGGAACGGAGATGGAGTGTAATGGGGAATAATAAGGGATTAGCAGGCTGACTTGGATCAATGATCTGAGTCGGCTTTTTTTAGTTAAAAAAAATAAAAAAACTATTGACAGATTTTAAAAAGTGGTGTATATAATAATTAGAGTTAGCACTCAACGATAGAGAGTGCTAATAATGAGAATAAGAACAAGTAAAGGAGCGATTATTATGGCAGGATTAATTCCATTCAACAGAAAGCGAAATGATGTAATGAATACTGGTTTTGAAGATTTTTCCAACATGATTGATGACTTTTTTACAGGTAGCTGGCCATTGCAAAGAAGTCTAGTTGGAGATACATTTAAGATTGACATCCAGGACAATGACACAGAGTACACAATTGAAGCAGAGCTTCCAGGAGTAAAGAAAGAAGATGTAGAGATTACGCTTAATGAAGGAAGACTCAACATTTCAGTTAAAAAAGAAGAAGTTTCAGAGAATAAAAACAAAAAATATATTCATCGTGAAAGAAAATATGCTCAGATGTCACGAAGCATATTGCTTGCAGATGCAAATGAAGAAAGTATTCAGGCAAAACTAGAAGAAGGTGTGTTGACAATTAAGGTACCTAAAAAGGAACAGGTGGACACCTCTAAACGCATCATGATCGAGTAACGAAAGACAGTACATTAGCACACTGGCACAACAACATGCCGGTGTGCTAATGCTTTTTAATTGAAAACAGTAGCGTAAGTTCATTGGTATAAACATCTGAATTAATATAGAATAAAAATATATCATAGAGAAGAACTAAAAAAGAAGTGGGAAACTACCGCAGAGTTTGGAAACCTGCTGGAGCAATACAGAGCGGTCCGGTTTGAAAATATCACAAAAGATGCAAAACACATTAAAGAAGTCGATACGGACTTCATCTTAAGAACCTTGGACCACATCAAAGTTTATGAAACAGAGAGAATCATCATCCGTTTTATGGATGGTACGGAGATGGAGTGCAATGGGGAATAATATGGGGTTAACTGGCTGACTTGGATCAATGATCTGAGTCGGCTTTTTTAAGTTAATCCGGGTTTACATTGACTAATATTTGGAAATATCTTATAATTTTAAATAGGATAATATGCAAATATTCAAGCAGCCTCGAGTGCATATTCGGGGTTTTTTATTTTGATATATAGATGTTTTAAAATGATACTTTGCTGTTAGAATATAAATAGTACAAGTGAAAATGAGAAAATCCAAAATAGAAAAACATGATACAATAAATCTATCAGTAAACGGAGGATCTCATTATGGCAAAACACTTTGATAAACAGTTTAAACTCGATGCAGTTCAGTACTATCAGGATCACAAGGATCTCGGATTGCAGGGATGTGCATCGAATCTTGGTATCAGTCAGCAGACGCTTTCCAGATGGAAGAAAGAGCTGAAAGATACTGGAGACATTGAATGTCGTGGGTCTGGCAATTATTCTTCTGATGAAGAAAAAGAAATTGCCCGATTAAAGCGTGAATTACGTGATACCCAGGATGCGCTTGATGTATTAAAAAAAGCCATCGGCATTCTGGGAGAATAACAGAAGCCATCTATCTGGAGGTTTCTGAAAAGGCAGAAATTACCCATCAGGAAGACCGCCGAGTTTCTGTCTCTGGAGTGCTGAAAATTTTAGGCGTTTCCCGGTCCGGTTATCGGGCATGGCTTAAACATGTGCCTTCTGATTCACAGAAACGCAAGGAAGCCATAAAATTCAAAATTAAAGAAATCTATAATGACTCCCACCAGAATTATGGAGCGCCTAAGATCAGGATATTTATTGATGAAGACAATGAGGGTGAGGAAATAATTACTAAAGATATTTCATTTGATTCCAGTGATGATAAGTTGCCTTTCTGATTGTAGATAAAAATAACATAATAGCTTAGATTTTAACATTTTAAGGGAGTGAAAGTGAATGGAAGCTTCAAAAAAAGACTGGAAACTTTTTAGAGATAAGATTGGTTCATGGCAGGAGTTATATATGGAAAAGCTTGTTAAAGAATACATTGCTTTTATGAATAGTAATTTGCCTGCATCAATAAAATTTTGGGAGTTGGAAAAGAAAATCGAACAAGACAAAAAGAAGCCTGGGGTAATTCTCGAGCTAAGGAAGCGCGATATGTTGTTTGATATTATACGTCTACTCAACGATGGCGTAATAACGATGGATGATCTTTCGGAGTTCACTGATGAATTAAGAGAGAATGTAAAGATCTTACAAGCGTGATGAGAGTAAGCCCAAAATACAGACGTTAGTGCCTAAAAAGCCTTCTCTGCCTTATTTTTAAATCAGATTGCGCTGCATGCCTGACGGATACGCATATTTATTAAATATTATGGAGTAAGATTATGACTCTATGTTATAATTATTAATGTTTTGAGATTATGTCATCAATATTGATAGATTACAAACGATTTCATGATAATCAAATGCGAGGAGAATACAGATGAAAGAAATTCTGGAACAGGCAAATAAACTGCAGGATGAGTTGACAGAGATAAGACATCATATTCATCGTCACCCGGAGTTGGGTCTGGAGACGGTTAAAACAGCAGATTTTGTGATTGAAAAACTCAAAGAAATGGGATACGAACCCAAGCGGATTGGGGGAAATGGGGTGACCGTAACTGTCGGTAAAAAGCCTGGAAAATGTTTCCTGATTCGAGGTGATATGGATGCGCTTCCGATTGAAGAAGAGGCAGATGTTGATTATAAATCTGAAATTCCTGGGAGAATGCATGCCTGTGGGCATGATATGCATACAACCATGCTGCTGGGTGCGGCCAAGCTTTTAAAAGAAAACGAAGAGCAAATAAATGGCGTCGTGAAATTGTTGTTTCAGCCAGGTGAAGAAATAATGAACGGGGCCAAGTCAATGATTGAAGCGGGTATTCTTGAAAATCCTAAAGTGGATGGCGCATTTATGTTTCATGTTGTCAGTGGTTTTCCGGTTCCTACCGGTAATATTATTTGTCCTGAGCCAGGAAACAGGGCATCATCAAACGATGCTTTTGAAATACGCATTCAGGGCAAGGGCGGTCATGGCGCGATGCCGGAAAAATCGGTTGATCCTATCAATGTGGCTGTCAAAGTCTATGAAGCGATTCAAGCCATGCAGTGCCGGGAGTTCCCAAGCAGTCAGGATGTGACGATCAGCCTATGTCAGATCGAAGCAGGCTCAGCCTTTAATATTATACCTGATACGGCGATTATGCGAGGAACCCTGCGTGCCTTTGATGAAGGAACCAGAGATCATGTGTTAAAGCGAATGGCTGAATTAGCTGATGGCATTGCTAAAGTATATCATGCAAGCGCTACAGCTAATTCGACCCAAGGCTCGCCAACCTTTCATGTTGATGGTTCAGTAGTGATTCCGGTCAGAAAGGCCCTGGAAAAAGTTTTTGGTGATACAGTTGTTGATTTTGAGCAGGCGATTGGGGTTAAAAGTATGCCAGGCTCAGAGGATTTTGCTTATATTGCTCAAAAAACGCCGGGCGCTTTCTTTTTCATTTCGTCAGGAAATTCGGAAGACGGCTACAAATATTCCATGCACCATCCTAAGGTACGTTGCAGCGATGAAATCTTATACCGCGGGGCAGCGGCTTACGCAATTGCGGCCATAGCCTGGCTGGATGAAAATAATTAAATGCTGCGGTATTTTTTTAGTGCCAGGACATTGATGCTAAATAGGATCAATATGTAGGCAAAGGAACCAAGTAGCCAAGGCCAGATCTCTGCAAGTCCCTTGCCCTGGATCATAATCTTCTGCAGGGCGGTGCAGCCATAGTAAATTGGCGCAAAATAGCAGAGGTTACCGAGACCAAAAGGAATAGTGTCGATGGGAATCAGGCCTGAGAAGAAAATCTGAGGGTTGACGACCACCGGAATAAATTGTACCAGCTGTAGCTCATTATTGGCAAAAATCGAGACTAGGGCTCCGATGGAAACGGCAGAGAAGGCCATCAGAATCATAACCAGGATACTTAAACCCACCGATCCTTCGATATGGATGGATAAGACATAGGCAGAATAGAGAATGATTACGACACTTTGCAGGGCAGCTAGAATACCGTAGCCGATGGTGTAACCAGCAATGACGTCTACGCGGCTGATTGGGGTCGTCAGCATGCGCTCCAGGGTCTGGCCAAAACGTTCCCGGACAAAAGACATACCCGAGAGTATGAATACAAAGAAGAAGGAAATAACCCCCAGAATGACATAAGACATGGAGTCCAGCAGGTTTTCAGAATCAGTCTCGTAGACATAGCTGGTTTCAATCTGATTTGGGGAATTCTTTTGCAGGTTAGCAACCGCATCGGTAATTGCTTTTAGGGCGGCGGTTGACTTGGAGTTCTGCTCCAGCATTAAAAGCTTTAGACCATCAGTATCAGTATAGAATAGGGCGTCAAGATTATTGGTTTCCAGATAGTTGTCATCGACTGGTAGCTCGTCAAGTATGGTAAGTTCAGCATTTTCATCTAGACCAGTAACAAGTTGCTCATTGATATCAAAAACGGCAATTTTGGGAACATAAGAAGAATCATCAAGAATAAAATATAAAAGTGTAATGACTAAAAGTGGGGCAAAGAGCAGTAGCCCCAAGGACCGTTTATCATTTTTTATTTGACTTAGGATGCGTTTGATAATACTTAACATGCTGGCACCTCATCTTTTGTTGGGTTAGTAAAGAATAGTTCTTCAATATTGCTGTTTTGGGTGGAAGCAATCAGGTTTTTAACGGTATCTAAAGCGACAATCCGGCCGTTTCTGATTAGTCCGGCGTCATCACACTGATAGACCTCATCCATAACGTGGGTGGTTACCAGAATTGTGGCACCACCATCTTTCAGGCTGTTTAAGTGTTGCCAGATCTTACGACGCAGAACCGGATCTACCCCAACTGTCGGCTCATCAAGCAGCAAAAGTTTGGGATGATGCATTAAAGCTACCATCAGGGATACCCGTTTTTTCATGCCACCTGAGCAGTTGCGAATGAGCTTTTGCTGGTAATCGGTCATTTCGGTCATTGAAAGCAGGGCTTGGGCAGCTTTTAAAAAGTCGGCTCGGGGCATTTTATGGAGTCCGGCGAAGAATTTGAGATTTTCCCAGACGGTCAGCTCTTCATAAAGAGCATCGTTTTGGGGCATATAGCCAATAAGCGATAAAAGGCGGCGATCCGGCACGCTTAAATCGTCGATGGTTACACTGCCGGAATCAGCTTTTAGAGCTCCCATAATGATCCGCAAGAGCGTCGTTTTACCGGAGCCGGAGGCACCCAGCAGGCAGAAAATATGGCCGCTTTCAATGGTAAAATCAATATTTTCGAGGACTTTCTGTTTTTTAAATGATTTTTCAATCGATTGGATTAGAATTTGCATGTTGACCTCCTGAATGTTTGTTCTAAGCTCATTTTAAGTATAAAAAGCAAGGAAAACAACCAACAGGTATGATAAATCTGTCGGAATTTTTAGAGTAAGTGATGGAATCGGTTCAGATAAACTTTTTTGCAGGAGGAATAGTTAATTTAACCGCTTAACAAGTCTAATATTAAGTAGCTGATAAAAAGTAAATTGTGCATAATTAGGAATAAAGTAGAGCTAAGGGGGAGAGTAAAATGCAGGAGATGAAATATACACTTAAAGTTTCATATAAGCAGCAAAAGGAAATCTTTAGAATCATAGAAGTCAGTGGCGGTACAAAATTGGATCATTTGCACAAAATTATTACCAACGCGTTTGATTTTGACGATGAACATCTTTATATGTTTAGTCTGAAACGCAAAAAATATGATTCAGATGGTTATTATGCACCGGGAAGTGGTGCGGGCGGCCATAGCGCAGCGCGAACCAGGCTAAATGAATTGGGCTTGAAGCCACGCAACAAGATACTTTTTTTGTATGATTTTGGTGATGAATGGGAATTTGATGTGCTTGTTTCAAAGATTACTGAGGTTGATAAAAAAATCAGCAGCCAGGTGATTGAAAGCCAGGGTCAACTTGAACAGTATGAAGATTGGGATGACGAGGACGAAGATTGGGAAGATGAGTATGATCTTTTAGAGGACTTGCCTGAAGATTGCGATGTAGTGGATTTGCTGAGAGAAATGATAGAGCCCAGGATTCCAGAGGGTGATGAGGACTTAGCAGCGGATATATCGGCTTGGCTGGATGGTCTTCAGTCTTTTTTGAACATGCCGGTCGACACTAATGCCCTTTACCAGGCGGATTTTTATCAGGTGGAAAGAAGTGAATTGTCTCAAGAAGAGCTATTGGCCCAGGATGACAGCGAAAAATTAGCCCTTCTGCTGGATGCCATGAATATCCAGCGTCCAGAGGATCAGGGGTTTTACGCGAAAGCCCTGATGAAACAATTTCGTTGTCAGCCCGATTCTATTTTTGACCTCCTGATGGCGGAAGATATTTTATTTTTGCAAGAACTGCTCAACAAGGACTATCATGGTTTTATGATCGGATTAGAAATCAGAAATCCGGTCTGGCATTTACATGCCCTGGGTCTCTTAAACATTGGCATAGAAGATATTTGTTTTTTTGAATTAACGGACGAGCTGGATGCTTTGGCGGAGGCTCTTGCAAGAATCGACAGAGACTTGGAAAAAGAGTGTGAGCTGGAGCAGATAAGCCAGGCGCTCATAAATTTATATCAGGTGATTGAAAGTAACCGTTTCAGACAGATGGTCTCAGACCTTGTTGATTGGGAGGTGACCGATGATTATTTCGAGAACTTTGTTATCAGGAAACTATCCTTTTGGAATCAGGACTTTTACCAGCAGGATCAGGCCGGGAATAGCTATTTTACCTGTTGCAGTGCTGAAACAATGGCGGAAGTGCTGGCAAATCGTGAAAAATATAAAGTCAGAGACTACAAAAAATTTGATCCTCAATACTGTTTGGAATTGATCCGCGATGGCAAGGAAGTAAGTATCTGGTGCACGCGCCTGAAACGGGAATTAAAGCCAAAAGTTGGAGATATCTTTGAAATTGAAGAGATCGTTTCAGACCTAGAAGATCTTTTGAGAATTGGCGGTGACCAAGAAGTGTTTTTGAATCAGGTTATGGAGAAGTTTGATGAAATGAATATCAGCATGACACAAAAGTTGATGGATACATTGCGAAAAATGTATGAAAACTACCCATCCGGGGGACTTAAGGGGCATAACTGGCATGATAATAGCCGCGACAATGGATCGGACCAATTGTCCATGTTTGGTGATCAGCCCTTGTTTTCAATCTAAAGCTTAGGCCATTTATAATAGCACCACAGCTTTTGACTGTGGAATTTTTAAGAAGGGTTTTTATGGAAAAAAAATCTGTCGCCAACGGCCGCTAGGACCAAAGAAAATATCATCGAAGCCTTTTGGAGCATCTATAGCCAAAAAAGAATCGAAAAGATTACGGTTAAAGAAATCTGCCAGCTATCCGGCTATAACCGCTCAACCTTTTACGCTTACTTTCGGGACGTTTATGAGGTGCTGGAAGAAATCGAAGCGATAACGGTGGAAGCCCAGGATTTTAAATTGATTATTCTGGAGCAAATAGTCAAGGCAGATAAAGCGATTGGCCAGGCCTTGCTGGCGTCAGTGTTGGCACTTTTCGAAAAAAACAGCAAGTATTTACCGGTACTGTTAGGAGAGAATGGTGATCCGTTATTTCGTAAAAAGCTGCTGGAAAAACTGACACCGGTGGTCTTATCCATGTTTGAAGATCTAAATCCCCAGGAAGCCTTAAAGGTCAAGTACCTGATGGAGTATCAGAGCGCGGCCATGCTTTCGACAGCATCATTTTATTTCGTAATCGTAACCGTCACATCTTTTGGCAGCGCCAGACCGGCAGCGACCTCCACCGCCTTTAAAATACCCATAGGAACGGGACAGGCGCTGTGCTTGCAGCTGGTGCGACAGGCCTCATAAACAGGGCCCTGACCGATCTTATCCATAATGCAGGTCATGCCATCCACTTCTGTCAACTCGGTCGATAAATCACTAAAGGCCGGACACTCAGAAACAATATTAAGGCTGACATCGAAACCATCTGCTTTTTCGGCGGTTACTTCCGTTTTAAAGCCACAAACACCACTTTGTATAATTGCTTTTGCCATAAGAATCTCCTTTTGCATAATCAGACGTAATTTTTTTATTATAGCACAGTCTGGCTAAGACTTATGTGACTTGAGCACAAATAATTTAGGGCTTGGCCTAAATTATTTCGGCAGAAGAAGTTTATGCCAAGGCGATCGGGTCAGCGAAGGATAGTCGATAAGTTTTGTCGGCTTATGCCTTTTGCATAGCTGGCGATGGGTGCTTAGCCTACCGGGTTTTTTTCAGCGTATTCCCGGCCATAATGAATGAGTTCGTCCATAAAGATGTTGTTATTCCATTCGTTGAAGCAAACGCCATTGGGGATGGAAGGGTAGAATCGACCACCAGGACAGTAGGTGTCGACTGCTCGCCTGACTTCTTCTCTGATTTTTTCTTCCGAGATATTTTCCACGTCAATCTTGGGACCATCAATCCCGCCAACCATGGCCAGTTTGCCTTGGGTACGTTTTTGAATATCGACAATATCGTTCTGTGCAATGGTGCCCTGCCAGATATCGATGCCGATTTCCACCATATCCTCTACAATTGGTTCTAATATACAGTCAGCATGATGCATATAAATCATCCCACATTCGTGAATGGTATCGGCGATTTCTTTCTGCAGCGGTTTGATCATTTCGCGCCAGACCCGAGGAGGCAAGAAGAGATTTAGTTTGGTACCCCAGTCATCGTGATAGAAGATAATATCCGGATGGGTTTCTTCGGCTACCTTACGGATGTAAGCCATTTTATGATCCGCAATGACCCTTAACATAGCAGCCATTTCGTCAGGGTATTCCAAGTAATCCATCAGGGCTTCTTCCATACCTAAAAGAAAATGACTGCGCTCAAATAGCCCGCCGGGATAGAAAAAACAAGCCAGTTTTTCATCACGGTTGATGGCGGCTGCTGTTTCTTTGGCCTGGGTCCAGTCGAGACTGTCAATATCCGGCACTTTTATCTGTTCTTCCCATTTTTCGATATCCTTGATAACGACGTTTTCTTTGGTGATGTGAGGATGGGGACCAGGTGCACCGGGCATAAAAATTCGAGCTGTTCCCCAGGAATCTTTGTATTCCTTGCCGTCCTGAGGCAGCATGGCATCGGCCATAAATAAAGGATCTAAAATAAATTCCACGGCAGCCATCAGATCGCCATAATAATCTGGCTGCTCGCCGCGATAAACGGCCATTACATTTTCTCTTGGATTCATACGTTTCTCCTTAATGATAAACTATTTCATAACTCAAACGGTGATTGGTTTGGGTCTGAACAAACACAGAAATGGTAATACTTCTACACACAGAAGCTAATAACGATTAACTAAGATATCTAATAGATGCTTTAAAGTGCAGACAAAGCGCATTTAAATCATGAGGCTTATTTGAAATACTAAATGGCAGGATGCGCTTGTGACATATGTTTGACCTTCAGTCTTAAAGCTGCGGAAAGCTGTCTGTGATAGGCATAAAAAACAAGGCCAAAGTTTAGCGGCAAATAAAATCGTAAATTTATTCACAGATAAAATATACCACGAAATTATTGTAAAATCTACAAAAATATCAAATTATAATAGGGGAAATATTTGCGCTTGTGAAAAAACCCTTTAAAATGGGGGTTATAAAGATGGCAAAACTTTCATTTTTGAAAGATTGCAAAAATTAAGATAAGAGAATAAAGCGTGTATATTGCCCAGACGCAAAATTATACGCATATAATATATTCTGGCTGTTTTGATAGGTTCCTTTCATGATCAAAAGACGGGGGAAATCATTGCATTACGATATTTTCTGGAGGAGTTTTTATAAACGATATTTGCCAAAAGCTTTTTCGGGATCAAAATGCACATCTTTTAGAAAAAGAAATAACCAGACGATCAGAGAAATGATCGCAAAATAGTTGTGAATAAAAAAACTTAAAAGACCTCCCACAGCCAGGATCGTGGCCCATATGATGAATGAATTGCGCATATCCTTGCTCATCTTTACTTGATCATATTTTAGTCGTTCGGCTTTGGGCAGGGTATTGAAGCCGCTGATGAGCATGGCCCCTTTTTCCTTGAGAAGCGCAAAAATAAGCGCAATCAATAAAAAGAGTCCTGCCAGCATTAAACAAGTTGTTGTCCCAATGTTCATTTTTTCCTCCAAGTTTACTTTTTTATGAGCATTCCGCTTAATTGAATGACAGAATAATTAAATACTGATCCTGTCATATTGAGAGACATTTGACTGGGCAAAAAAACTTCTCAGACTGTTTAATTTGGTTTATGATAAGGGTATAAAAAATTGGTCAAGAAAGACTGAGAAAAACTCAGTGGTAATCTCAAGTTACGGTCAGTTCTTTCATTATATCAGACGGCTGATCGTTGTCAAAAAACGTTCTCTGGGGTGATGTAGTATTACGAAGTCCAGGAAGTTTATGTAACGTGATTAGCAAAGGCTGGGGTTGTCGGTCACTGCAAAGCCGGAATTAAGGATAGCCCTTTGGGAAAGGGTGGTGCCTGATGCAAAATATTGTTGATTATATTGAGTGGCGTGGGGATCTGACCTTTGCAGATCATCCCTTTAATCTGGTTGATAACGTAATTTTATCGGTTTTTTCCTATCTCGATTTTTCCACTATCGTGCCGGAAGTGGGAGAACAGAGCAGTATTACGGTTCGCCAGTTGTATGCCGGTCGATATCCTGAAACGACTAGTGAAATTAAGCGGAAGAAAAGTCTGTCACCGATTCCGGATCGATTTTTTAAAGCTTTGGCTGATTCTGAAAGATTTGGTCAGCTGGCTATTTGTAATTATCGAGAATTGTATGATGAAAAGAAGAGCGTTCAGTTTGCAGCGGTACAGATCGCGCTTTCAGATCAGGAAGTTTACCTGGCCTATCGGGGCACCGATCAGACTTTGATTGGCTGGCGGGAGGACTTTTATATGAGTTTCCAGGCAGTTGAGTCGCAGTATGAGGCGGTGCGCTATTTGGAAGAGACGATGCGCCCGGGAATAAGCTATCGCCTTGGCGGTCATTCTAAAGGGGGGAATTTGGCTGTCTATGCAGCAATGATGTGCAAAGATGCGCTGAAAGAAGGTATTCTTAATGTCTACAGTAATGATGGGCCGGGGCTTTCTGAGGAACTGATGCATTCAGAAAAATATGCATTAATTGAAAAAAAGATTGTTCAAATTGCGCCAGAGTTTTGTGTAATTGGATTGCTGTTCTCACAAAGTGAAGATTATGTTATTGTTAAGAGCAGTCAAAAGGGGATTATGCAGCATGACGCTTTGTCCTGGGGTGTGATGAGGGATCAGCTTGACTTTGCTGAGCATTTTCAGGAAGAATGCCTGAGTCTTAGTAATACCCTTGACGTCTGGCTGGAAGGTGTTGGTCCTGCGGAAAGAAAGCGGTTTACGGATCGCTTTTTTGACACCCTGGAATCTGGTGGGGCCAAAGGCCTTGATGAAATCGCGACAAAAGGGATTAATGGCTTTGAAAGTATTTTAAATGATATGATCAGAGCTGATAAAGGTTCGAAAAAACTGGCTGGTAATTTTTTTAAAACAGCTGTAAGCGGTTTTCTCTTGGACCAGTTAATGGAGCAGATTAAGACTCGGGAATCGATTAAGGGAATGTTTTTTATCTTCATTGGCTTACTGCTGACGCGATTTCCAGCGGATGTGCTGGTATTTTTTGGTGTGACTTTGACCATTACGCTATTGATTATGACCGTTTTTCGTTTATATCATTATCTGATTACCCGTCTATATCCCGAGAAATATAAAAAGTCTGAAAGTATTCGAAATCTTCTGATTGATCTGCTGGTGCTGATTCTATTTTCAGGGGCATTATTTCATCAAAAACTTTTATTTAATTCACTGGATTTAACTTTGGCAGTTTTTTTCTTCATTTATGGCTATCTGATTTTTCGGAGCAGTCGCTTCGAGAAAGTGGGAAAAATTCGCACCTTTCAGGTTATCAGGGCGCTGGTTATGATTGGGATTGGGCTGATCGTTTTGTTTTCACGACGAGACCTGACGGTGATTTTTGTGATGATTGCCGGGGGACTTCTGATTGTTGAAGGCCTGGTGGTCATTGTCAGAGGGATTATCAAAAGCTGGCAATCTAAGCGATGAGAGTAAAAAGCGTTTATTATGGGCCGAAAAATTGAAGAGAAATCTGAAAGATGATACAATATTTTTATTACGAACATAAAATTGAAAAAATTGGAGAATGTATGAAAGAACTGATAAAAAACAATTATAAGATCCTTTTAAAGTTTATGACCTTGATTTTTGTTGGATTAGGTTTGGTTACGATAGTGGTGACCGCCTATTTTCAATACAAAATGAATGAGCAGGAAAAGTACCATGTTATTAGTCAGGAAAATGTGGTCTTGGAGTCGGAACAGTCGGCGATTTACAATAAGCTGAATAAGCGAACGGCAGAATTGTTATTCCTGTCAGACTGCTTACGGCTGCACGATGGCGGAGACGGTGATTACTCGGAAGTTACAGCTGACTGGCTGGCCTTTTCTGATCGTACGCAGATTTATGACCAGATCAGATTTATCGATATTAATGGCAACGAAATCATCCGAGTGGATTATGAAGAGAGCGGTGCGGTCCTGGTAGAAGCTGATCAGCTGCAAAATAAGAAAGATCGTTATTACTTCACAGATACGATCAGTCTTGATAGGAATCAGATTTATATTTCCCCTTTCGATTTAAATATGGAAAATGGTCTTATTGAAGAACCGCTAAAACCCATGCTGCGCCTTTCCATGCCCTATTATGATGTGGATGGCATATTAAGAGGGATCGTGATTCTTAATTATTCAGGAACAGACCTGCTCAATCAGGTTGAAAATATCGCCGAAATTAATGATGGTGATATCAGTTTGTTGAACAGCCAGGGTTACTGGCTGTTTAACGGAACTGATCCAGATAAAAACTGGGCATTTATGTATGACGACCGTGAAAATGTGACCTTTTCCAATTTATATCCCAATACCTGGGAAACAATATCGGTTAATGATGAAGGGTCGATTGAGACGGATGATGGGATCTTTATCTATTCGAAAGTTTTGGGTGGACAGGCATTCTCTTTGGACAATGATGAATATTCTCTAGTGGTTGGGGATTCGGACTGGATTCTGGTTTCGATGATTGGGACGAATTCGGAAATTTTTAATTCGAGCTTTGGCGTGTTTATCCTGAACTGTATCAAAGACTACAGCTATTTGTATCTAATGGTAGTCATCTTTTCCTTTATTGTTGGTCTTTTGTTGGTTGTTAATGAAAACGAGAAAAAGCGGATTAAATATTTTTCTGAGTATGATGCGATGACGGGTGTTTTTAACCGGCGGGCAGGATTTGAAAAAATTAAAGGAATCTTAGATAAAAAGCCCAATAATACCCAGTCAAGCAGTTTGTGTTTTATCGATATTAATGGCTTAAAGGAAGTGAATGACAAGCTTGGTCACGATGCCGGGGATGAACTAATAAAAAGTGTTGTTGAGGCCATTAAAAAAAATATTCGCGGTTCTGATTTGATGTCAAGACTTGGCGGCGATGAATTCCTGGTGGTTTTTGAAGGAATTGATGTTGCTGAAGCTGAAGAGGTGTGGGGACGCATTGTTGGTGAATATAATCATATCAATGAAACAGAAAACAGAAAATATCTGATCAGCGTCAGCCATGGGATTGAGCAAATCTGGCAGCAGTCAAAACATTATATTGATGAAGTGGTGAATCGGGCCGATGAAAAAATGTATGAGGAGAAAAAGAAAATCAAAAAGGAAGTAAAAATTATCAGGGATTAAACATCATATCCATACAAAGACTGTTAGCCAGAATGATTAACAGTCTTTAAATTATGAAAATGGTATATGACAAAGAGGGGTAATACCTTTTGATGCTACTAATAAAAATTTGGCGATAAAGGAATTGTAAACAGTTAATTACTCAACTTTCCCAGCTGAAAAATGTAGCTAAGACCGCATTAAAACAAACACCGCAGCTTCTGAAAAATGAAAGTTGACAGAAAAATGCACCTAACAT
>JASGLP010000017.1 GCA_030156895.1 Eubacteriaceae bacterium | reverse complement strand
CTGTTCGCCCCGATGCAGCCAACCGAAAAACCAATTGTCGGTGCTCACGTACTAAAATATACTGTGTCTTCAGTCTGAACCGATAAAATCGGCTATTGTTTATTTGGAGAAGCGGTTCCAGAAGTGTTTACCAACGGGATGGGCATCATCACCAGTCAGTTTGGCAAATTCTTCCAGTGCTTTACGCTGTTCCCGGTTGAGTTTCTTGGGCACTTCAATGTTTATTAAAATAAATAGATCACCGCGACCCCGTCCGTTAACATTTGGAATTCCTTTGTTTTTCAGACGGAAGACTTTGCCGTTTTGGGTTCCCTCAGGAATCTTAAGCTTGATTTTACCATCCAGAGTCGGCACTACCAGATTATCCCCCAAAGCTGCCTGAACAAAAGTCAACGGCAGTTCATAATGAACATCATCGCCTTCCCGTTTAAAGAGTTCGTCCTCTTCAACCGAAATATAAACGTAGAGATCACCCTTAGGACCATTGTTTGGGCCAGCATTTCCTTCGCCCCGCAATGGCAGAACAGATTCATCATCAACCCCAGCCGGGATCTTTATGCTGATGGTACGTTCTTTTAATTCCAGACCTGACCCATTACAATAGGTACATGGTTTTTCAATGATGGTTCCCTCACCACCACATTTATCACAGGTATGAACCTGCTGAACGGTTCCAAATGGTGTCTGCTGTCTGCTTACGACCTGACCGGAGCCACCGCACTTATCACAGGTTTTGGTTTCTGATCCAGCCTGAGCGCCGCTGCCGCCGCAATGTTCACAAGTTTCCTTGCGCTTAATTTTGATCTTTTTTTCAGTCCCAAAAACCGCTTCTTTAAAAGTCAGATTGATACTGATCTTCATATCGCTGCCGCGATTTGATCGTCTTCTGCCTCGAGAAGAGCCGCCGAAGCCGCTAAAACCGCCGCCGCCGCCAAAAGCGCCAAAAATATCGCTGAAGATATCTTCAAAACCACCGAAACCGCCGCCTCCGCTATAGCCGCCGCCACCAGCCATACCGTCCATACCGGCATGTCCGTACTGGTCATAGATGCCTTTCTTTTCAGAATCGCTTAGCACTTCGTAGGCTTCATTGGCTTCCTTAAATTTTTGTTCTGCTTCTTTGTCACCGGGGTTTTTATCCGGATGATATTGCATCGCCTTTTTTCGGTAGGCTTTTTTTATATCTTCTGTACTGGCCGATTTATCTACGCCCAGCACCTCGTAATAATCACGTTTTTCGCTCATTGATTCAATTCACCTCATTTTACTTGTTATCAGCTAAAGACAACGCTTTATTATACCTTCAATCCACCAGTATTTTCAAGCCTTATCTTTAATCAGCATTCGGTTTCATAATGCTTCTGCTGCGCGTAGATCTTTAACGAAAATAAAGGCAGCTTTCGCTGCCACTTATTTTCTTGTCTGATCCCAGTGCTTAGTCATTCACTTCTTCGTATTCAGCATCCATTACTTCGTCGTCATCTGATCCCTGGTCGCCCTGAGCTTCAGCACCCTCTTGCTGGGCAGCTGCTTCTTCATACATTTTCTGAGCGATTGGATAGAAAGCTTCATTTAATTCTTCTGTTGCTTTGGTAATGGCTTCAACATCATCACCTTCTGCTGCTGTTTTAAGTTTTTCAATGGCTGCTTCCACTTTTTCTTTTTCATCAGCCGAAACTTTATCGCCTGCTTCTGCTAACGACTGTTCCATTTGGTAAGCGGTTGAATCTGCAGTGTTTTTCGCTTCAATTAAAGCTTTCTGTTTTTTATCTTCTTCAGCATGCAGTTCTGCTTCCTTGACCGCTTTTTCGATTTCTTCCTCATTCATATTAGTGCTGGATTTGATTACTACATTCTGAGTTTTTCCAGTTCCCATATCCTTGGCGGATACATTAACAATCCCGTTAGCATCAATATCGAAGGTTACTTCGATTTGTGGAATACCGCGTCGAGCTGCCGGAATGCCAGTTAACTGGAAACGACCCAATGTTTTATTATCCCGTGACATTTCACGTTCACCCTGCAGCACGTGGATATCAACAGCTGTCTGATTATCAGCGGCAGTCGAGAAAACCTGGCTTTTCTTGGTCGGAATAGTTGTATTACGATCAATCAATCGTGTAAAGACGCCACCCAGGGTTTCAATCCCCAGTGATAATGGTGTAACATCCAGAAGCAGGACATCGTTGACTTCACCAGCCAGTACCCCTGCCTGAATAGCAGCACCAATGGCAACACATTCATCAGGATTGATCCCTTTATAAGCTTCTTCGCCTGTTAGGTTCTTAACGGCTTCCTGAACTGCTGGAATTCGGGTTGAACCACCAACCAGAATGACCTTGTCCAGTTCATTTTTCTTAAGTCCAGCATCAGCCATAGCTTTTTCAACCGGGCCAACAGTATTTTTTACCAATTCTGCAGTCAATTCATCAAATTTAGCGCGGCTTAAAGACAGTTCAAGATGCTGTGGTCCATCTGCAGTTGCCGTAATAAAAGGCAGGTTGATGTCTGATTTCATAACCGTTGACAGTTCGATTTTAGCTTTTTCTGCCGCTTCCTTTAATCGCTGTAAAGCCATTTTATCGTTTCTTAAGTCAATGCCGTGAGATTTTTTAAATTCATCTGCCATCCAATCGATAATCTTCTGGTCAAAGTCATCCCCACCAAGGTGATTGTTACCGTTGGTTGATTTTACTTCGAAAACGCCATCGCCAAGTTCAAGGATCGATACGTCAAAAGTACCACCACCAAGGTCATAAACCATAATTTTCTGATTGTCGCCTTTATCCAGACCATAAGCCAAAGCAGCCGCGGTTGGCTCGTTGATAATTCGCAGGACTTCCAGACCGGCAATTCGTCCGGCATCTTTTGTTGCCTGACGCTGAGCATCACTAAAGTAAGCCGGTACGGTAATAACCGCTTTACTAACTGTTTCCCCCAAGTAAGCTTCGGCATCCGCTTTTAATTTCTGCAGTACCATTGCTGAAATTTCCTGTGGTGTATAGCTCTTGTCATCAACTGCTACTTTGTGATCAGTTCCCATTTCACGTTTAATGGAAGAAATGGTACGATCCGGATTAGTAACAGCTTGACGTTTAGCAACCTGACCAACTAATCGTTCACCATCTTTTGAAAAAGCCACAACGGAAGGTGTGGTGCGGTTTCCTTCTGCATTGGGGATTACAACTGCTTCGCCGCCTTCAAGTACGGCCACACATGAATTTGTCGTTCCTAAATCGATACCGATAATTTTTTCTTTACTCATATCTAATTCCTCCTAAGGATTTAATTTATCTATCAAAATTTTTCTAATTGCTACTATTTGTTGCAAATTTTAACCATTGCTGGTCGAATGAGCTTTCCTTTAAAACAATATCCCTTTTGAAAAACTTCCAGAATATCCTGATCTTCTTTATCCGGATGATCCTCAGTCGCCACACCATGATGCAGGTTCGGATCAAAGGAGCAATCGCAGTCTACTTCTTCCAGACCTTCTTCGGTTAAAACTGTCATCAGCTGCTTAAACACCATTTGAACGCCATCGGCATAGGTTTTCGCCTCATCACCAGAATCAGCAAAGGATGCCTGCGCCCGTTCCAGATTGTCAAGCACCGGCAATAGCTTGGTCGCAAACCGTTCAGCTGCAAACTGGGAAATTTCTGTTTTTTCCTTCTGCGTTCTTTTTTTGTAATTTTCAAAATCGGCCTGCAATCGAATTAGACGATTCAATACGTCCTCATCTTCTTTTGCGGTTTCTTTTACCACTTCTTCTTCCGGCTGTGTTTCTTCCACTTCCGGTAAAGCCTCTTCCTCCTGATTCTGAACCTCTTCTTCCATTACTTCTTCATTTTTCTGTTCTTCGCTAGCCATTTAACCACCTATTTCATTAATAAATTTGAGATATGCAAATTCAACTCATTTCTGATATAGTTTAATACCGATGAGACATTGTCGTAATTCATCCTGGTCGGACCAATCACACCAAACGCTCCCATCATTTCACCATCCAACTCGTAAGTCGACGTAATAATACTGAAATCTTTTAAATTTTCATTGTCATTCTCATTTCCGATCCGGATATGGACCACCTTCCCACTTTCATTGCCAGTAAGAATTTCTGACAGCACCTGTTTTTCCTGAACAATGTTAACCACCTGTTTGATTTTTTCCACATCGCTGAACTCTGGATAATTAAAGAGATTCGTCAGTCCAGTAGAATGAATCTCTGATGCGTCTTCAAATAATGCTTTTTTCAGATGGGGGATAATCTCCCGAACCAAATTGCTTTCCTCTTGCGAAAGCTCCTGAATCTGATCAAGAAAACCCGAATTCATATCTTTTAAAAATGAATTCTTTAAAAATCCGTTGATCACATTGGAAAGCTTGAGTGCCATTACCTCGCTGACTTCCGATGAAAGTGACATTTCCACGTTTTTGGCAATGCCTTCATGGGTCACCGCCACCATCAGTACCCGATTTTTTATAAGGGGTATGATCTGTACGTGCTTGCAATTGTAATTTGTAATCCGAGGCGCCAAGATCACTGACGTATAATTGGTCAGTTTGGATAAAACCTGTGCCGTGTGTGAAATGGTCGTTCCCAGCTCGTTATTATAATCAAGAAAGCCTCGATGGATATCGGTTCTGATCATTTTCTCAAGCTTGCGGATTTCCATGATCTCATCGACATAAAAACGATAAGCCTGTTGGGTGGGAATACGTCCGGATGAAGTATGGGGCTGAACTAAAAAGCCCAGTTCTTCCAGATCCGCCATTTCATTCCGGATTGTTGCCGGGCTGATCCCCAGGTTGCACCGCTTGGATAAGGTTCTTGATCCCACCGGTTCAGCCGAGTTAATATAGTCCCGAATAATCACTTCCAGAATTTTCTTTTTTCGTTCACTTAGTTCCATGTTTCACCTCGTTATTAGCACTCACAAGAATTGAGTGCTAACATCTGATATAAATATAGCATCTGTCCCCTACTTTGTCAACAAGATTCTATAAGATCCTGTTCAAGTTTTAAAGAAGGTTTAAGCTTTATTTATATAAAGGCCATAAAAACCTGATTGGCAAAATCCTGGCCTTTTTTAGTGAGTTTCAGATAATCACCTTCCTTAATCAAGAGCTTTTGGCTAATCAATTTTTCGATCTCTTCCTTATAGATAAGCATATAGTCATCGGCAAAACGATCTATAAATTCTTGACGGCTGACGCCATCAAGTTTTCTTAAACCCAAAAACAGCCATTCGGCCATCCACTCCTCTTGGCTGAGCTCATGAAGCTCGGTCCTGGGCAGCTGACCTTTTTTAAGATGCTCGACATAGAGCTCGCGGTCTGACAAGTTGGCAAAACGTTGACCCTTGTAAAAACTGTGAGCACCAGCTCCCAATGCAAGGGTATCTTTCAATTCCCAGTATTTTAAATTGTGGCGGCTTTCAAATCCAACTTTTGCATAGCTGGATATCTCGTAATGATGATAACCGTTTTTTTCAAGCAGCTCATCAACCAACCAGTGCATGTCCCGCTCATCATCCTCATCAGGACAGATGAGCTCACCCTTTTCCACTTTTTGAGTCATTGGTGTGTCCGCTTCCAAAATCAGACTGTAGCAGGAAAAATGAGTGGGTTCAAAACTTAGCACCTGCCGCAAACTTTCTTCCACCATTAAAAGCGTCTGACCCGGCAGACCATACATTAAATCGACGCTGATATTTTCAAAGCCAGTTTTCTTAAGATATGTCATCGTTTGAACAAACTGACTCTGATCATGAATCCGGCCCAAGCTTTGCAGCAATTGATCCTGCCAGGCCTGCAGACCGACACTGACACGATTAATACCCGCTTTTTTATAGCTAACAAGTTTTTCTTCCGTCACCGTCCCGGGATTAACTTCTATGGTGATTTCACAATCTGAGTCAAACAGAAAAGCCTGCCGCAATGCTTTGATCAAATCGGCAATCTTCTCCCCCTCAACGCTCGATGGTGTACCGCCGCCGATATAAAGGCTATCAACAATCTGATCTTTTTGCGCTACTAAAGAGATTTCTTCTTTAAGCGCGGCAAAATAAGCATCGATCTGCTTCTGATCCATGCAAACCTGCGAATTGAAATCACAATACAGGCATTTTTTTATGCAAAAAGGGATATGACAATATATTCCCAGTTTATTCTCTTCCATTTTTTCTCCACTTTTTTAAGGACTATTGTCCCTATTTTTATGCTATAATATTTCTTATAGCATTTAGTACGTAGACAAACCCCGAGGCGGACAACTGAAAAGCCAATTGTCGGTGCTCAGGTTCGTATATTTACTTTGTCTTCAGTCTGATGCTATAGTATTTATTATAGCATTCATTCACAGAAAGGAACTCCTACATGAACAAAAAATTCACTCTGGCAGTGATGGCCGGAGCTTTTGCCGGTTTTTCGGCTTTTCTGTTTGTGAAAAAAAGAAAAACCAGACAAACAGGCCAACCAGACCCAATAACAGCAAAAACTTCCGCAACAAAGACCTTTGAAACATCAAGCCCTTTTGAACTTCCGGAAAAAGAATCTCCGATTTATACCAGCAGACCAGTCTCCCCCAGCGGTGAGCCACTTTATGATTTTAAAGATGTGCACAATCTGATCTTTTGCGAAGAAACCCAGCTGTCTAAACGACTGATCCAGCTGGAAAACTCTATCAATATCCGCGATATTGGTGGTTACACCGGTTATCAGGGCGGTAAAGTTAAATGGCGCAAGGTTATCAGAAGTGAGGAATTGGCGCATTTATCCGATAAAGATGTGGAATTTTTCCATGATTTAAAACTTAAACACGT
The DNA here is from genome assembly GCA_030156895.1 of Eubacteriaceae bacterium. Classification (GTDB taxonomy): domain Bacteria; phylum Bacillota; class Clostridia; order Eubacteriales; family Eubacteriaceae; genus Acetobacterium. The sequence goes on along the minus strand of JASGLP010000017.1, from coordinate 46,632 downwards.
CTTTGACTTCAGAAACGAGGCAAAGGCCCGTAAGCAGGTGGATCGCCTGCCCGGTTCCACCCAGTACCATCTGCACCCGATTTTTGAAACACTGGGCGATAAAACCGCTGGTATCGACTTTACCAAACCCGGTGCCGTCGACAGCTTCATGCGAAATGTCTATCATGAGCAGACCGAAAACAAGGCTCAGCGTTTTGCCGATGTCTTAAAATATCTGACCATTCCTTCCGAAACCCCACTTTTATATCACTGCACTAACGGCAAAGACCGAACCGGTTTTATGACCTATCTGCTTTTGGGAATTCTGGGTGTCAATGATGAAACAATTCTATCCGATTACACGCTGACCAACCTGACCTTTGATGAAAGCTATCAGCTCTTAGGCAATATTATGTCTGAAGAACTGGGGGTTGACAATTATCATCTCTGGGAATTTTACGGCGTAAAACCGGATTGGCTGAAAATTTCCATGGATTATATCAATGGTAATTATGGTCATGTTGAAGCCTATCTGCTTGATCAGACGGACTTGACCCAGACGGATTTCGAAAAAATCCGGGACAACCTGCTTGAGTAATCTGTCTACACATCTCAAAACCAGCAACTTATTGCGTTTATTTGGGATATAATTACTTGAATTAGTTTATCAATAAATTTTAAGGAGAGACTCATGGAAGAACGCGGAAAACTGGCCCGAGAAGCCGGTATCAAACTGGCTGCCACTGATACTAAAACCCGAAACCAAGCACTTTTGGCGATTGCCAAGGGACTCGAAACACACAAGGCCGAAATTCTTGCTGCTAACGAGGCCGATCTTAAACGATCTCAAGCCGAAAACCTGGCCGCCCCCCTTTTAAAACGACTGGTTTTCAATGAAGTAAAAATCAATGATGTCATTGATGGTATTAACAGCCTGGTTGAGTTAAATGATCCTCTGGGAGCAACAAAATTAGCCACCGAGCTTGATCAAGGTCTTGATCTTTACAAGGTGACCTGTCCGATTGGGGTGATTGGGGTAATCTTTGAATCCCGACCTGATGCCTTTGTCCAGATTTCAACCCTCTGTCTAAAAAGCGGCAACAGCGTCCTGCTAAAAGGTGGTCGTGAAGCCTTAGAAACCAACCGGATGCTTTGCAAAGTCATTGAAGATGCCACACTTTCAGCAGGCATTCCCAAAGGCTTTATTCAAAATCTGGAAAGCCGCGATGAGGTTAACGCCATGCTGGCTCTGGATAACTATATTGATCTGATCATTCCCCGGGGGTCTAATGAATTTGTTCAGTATATTATGAATCACTCCAACATCCCGGTGATGGGTCATGCCGATGGCATCTGCCACGTTTTTGTTGACGATGATGCGCAAATCCCCATGGCTATTGATTTGATTGTTGATTCTAAAACCCAGTATGTCGCCGCCTGCAATACCCTGGAAACTCTGCTGGTGCATGAGTCCGTTGCCAAAGACCTCTTACCACCACTTAAAAAAGCTCTGGAAGCAAAAAATGTTCATCTGAAAGGTGATGCCAAAGTATTAAAAATCATTGATATAGAAGCAGCCACTGAAGAAGACTGGAAAACCGAATATCTGGATTATATTCTATCCATCAAGATTGTTCCTGATCTAATCTCAGCAATTAACCATATCAATACCTACGGCTCTGGCCATACTGATGTTATTATCACCAATGATAACGAAGCCGTTAAAACCTTTATGACACTGGTAGACTCGGCTGGCGTTTTTCACAACTGTTCAACGCGCTTCAGCGATGGATTCCGCTTCGGTTTCGGTGCCGAAGTGGGCATCAGCACCTCTAAACTGCACGCCCGCGGTCCGGTTGGTCTGGATGGTCTCTTAAGCTACAAATATAAGCTGTTAGGCCATGGCCAGTGCGTTAGTGATTATGCCAGCGGCCAATCTCATTTTACTCATCAGCCCAAAAATACCGACTGTCCTGTTTAAATACTAAGGAGGAAACGATGAAACAAAAATCTGCCTTTGTTCTTGTTGTCGTTCTGATGCTTATTTTATCTGGCTGCACACAGTCTCAGGACTCTGATGCGTCACAGGAAAGTCTGCCCAACCCCATGGTCGAAATGACTTCTCTTGAAGCCATTAATGATCGCCTTGGCTTTACCTTCGATTCACTGCCGGCGCCAGCGACAGATTCTGTCTATTATGTGATTGCCGATACCATTGCTGAGGCTGATTTAAACTTTGAAGAAAAGGCCTTTACCATCAGAAAAGCAAAACGCAGCGAGGAAGATATCAGTGGCGTTTATACCCAGTTTAACCATGGGCAGACCATCACTGATTCGCGTGGGAATACCGTTTTTTATCAGTACAATGACGGTGCTGAAGGCTTGGCTACTTTTTCCACTACTGATTACGATTATTCGGTTTATACTGCTGAAAACTTTGACCTAAATGTCATGCAAGTGGTAGTTAACAACCTCTTCTAAGATTTAAAAGATTTACGAATTAAACTTAATCCGCCCAATCAAAAGACCAGTTATTTCAGCTAAGCTGTTAACTGGTCTTTTAAATTTGCGTTTTTATTTCTTATTCTTTAAGCCTTTTTAGCGACATCAGTAAATGGTTAAAGCATCGTTTTATTGCCTTCATCATCACATTCGGATAATCGTCCATCTTCTGTTGAATTTTTCTTTCGATTTTCACTTATAAAATATCAATCTGCTCTCCGGCCAGCGCTTTATTCATACTTCGTATGGCACAAAACTTTCCGCACATAGAGCAGGAATCTTCCTGTTCAGGTTTTCTGTCAGCCCGGATTTTCTTTGCCGTTTCGGGATCAATGGCACATTGCCATTGTGTTTCCCAGTCAAATTCTTTTCTGGCAACCGCCATTCTGTCATCAAGCTCCCTTGCCCCTCTGATCCCCTTGGCGATATCTGCGGCATGAGCGGCAATCTTTGAAGCAATAATTCCCTGCCTGACATCCTCTAAATTCGGCAGAGCCAAGTGTTCTGCCGGTGTAACATAGCATAAAAACGCTGCTCCAGCTGATGCTGCAACAGCACCTCCAATGGCCGCAGTAATATGATCATATCCCGGTGCAATATCTGTAACCAGTGGCCCCAATACATAAAAAGGTGCCCCCTTGCAGATTGTCTGCTGTATTTTCATATTAGCCGCAATTTGATCAATTGGCATATGCCCCGGGCCTTCAACTATGACTTGCACATCCTTCTCCCAAGCTCTTTGCGTCAGCTCACCCAGCCGCACCAGCTCATCAATCTGGCAGATATCTGACGCATCTGCCAGACACCCTGGCCGACAGGCATCTCCCAGTGAAATGGTCACATCGTATTCACGGCAGATTGAAAGAATTTCATCATAGTACTCGTAAAAAGGGTTTTCCTCGCCAGTCATACTCATCCACGCAAATACCAGTGATCCACCTCTGGATACGATATCCATTTTTCTTTGATTGTTTTTAATCTGCTCAATCGTTTTTTTGGTAATCCCGCAATGCAGGGTCACAAAATCAACCCCATCTTCAGCATGAAGTCTGACAACATCAATAAAATCTTTTGCCTTTAATGTATTTAAATCTCTCTGATAATGAATGACTGCATCGTATACTGGAACCGTTCCGATCATGGCCGGACATTCTGCTGTTAACTTACGCCGGAAGGGTACCGTATTCCCGTGAGAAGACAGATCCATGATGGCATGGGCCCCCATATTAACGGCTTCCATAACTTTTTTCATTTCCATATCATGATCTTTGCAATCTCTGGAAACGCCCAGGTTAACATTAATCTTAGTTTTGAGCATTGAACCAACCCCCTGTGGGTCAATACACTGATGATTCTTATTGGCACAAATCACGACTTTACCGGCAGCAACTAACGGCATCAGCTCCTCAACCCGCATTAGTTCCTTGTCCGCCACTTTTTTTATTTCCTCTGTGACAATCCCCTGTCTTGCTGCTTCCATCTGTGTTTTATATGTTTTCATTGCGATTCTCCTTACTGATTGATAATTTTCAATCCTATCCGCTTCAGTATCTGTGCTGCCACTTAATAAAATCCGCTTTTTTATTTATGCCATATGGACATAAACAAAAGCGATCTCCACGCTAAGATATTTTTGCCGATTTCCAGCTTTCAACCAGCCGGGTCGCTTCCAGTCCAGGGTTCTCGGCCTCCGAAACTGCGCTTACAACAAAGAAACCATCCACTCCTGTTTGAGCCAGTTGCGGAATATCATTATGCTTAACCCCACCGCCAACTACCACCGGAATAGGACTGAGCTTTGCCAGCTTTTCAAAATCAGCAAAACTTCTCGTTTTCACTTTGCCGTCCCGATCCAATCCACAATCGGGTTTTGTCGCTGTTTCATGCAATGGACCAGCACCAAAATAATCAATTAATGCCGTATCAACGGTTTTAATATATTCAAACAATTCATTTGTTCTGGCTGATAGACCGATAATCGCATTCTTTCCCAAATATTCCCGACAGACCTCCACTGGGATATCTGACTGTCCCACGTGAATTCCGTCAACTTTTATCTGCTGTTTGCGAGCCGCCAGAATCACATCAAGGCGATCATCCACCAGGAGTGTTACTGCTTCTGGGCTGCCAACTTCAGCAATTACCCGCGCAGCCTGAGCGGTTAATGTGATTAATTCCCGTGCTGAAGCAAACTTGGAACGAATCTGTACACAGGTAAATCCGGCGACTACCGCCTCTTTAATTATTTGAGTAACTGGTCGGCCTTTTGTATTCTCCGGTCCAACAACCAGATAGGCCGAAAGGTCAAGATTTTGGCGACTGTTCATTTTCTTCTCCTAAAATTTTATTGACTTTATCAACTTTTGTTGTCATCGTATTGATGAATCCTGGACGCACATCAGCCTTTAATACGACCTCTGTCCGCAAGCCTTTTTGAGCCAGCACAAAGCTGGCATCTTTAACCACCTTCATCACCTCATCCCATTCACCTTCAATCTCGGTAAACATCGAGTTCATGCGATAAGGCAAACCTGACTCTTTTATAACCCTGATCACTTCAGCAATTTCAGCTGCCAATTCATCCCCCACTCCAAAAGGCGCTATCGCGACCGCAATTAATGTATTCATCATCAAACCTCTACAAGCTCAAAGGGATTGTCTGCAATATCCCGGGCATTGGCCTGATACAGTTCATCAATAAATTGAACCTGAAAACTGCCGGGACCGCTTACCTTCGCTTCTGCCCGTCTAGCCGCTAAATTATAAACCGCCGCTGCCGTCAGAGCCGCAATAAAAGGGGAAGCGCCTACCAAATAGACCCCGATAACCCCGCCCAGGGAACAACCGGCTCCGGTCATTTTTTCCATAAAATGCGACCCGCCCTGCGACATGGCCAACACTTTACCATCTGTCACCAGATCCGTCTGGCCCGATACCATTACCGCTCCACCTGTCCATCTAGCCAGTGCAATTGCTGCTGTATTGGCCGCCATCACGGAATCACTGGAATCGACACCCCGAACATTGGATACTGCCGTTCCGCCCTCCAGGCCCCATAGTCCAGCCAAAGCGATCACTTCTGATGCATTCCCTTTGATAACAGTCGGCTGATAGTCCTTAAACTTCTGCAGAAGATCGGTTCTCAATAAACCAATCCCGACGGCAACCGGATCCAGCACCCAGGGTTTTTGCAGTTCATTCAATACTTGAGCCGTATGTGGTAAAGTCTCTTCATATACCGGCAACAGCGTACCGACATTGATATAGCTGGCACCGGCAGCTTTAGCCAAAAATTCTCCTTCATCCGGCAAATAAACCATGGCCGCTGATCCGCCAACAGCCAGCTGCGTATTAGCCACCAAATTGATCGTCACAGAATTGGTAATGGACCCTACCATAGGATTATTTTTTCTGCTGAATTCTACCGCCTCAATTATCTCTTTTTTTATTTCGTTTTTATGCTCCATCTTGACTATTCCTTTCTTTTACCCTATCGATATGACACAAATATTTTGTTGCAGTGTCTTTCTCCCCTTTCTTTGCAGGCCGAATTTTTGTAAATAAAAAAATATCCCCTGATATAGAGAATACTTTGATTCATTACACATAATAATGAATTGTCTCCCTACGCCAGTGTTAACTGACAGGTTCAAAGGGTCAGGTTTTACCTTCTCAACTCTTTCGAGTCCCCCTGCAATGTTTTATATTTTTAGCTAAAAAAAAGCGTCCCCTGAACAGGGAACACTCATTATGCTATCATCCGCTTTTAATGAATTGTCTCCCTACGTCAGTGTTAACTGACAGGTTCAAAGGGTCAGGTTTTACCTTCTCAACTCTTTCGAGTCCCCCTGCAATACACTAATATTATCACTTACCAGCTTGCATGTCAAGATTTCCATCTTTACTGAAAAAATCGGTATCGCCCGGCAATATAAGGCAGACCATACCGATCATCAACCATTTCAAAATGGCCCTGCCGCAAAATTTTCACAGACAATAAATCAGATTCAATTCATTTTAAAATTGTAATCTCTCCAATCAGCGGCAGTTTATTGGCTTTACCGTTTAAAGCGTTGACGATCCCAAGGATTGCAAAGGCCAGAACAGCCAGGCTGAATATAAGCTGGACAATCCATCCGATAAAGGGAATAATGGCAGAAATGATGCCCAAAACAATGCTCCCCGCCACACTGACAATCAAAAGTACCAGCCCCTGGTTGGCATGAAATTTTCCGTAGGCTGATTCCGGGCAAACAATCAGCGGTAAAAAGAAAAGAATATAAGCCAAAGCCGCCATTACCTTGTTATCTTCAATATCTTCCTGGGTAAATTCCTGGTATTCCATCACTTGATTCTCCCTTTGCTTTTGATTTGAATCTTCCATCATTAAATTCCTCTCTAAAATTATTAATAGCCTTCTCTTATCCTGTCTACCCGATTTCAAATCAATTATAGACCAGATTATCTTTTTTCTTCCACAAACCACTTAGGTTCTTCATAAAAAAGCAGGACTTCCTGATTTTTAATTCGACAAAGATAGCGAATCCCCTGTCCACCGGCTTTTCTGGAAACTGCAGGCCGCATATCTAGGACCCGATCGATTAAAAAACGCCTCCCGTCTTCCCAGTAAATTTCCAGTGGCGTCATGCGTCCGCTTTCTTCAAACATCACCAGCACTGGCACATATTTTTTTGTTCTCTTTTCTGAACTGTTCATTGTTTCACCTTTTCTGCCTTTATAAATCTGCAGCGATAAACTTTTTAAAAATAACCAATTGGATGAATTACATGATCCTTTTTAGCATCAAGAGCTCCTAATGGATCATCAATGGTAATGGCCCGACGTACCGAGTGATTGCCAAACCGTCGACGCAAATCATCAACCGCCTGATCAAGCTGTCCTTGTTTAAGCCGGTCTTTTTCATGATTAAAGAGATCCAGCTGCACCGGAATGGTATTGGGCAGTAGCTTTTCCACCCGTACCCCAATTGAGCGAATGGCCGGTCCAAACACATAATTCGCATCAAAAATCGCCATTGCCGCCTGATAAATTTCCCGGGTCAAATCGGTGGGTTTTTGAAGTTTTTGTTGCCTGCTAATACTTTTAAGACTGGTATCCCGCACATGAATGGCGACCGTTTGACTAAAGCAACCGGTTTCCCTTAAACGCATGGCCACACTTTCGGCCAGCAGACAGACAATCAAATTGACATCCCGACGATTCTCCAGGTCTCGGGCGGTTGTAACACTGTTGCCAATACTTTTTATGACCCTTTCATTGCCATTGTAAGTTTCATCAAAAGGCTTGACCGGACTTTGATCCAGACCATTGGCAAAATCCCATAAAACAAGCCCCATTTTCCCCAGCGTGAATTTTAGAAAATCCCGATTAGCCAAAGCCAAATCACCAATTGTAAAGATCCCATGCTTATTCAGCTTGCACTGGGTCGATCTGCCTACATACAATAAATCACCAGCCTCCTGGCGCCAGATAATCTGCTGATAATTTTTTTTATTAATTTCTGTAATGGCATTGGGTTTTTTATAATCGGACCCAAATTTGGCAAAGATCTTATTCCAGGAAACCCCTATCGACAGTGTTACCCCCAGCTCTTCATAGACAGCGTTGCTGATGGCTTTGGCGATCTCAAACCCTTTACCAAACTGCTTGTCGCTGTTGGTCACATCGATCCAGGCTTCGTCCAGTCCAAAGGACTCCACCTGATCTGAATAACGATTATAGATTTTTCTGGCCAGCCTAGAAAAACGCAGATATTTGCCATAATCGGGTTTCAGCACAACCAGCCCCGGACATTTGTTAATTGCCTGGGCCAGTGTTTCACCGGTTTTGACCCCAGCGATCTTAGCCGGCTGATTTTTGGCCAATATAATCCCATGCCGTTTTTCCGGATTGCCTCCCACCGCCAAAGGTTTTCCCGCCAGTTCCGGATGGTAAAGGGCCTCTACACTGGCGTAGAAACTATTCATATCACAATGCAGAATGACACGCTCCATCTCTTCCTTCTTTCATCATAAATGATTTTTATAAGTCCATTATATTCTTTTGGGATAATTTGTCAATATGAATTTTTCTTAAACGATACTCTTGTATTGATTATTTTGTGACAAGTCCCTTGATTTTTGATCCATTTTCCCTTATAATATCAATAAAAGCTGATGATTCCTGCCCGATTCTAGCTTAAACAATCCTTTTAGAGGCAGAAAACTATCACAGAAAGGAAAAGATGTCATACCTCTTAATGATATCAGATGATTTAATGATCAATGAAAAACTTCGCCAATTAAAAAAGCAGTCATCCATGACGACTCAGGAGCTTTCAATCAAGTCAAGGATACCACTGCCCACTATTCATAAATTATTATCAGGAGAAACGACCAATCCCAAATACAATACATTGACCGCATTTCTCGATGCCCTCGATCACGAACTGACCATTCAGTCCATTTATGAAGAAGAAAGTCCGGCCCTCTCCATCATGGAGCGCGATATTATCGCCCGTTATCAAGGCTTATCCAATGAGGGAAAACGGTTTATTTCCGATACCCTCGATCAGTTTAGCGCCTACGAACAAAATGAAATAACTTTTCCCAACCCCGAAGCCCTCCGGGAACTCCCTTTATACCTGCTGCCGGCTTCTGCCGGTGTTGGCAGCTATCTCGATTCAGATCAGTACGACTTTAAATCCTTCCCTTCCGAAGCGGTTCCGGATAAAGCCAAATACGCCATCCGGGTCACCGGTGACAGTATGGAACCGGCCTACTATCAGGACGATATCGTCTTTGTTGAACCGGTTAATCAGCTTAACCGTGGTGATGTGGGTATTATCATCATTAATGGGGATGCCTATATTAAACAATTCCGGGATAATGCCTTTATCTCCTTTAACCCTTTATATGATTCCATTATTCCCAACGAATATGATACCCTGCGTATCGTCGGCCGGGTTCTGGGTCGTTACGCCCTCTGATCCTGATGCTTTTTAAAGGCCCTGATCAAAAGCACTCCGATCAGGGCACCCAGGCTGTCGATCAGCACATCTGTCGCCCGGCCAGCTCTGCCATTTATAAAAAGCTGATGGCCCTCATCACTAAGGGCATATATAAGACTGAAAAGAATTGCTTTTAATTCCGGTTGGCTGGCCTTTGAAGTCCTCAGTGCCAAATAAAAGAAAATCCCGAGCAGCATATAGACAAAAAAATGGGCGTTCTTGCGGATCACATGGTCAAAGGCCTGTAAATCCAGGTGGATGGCAAACAAACCTTCCACTTCTTTCATAATGATGCTGCTCAGACCAGAGCTTAAACTACCCGAAACTTCACCGGTCTGACTGGACGAAAGAAATATCATGCCCATCCAAAAAAATGACAGAATCCACCATCTATATTTTTTAATCATTTTCATATTCATCTCCGTCTATTTCTTGTATTGAAAACATTTATCATGCAATTTTCTTTTATCATACCATGTCCTTCATTTTTTTGCCAACCTCGTATATTTTAAGAGGTATTTGCTGACAACCATTCCATAAAATGATACAATGTGATGAACTAATTTGTTTCCTATTAAATTTTGATTTCCCGATGAATAATTAATTCATATTATGGGTATTAACCAAAATAGAGTTACACAACTGGGAAGAATACCTTATTATACAAGGAAATAGGAATTCTCGAATCAGAAAATGAATTACAATACAAAACCAATACTGGAGGAACGATTTTATGGAAAAAAAATCACATTATTACGTTGACGAGCTGATCGATCTAAACGTCTTGCAAAAATTTCAAGATAGTTTTGCTAATGCCATGGGAATGGCCAGTGTCACCGTTGACAATGAAAAAGGATCGATCACCGAGCCCAGCAATTTTACCGACTTCTGCATGAAATTTACCCGTGGCTCAAAAATCGGGAATGAACGCTGTCTTAACTGTGATGTTCAAGGCGGAAAAAAAGCTGCCCAAACAGGAAAGCCCGCTGTTTATGCCTGTCACGCCGGCCTAGTTGATTTCGCTGCACCGATTATCATTGATGGTGTTGAGATCGGTGCGATTCTAGGTGGTCAGGTTTTAACTGAGCCCCCTGATGAAGATTACTTTAGAAAGGTAGCGCGGGAAATCGGAGTTGATGAGGAAGAATATATTGCGGCTTTGCGAAAAGTAAAAATTGTTCCTCGTGATCAGGTTGATGCTGCCGCCGATATGCTCTATATTTTTGCCAATTCTATTTCCAGCATGGGTCATCATCACAACCGTATGCTGGTGGAAGAAACGGAAAAATTCCAGGGCCTGACGGAGAATATGTTTGAAAACATCCGTTCCGTCAGTACCGTTGTTGAAACGTTCTCAAAACAGATCGAATCGTTAAACGAGACTTCCAGGGAATTAATGAAATCTTCTACTCATTCAAAAAACGAAGTCAAGGAAACCGACTCTATTTTAAAATTCATCCGTGATGTAGCTACCCAGACAAATTTACTGGGACTAAATGCTGCCATCGAAGCAACCCGTGCCGGTGAATATGGCCGCGGATTTAATGTGGTTGCTGATGAAGTCCGTAAACTGGCTGTCATGAGTGTGGATTCTGCCAAAAAAATCGAAAATATTCTTGATAACCTGGTTGCCAGCATGAACGGGGTTGAATCTCAGGCTAACAAAGCCGGTAAAATTGTGGTTGAACACCAGGCTTCAATGGAGGAAATCAGTCAAAAGCTGCAAATGCTAAATGATATTTCCACAAAAATGAAATCTGAAATCGCCAATCTACAGAACATTGCCTATTAAACGGTGGCTAATCAGCTCCTCCAAAAAAGAGACCGCAAAAGCGGTCTCTTTCAGTGTGTAGACAAACCCCGCACCGACCAATTGAATTTCCTAGTCTACTGCGGTATCGTACAGTTGCTATTTTAGGAATGGCTAAATATCAGCTTTTCTGTGCAGCTGTTCGCCCCGATGCAGAGGGTCTGCCCCCTTGGGTGCAACTGAAAAGCCAATTGTCAGTGCTCAGGCATTCAATATTACAAAGAAGGCACCTAATCGAAGTGAAACACTGATCTCTTTATTTCATAATAATCAAATCAACACTCAATTGATGACTCTTTCATTTATTTTAGCCTTCATCTTCCCAATCCCATTGAAAATCCAAACCCCAACTGTCATAAAGATTGCAGCCCCAACAATATAAAAGGGATCGCCGTTTTCGAAGAATTGAATGACGTATAGTATTGCGGCCAGCATTTCCACAGCAATACATACCCAACCCAGTCGAATCCAGCGAGAAAGCATACCGTAATAGGATTCCTGATCACTATAGATTTCGTATTCCGATGCTAAGCTATTTTCTGTCACTATTTTTCTGAAGTAAGCCCAGCCATTAAAGGTGTTATTGACATACTCCCATCCTTGCTCCTCAAAAAATTCAACATAGCGCTCTTTTTCTTGGCTGTTTTTTAAAATAACCGGATTAAAATCAATCCGGTGTCGATATTTAACCGACTCATCCTTTACAAACTTACTATGAAAACAGCCCCCTTTTTCAAGTTGCCAGCCTTTTTTAGACTGTTCATCCAAATCATTTTCTTCTTTATCGTAATTCCAGGCCATATATCCTCGATAAGATGTTTTTTTCATTTTCCCCATGCTTTACGCCTCCTTCAAAATCGTTTTGGCACTTTTAATCAGCGCCTGCAGCCGCTCATATTCCCCAGATAAAATCTCCTGGCCAAGCGGCGTTAACTGATACATCCGTTTTCTGTCATCAGCCGGACTTTTAATTTCCTGAATCCACTTTTTCTTGATCATTTTCCCGGTTGCCCCATACATGGTGCCTGAGCCAATATTCACCCGCTCATCAGAAAGCTCTTTAACCCGCTGCATAATACCATAACCGTGATTGGCACCTTCTTTAAGGCATAGCAGAATATAAAAATAACTCTCTGTTAAGGGTTCGCTATACATCAATACACTCACCTTCTTTATGTCGTTGTATGATATGTCGTCATGCGATATATCATTGTTTGATACATTGTAGCATGACATATGTCGTCTGTCAACATATAAAATGACTTTTCTTATTCTCAATAACAATTGGAAATTTTACATTGTATTTACATTTTTACCCTGTTGATATTTGCAAGATCGATTCAAATCCCTTTTTAATTAAACCGTATTTCCCTCGCTATAATTAAATTTCATTGTAATACAGGGGATATCCGCAAAAATTATGGCCTTGTCGGCCTCAAAAGAATAATTATTTCCATTGACATTGTTACAATATAGTGATATCTTTGTTACAAACAAACTGGGGTTTTTATGCCCTATATTCTGAAAGGAAAACACATGAAAACACAGCTCGACCTTCGATTACTAAAAAAGTCAATAGGTTTGTTAATCGCTCTAACCCTCATTTTAATGACTTTTTTCCTATACTACAGCCCACCGGCTCAAGCCGCAACGACACAAACCATTATTATCAATCCCGGCCATGAAGCCGGAACAGATACTGGTGCCGTCAACACTTCTACCGGTGTGACAGAAGTCGCATTAAACAATGCTCTGGCCATCAAGGTCGTCCAGTCCCTGCGCAATGCCGGCTATAATGCTACGCTCAGTCATCAGATCCCGGGAAATCCCGGTCTGCCGACTTTATTATCGACCACTGTCAATTCATCCACTGCGGTCTGCAATGCCGCTAACAGTCTAGGCGCCGATCTGCTGGTCAGCATTCATCATAATTCCGGCGGGACCACTTCCAGCGGATATGAATTCTATTGGTCCAGCTATCACCCATCCATCGATAACGAAGGCCTTTACCAAAAGGCCAATGCCTGGTCTGACGGCTCAAGCGCGACGCTTGATGCCAGCCCACCAGCTATTGCCATCAGTTCCAAGGAACTGGCTACGCTTTTTAATACGAATTTCAAAGCCAACCTGACCTATCTCCCCAGCCGCAATCGGATTGTGGAACGGGATGACTCAATCATCAAGAAAACCAGTATGCCATCAGTCCTAATTGAAGCCGGATTTGTATCCAACAACGCTGAATCACTGCTTTTGGCCAATGATACAAACCAGCAGGCCATGGCAAATCAGATTGTCAAAAGCATAGATAGCTTCTTTGGCAATGATACACCAACCATTACTGCTTCATCGGTAACCGCCACGACTTCCGGGGAAAAAATAAATGCGACTGCATCAGGTATCAGCACCACCACATCGGTTAAAAGCATTTCTTTTGCCGTCTGGTCAGACAAAAACGGTCAGGATGATATCAAATGGTATACCGCCGGTAAACAAAGTGACGGTTCCTACAAAACAACGGTGGATATCAGCAATCATCTCAAAGAGGGTGGCACTTACAATATTCACTGTTATGGAACGGACAGCAACGGGAAACTTAACTTTCTCGGCAATACAACTAGCACCGTAACCGTCGAAAAAATGACTTCCGGTCAATTAGAAACCAGCATCGTAACCGAGTCAACCTTTAATGTCAGCGTTTCGGATATCGATGCACCTGATGGATTAACCGAAATTTCTTTCCCGGTCTGGAGCGAAAGCGGTGGTCAGGACGATATCAAATGGTATACGGCCACTAAACAGAGTGATGGTTCCTATCAGGCGACTATCGATATTAAAAACCACCGCTATGACGGCGGAAGCTATAATGTTCACTGCTATGGAAAAGATTCCTATGGCAAGCTGACCTATCTGAGCAGCTCCACGATTTCTATGACTGTCTCGACGATGTCCGCAAAAGAAATCAGCGCCAGCAGCGATAGCAATGGCAATATTATTATTACCGCTAAATCCATCAGTGCCCCATATGGCTTAAAAGAAATCCTCTTCCCGGTCTGGAGCGATACCGGCGGCCAGGATGATATCAAATGGGTGACTGCCACCAAGCAAAGCAATGGCACCTATAAAGCGACCATTTCGGTTGCCGATCATCAGTATGATGTCGGTAAATATTCCATTCACTGTTACGGTAAAGATTCCTACGATAAACTGACTTTCTTGGGTAACACTAGTGTTGATGTCAGCCTTGATCCCATGAGTGCCAGTAAAGTATCCGCAAGTGTATCCGGCCGTGAAATCACCGTTACTGTCAGCGGCATCAGTGCCCCCGGCGGAATTGAAAATATTTACTTCCCGGTATGGACCAGCAAAAACGGTCAAGATGATATTGAGTGGGTAAAAGGCAGCAAGAAAAGCGATACCGTCTACACTTGCACCATTAACACCAGTAATCACAATAGTGAAACAGGCCAGTATGAAATTCATTGTTATGGCGTCGATCAGGCTTCCAAAAGCTATCAGTTTTTAGGCAGCACCAGTGCCAAAGTGACCTACAGTCCAGCTACAGCCGAAAGCATTACCGCTACGGTGACCGAAAATGTGGCGGCAGTAAAAATCAGCGATCTAACAACACCAAACGGCGTCAGTAAAATCCTGGTAGCCAGCTGGAGCGACTCCGGCGGTCAGGACGACCTGGTCTGGTATACCGCCTCTAAACAAAGTGACGGTTCTTATCAGGCAATTGTGGATGCCAAAAATCATAAGGGCACCAGCGGCACCTACCACTTCCATATCTATTGTTATGAAAGCGACGGCACCGCCGTTTGCCTGGGCGGTACCTCCGCCAGCATCCGTTATGTGGAAACCCCTATTATGGGCACAACAACTGTCACCGCTGCTCAACTGGTTGCCTATTATAAAAGCACCGGCAAAACCTATCCGCAAACTTACAACGATTTAGGCGTGAATTTAGAGACCTTCTGCGACCTCTATATTAAAGAAGCCAAAGCCGAAGGGGTTCGCGCCGAGGTCGCTTTTGCTCAGGCTATGCTGGAAACCGGTCATCTGCAGTTTGGCAAGGATGTCGCTGTTGGTCAGTTTAATTTCGCTGGACTGGGTGCCACCGGCAACGGGGTTGCAGGCTTTAACTTTGCCACAGCATATGGTAATAATGCCACCGGCATCCAGATGGGTATTCGGGGACATATTCAGCACCTAAAATGCTACGCCAGCAGCCAGGCCCTTAACAACCCTACAGTTGATCCACGCTGGAACGATAAGCTTCGCACAAAAGCCCTGTCGGTAGAAGAACTGGCCGGCACTTGGGCCGCCGATTTGACCTATGCCCCAAAAGTTAAAACCATTATGAACAAATTCTAACTAAAGCAAATAAAAAGACACTCATAAATGCTATAACCCCCCCTCACGTAGATAAAATCACCAAAATCTACTTAAGGGGGATTTTTCATGCTTAGCTCTAGCTACTTATATACTAAAAGAATTTCAATTATAAGCGCAACTATCAAATAATTGTCCGAATCTACTCTACACCTTTTATAACTTTAATCATTACAATTGCAAATGACAGAACCCCTGTTCTTCATAGAGAATGACGCATAAACCTTGATTTTCTGCCGCCTGCTTGAGCTGATAAACTGAAAATCCCGGCGCGTAACAATCCACCGCTCCGCCGCTTAAATGGCGGGAATTTTCAATTCCGCCAACTTCACGGTTTCTGATCACACAACGCACCCCCGATGTTACAATAATCGCCGAATCCAGTTGGCAACGAATATTTTCCAATTTCGCTATCAGCAGCTGATTCATTTCAGCGGGAAAGCCGGTACAATAGCGTCCCTGACAGCAGCAGCGAAATTCCTCGCGCTTAAAATGCGGGCTAAGCTGGCCTTGATCAAAAATTTCGATGGGCAGCTCATTTCCGAACAGGACCTTCATGGTCAAAGGCCCTACCATTCCATCTGCTTCAAGTCCCGAGCGGGTTTGAAAGGCTATAATCGCCTGTCTTGTCTGGGGCCCGCAAATGCCATCCACCGGTCCCGGTTCAAATCCTTTTTCTATCAGTGCCGTCTGACACTGTTTAATAAAATCATCCATTTTCTTCCTCCTTCATCTGCAGCAAAACGCTTTTTAATTTTTCCGGGATCGGAAAACCGATTGCTGCAAGATTTTCTGTAATTGAAATCCCCTCATTAGCCGAATAAAAAAATATTACCCCAGTTCTTAGCACCTCACCGCCACCCAATAAATTCAGATCCAATAGATGTGAGAAGCCAACCGTCATCAAAATTAAAAGCTTCTTTAAAATTCCCCGAAAACCAATGCTGCTTGAAATCTTTCTGGCATAAACCGCCCTGATCACACCGGTCACATAATCAAAAAGAATTAAAATCATTAAGGTGTAAAGGGCTTTGTCCCAGCCACCGAAAAAAATGGCCAGCACTGATCCACAAAGGGCAACAAGCCCTTTAACAGCCTCAAAGATCTGATTAAAACGCATAAAAAAACCTCCTATCCGTTAATAGATAGAAGGTTTTAAATGATTGTGACACTTTATTATTAAAGACTTTGAATATAGGCTTTGGCGGTCTCTCCGGGAGCCGCTGACCCTTTTGGCACCACTCTGACTTCGATGGCTTCCAACCGATAACCAAATCCGGCTGTTCCGGCATCTGCACCATTGCTGGCCCAATCAAGCCAACCAACATTTTGGGCATGAACCCGGTAATAAACATCAAAGAGATTAGCATCAGCTCCGGTTAATTCGATACGAATAGCTTCCAGTCGAAGACCACGGCCTTCGGTTCCACTCATCAGCCCGTCTGTCCGATAATCCTGTCAGCCAATATTTTGGATATGGGTCGAATAGGCAATTCCCAAATCGTAGCCCTGATCATCCAGCGTGATTTCAATTCCTTCAAGCCGTTTTCCCTCATTTAGAGTTCCACTTAAGTCACCGTTGCTTTTCCAGTCCTGCCAACCAACATTCTCAACATGGGTGCGATAGGATACATCTACGGCTTTATCCGGCAAGGTAATCGAAGTTCCCTGAACTGTCAGAAGCTCTTGGGTATTATAAGTATAGGCATGGACAATATAGGTGCCACGTTCGCCGTTATGCTCACTAAAAGAGACGCGTTTTGAAGCAATCCCATTAACTACATTGGCCACGTACCAAACCAGATCATCCTGTCCATTGCTCTCAGTCCAGGTAGGAAAGAGGACGCGGTCAATGCCTGATTCATCATCAGTTACATTACAGCTGACCGTAAAACCTGATTCATCGACATTAGAAATGGTCAGACCAGAAACAACCGGTGGGGTGGTATCTTCCACAACATCATTGCCACCGTTATTATCGGAATCATCTGCTGAAAAATCCCCTAAATAGATATAACCCTGAAAGTCACCAACTGAGGTATTGTCTTCATTACCAATGGTATAGGTTCGCGTCTGGAAATAGACACCAGACCAGGTCGATTCGGAGTAAGTTACTGTATCACCTTCAATTTTTTCAACGACTGCCACATGGCCGCAGTCCCAGCCGCCCCAGCAGATTACAGCCCCGATCTTCGGTGTGCTGCCGGAGGCGTAATAGCCGTTTGACAGGTTATAGTCCCACCACTGATTGGCGTTGCCCATACAAAGATTGGGTTTTGTTCCCAGTATCTCATAGGCTCGGCCATAAGCATATGCCGTACAATTTGGCATCCCATAACCAGACAGGTAATAAGAATTATTCTCAAAATAATAGGGATTAGAGGAATCCGGCGATGTTAAACGCGGTGTAAACAGATCATTTGTTCTGATTACTTCCGGGTCAGCCACATTATATTCAGTCGCCACATCTCCCGGCATCATCTCCTGGGCTTCAATCACCGCCTGATATGAGTCATTGACCACGATCACTTCCTGGGCCAATACATTAGCGGGAAAAATTCCCAGACTAAGAATCAGGGTCAGTCCGATACATGATTTCTTTAAAGTTTTTAATCCCATTTTACGCTCCTGTTGTAAAAATATCTGCTTATATTAATCAGTTCACAAGCCAACTGAATCGTTACAATTTGTTTACTTTATTTTACAACAACTTATTAAATTTTGCAAACTTTTTATGAAGTGTAAGTTTTCAGATAAAAGTTTTTTTACATTACTTCTCTAATGACATTGTAACGAAAATCGTCGCTTTCAGTGAAACCTTCCACTGGTGAATTAATGGCAGCTGGGGTCTTGTAGGCCACAAATGCCGCTTTGATCTGGTCACTCAGATCTTTTGAAATATTGGGATTTAAAGCAATGGCATCTTTGGGAATATCGGGTGTTTGCGATAAAATTCTTAAGGCAGAAACCCGAACCCCTTCTTTTTCTGCAATTTCCATCGCTTCGTTATAGGTCGCACCCGCATCATATTCACCAGATAGCACCGCCTTGATCACGCTATCATGACTGCCTACAAATCCACTTTCTGAAAAAAGATGATCCGGATTCAAGCCTTCCTTTTTCAGGCTATAGCGGGCATAAAGATAACCCGAAGCGCTGCCCTCATCCACATAGGCAAATTTGCAGCCTTTTAAATCAGCCAGGCTCTTGATACCCGTATCAGAGCGGGTCACAATATAACCATTGTAAGAAACCTTTCCTTTTACAATAGGGGTGGCAATGGGATTAAGACCAATTTTATCATGAGCTGTCACATAGGCAAAAGGCGAAAACCAGGCGGCATCAATAATGCCTTCTTTAATCCCGTCACTCAGTGCATCATAATCCTTAACAATCATAGTCCGAACCCTAAAGCCGATGGATTCAAAGACCGCATTCAAAATCGGGACATACATATTTTTGATATTTTCCGGTGACGTAAAAGGATTCACGCCAAAAATTAATTCATTTTTATTCTTATATCTGGCCGTCAGTTTCTGGACATTGCTGGCCATATCCGACAAGCGGTTACAATAACCAAGAATTTCATTATTCTTATCCTTTTGAGTAAGGATCGTATGAATGGTTTCATCCGTTACCCGATGGGTTCCTTCAACAGCATTTGCAACCTGCGAAACGGCATCCTGAATCTCCCGGGTCGCAGAGACCTGAAAGACTGACACTTCCTTGATTTCATTGATCGCCGTATTGAGCCCCACTAAGCCATCTTGTATGGCACCGATAACCGCTGTCGATTTTTGGGCGGCACCTTCAATTTCTTCCGATTGTTTAACACATATATCAATCGCTTCATTGGAATGATCAACCTCTTCGATAATGGTCGCCACAATCTGCTCAATTTCTTTAACAAAGCGATCCGTATTTTCCGACAGTCTTTTAATTTCTTCCGCCACTACCGAAAAGCCCTTACCGGCGGCTCCTGCCCGAGCTGCTTCGATACTGGCATTAAGAGCAAGAAGATTGGTATTGCGGGCAATATTTTTGATCAGATCCACAAATTCATTGATATCCTCGGAGGATTTTCCCAGTTCATCATTGGTTGCTTTGGCCCGTTTAATCCCATCAACCAAGCCCATTAATAAATCCGAGATACTATGAATTGTCTGCTTGTTGTCATTAAGCATTTCCACCGATTCACCCGACTGGGCTTCGATGGTTTCTATGTTATGCATCAATTTATTTGAAACTTCCGAAAACTGGGCAATTTCTGCATTAATCTCTTCTGTGCTGGCCGCGTTACGCTCACTAAGCTGGGCGATTTCATCGGTGCCTGTAACAATTCGCTCAAAGATCCGCACATTCTCTTCAGAATGCCAGCTCAATTTCTTAATATCAAAATCCATGGTTTCCAGCAAGGCAAAGAGCTCGCTGTTAAAGTTGGCCTGACTGTCCTCCGTTTGCTCAGTTTCTTTAGTCTGCGAAGCAGAGATCAGCTGATAAATTGCCGCCAGGGTTTTCTGCCCCTCAATGATCAGCCCCGCACTTTCAAGCGCGTTTTTTTCAAGCCGTGATAAGCCCTCCTGAAGGGATTGTGCCTCCTGATCAACAATCGCAATTTTTCCACAAATCGTTTCATCCCTTAAAAGGCTTTCCTGCTGCCACAGGCGCGTTTCCTCTAAGCCGTCTTCAACTTTCGCCTGTTCTTGGGATCCTTTTATAACTTCCTGCAAGTCGGAAAGTTTTGCATCAAGTTTTTGGATATCATCCGACTTTTCTTTAACAGTCATTCCCGATTGTTTTTTGTCTGATTGATGGCTGACATAAAACAGCCCCAGACAGGAGATAATCACACTTGAAAAAACAACGATAATCAGAGCCGCCGGCAAGCTTAATCCCGATATGAAAATAAGCACCGTCACCACAATATAAAAAAGCACCGCAACCAACCAAACTTTTAACACCTGCGCATCCAATTCAAATCCCCCTTTTGTTGTTTAATTGCGTTTTACTATTTTATTATAGCTGATAACGTTTATAAATGCGAATCTTATGTGGGATCAAAATAACATTTCTTTTTTTTGCAAAAAAAAAGAAACGCTCAAATTTTTCAAGCGTCCAGTTCGTAGATAAACACCGCACCGACCAATTGGATTTCGTAGTCTGCGCGCAGATTCGTACAGTTGCCCAATTTGAAAGCTGTAATATTCAGGGTTTGTAAGCCAACTGTTCGCCCCGAGGCAGACAACTGAAAAGCCAATTGTCGGTGCTCAGATTTGTAATATTAACTTTGTCTTCAGTTTGAACGCTTGAATTTTTCAAGCGTTAGTGTCCAGCAACATTATTTTTAAACAAGAGCATCTTTTCCCGGGCATGTTTTTGCATGGCCAGCTGTGCGCATTCTGAAATTTCATCAAAGCGAAGAGTAGCTTTTTGTTTAAACATGGCCTTGACGGCATCACCACCCGCCAGCGATAAATAGGTAAAGTAATTAACCTTATTAATACCAGCCGCAATGGCTTTTAAGAAATCATCATCAGAAAGGCCAGAACCGCCATGCATCACCAGAGGAATGTCTGTTTCTTGGCGAATCAGGCTAATCCGATTAAAATCAAGCTTGGGCTCAATGTCATAAACCCCATGGGCAGTTCCGAATGATATTGCCAGGGCATCAATCCCTGTCGCCTGACAAAAGTCATGCGCCTTTTGAGGATCGGTATAGTAATCTTCGGCTTTAAGATCCTCTTCAGCCGGGTCAACCCCCCCGCCTTCCGGTCTTAAGACTCTGCCCAGTTCCGCTTCCACGCTAACATTTTGGGTATGAGCCATTTCAACGATCTTTTTGCTCTGATCTAGATTTTCCTGATAAGGCAGTTTTGAACCATCAAACATCACCGATGTAAAGCCTATTTTAATCGCCCTGCTGATGTATTCCTGGTCCTCGCCGTGATCCAGATGCAGACAAATCTCCGCCGAGCTTTCATGTGCCAGCTTAAGCATCAGCGGCCCGATCAGATCAAGTGGGGCAATTTTCTCGTGGATCTGGGCGTGATTTAAAATGAGCGGCGATTGCGTTTCTTCCGCAGCCGCAATCACGGCCTGCAAAATCTCCAGATTAGGGGTGTTAAAAGCACCGATGGCATAATTACCGGCCTTTGCTTCTTTTAGAATTTGTTTTAAATTAACTAACATGCCTTATCCTTTCACCGTCTTGCAGGCCACCAGATCCACGCCCGAACCAGCAAGATTTCTTATGATAACATCCCCCAGTTTGCAGGGTCGATCCAGTCTGCTTGTCTTTATTTGCTGCATGGCCGCCTTCATATTCCTTAATTCAATGGGACTGCTGGTTTTTACCGGTACTGAAATCTCTTTGGCACCACACCGAAAAATAAGGGTGGTGGTTAAAGTCCTGACCGGATCGGTCATTTCCTTTTGAGCAAATCGAATGCCGCGCTTACACTTGTTGCCTTCTATTTTAACAATCTCATGATCATTCTGCCAGACCGATATCTGACACTCGGACGGGCAGGTGGTACAACAGATTAAATCACATTTCATGCACTTGCCTCCTCGAGGATAATACTTAACCCTTTGGCCTGGTCGCAAAGATCATCTTTTTTAAGCGAAATTTCTTCCATGGAACTGGGTTTAAAGTCTCTGATCCGACTCTCGCTAATCAGCTGATCCCCACTAAAAATTTTAATTTGGCCTCCTGTGATGGGCTTTCTAACCCGGAATTTCACCAACAGATCTTTGCTCGTATTAAAAATTGACGGGACGGTATAAGCAATATTGTTACTGTATTTAATAAACTGGCTTTGCTCATCCCTCCTGACTGTATTAAAAAGGGCAAACTCTGCCGCATTTTTACCAGCCTGAATAGCTTCCACCGTTACTTTGTCGACCAGATCATGAACATGGAGAACATTGCCGCAGGCAAAAACCCCCTTTACCGAGCTTTCCAGATCCTGATTAACCACCGGACCATTGCTTGCGCCATTTAGCTTAAGCCCAAGCTTAAGCGATAGCTCATTCTCCGGAATCAGTCCCACCGACAAAAGCAGAGTGTCGCAGGGAATAATTTTTTCTTTGCCGGCAATGGCACAGCCTTTATCATCCACCTGACAAACTTCCACTGCTTCCACCCGCGGATAACCGATCACCCGGGAAACCGTTGTCGATAAGTGCAGGGGAATCCCAAAGTCATCCAGGCAATTCTTGACATTACGAAAGAGGCCATTGGCATAGGGCATCAGTTCATAAACCCCAAGGACTTCCATCCCTTCAAGGGCCAGCCTTCTGGCCATGATCAGACCGATATCACCGGAACCCAGGATCACTACCCGGTTACCGGGTTTTAAGTTTTCCATATTCACATAGCGCTGAGCCAGTCCCGCTGTCAAGACACCCGCCGGTCTGGTTCCCGGAATCTTTATAGCACCCCGGGTACGCTCCCGGCAACCCATGGCCAGGACAATGGCTTTGGCCAATAAAGTCACAAGGCCGTCTTCATTTACCGCTGTCACTTTTTTATCCGGACTGATATCCGTCACCATGGTCTTTAAAAACACCTTAATGGCCGCTTGCTCAACCAGGTTCTTAAAATTTTCGGCATACTCCGGCCCAGTTAATTCTTCTTTAAAATACTGCAGGCCAAAACCACTGTGGATACACTGATTTAAAATGCCGCCCAGCTCGTCATTTCTTTCTACAATGGCAACACTGACTCCTTTGCGGGCGGCTTCCACCGCTGCCGCCATTCCCGCCGGTCCACCGCCAATGATAACAACATCAAAATTCTCCATCATTTATCCCTTGACCTTTCCGAAAATCAACTGTGAACCGGAGTCTTCCAGCAAAATTTCTTCAATTGCCACCTGCTGCTCCCGAGCCAGAATCGATAAGACCTTGTACTGACAAAAGCCGCTCTGACACCGGCCCATTCCCGCCCGGGTTCGCCGTTTGACGCCATCGACAGTCGTGGCCGGAATTTTCCCCTTGATCGCCGCCAGAATTTCCCCTTCGGTGACCGTTTCACAACGACATACCACATGGCCGTAAGCTTGATTGTTTTTTATCAGCATATTTTTTTCAAGCTCCGAAAGCACATTAAAGATAGTTGGGGCTGGACGGAAGGGATTGAAATTTAAATTCCTGGGCAAATCAAGCCCTGCATCGTTTAAAAGATCTCTCACCCGTTCGGCAATTGCCGGAGCTGAAGCTACCCCCGGCGACTGAATACCGGCGGCATGGATAAAATGGCTGTCAGTTTTAGAAATTTCAATATAAAAGTCATTATCATGATCCAATACCACCGGCCGTAATCCAGCAAAGCTGCGAATGATTTTTTTATCATCCAGTTCCGGCAATATATGGTGAACGCCGTCAATCAGCGCATCAATGCCATTTTTGTAATTGGCAACATCGTCTTTGTCATCCATCATGGTCGCTGTTGATCCAACGATGGTATTACCGTGAATGGTAGGAATACAGGCAATCCCCTTGGTATCAGGTCCAGGACAGGGGAACATCACAGTTTGAGGCTTAATGTCCATCTCCCGGTCAAAAACCAGTAAATCGCCATGGCGGGGCTGCATTTGGTATTCCTCAATACCGGCTAATTTTGCCACATCATCAGCATGATTTCCGGCGGCATTAACAATATAACGGGTCAGATAGGACTTTGTTTCGGTAGAGACTAAAAAATCCTGACCCTGTTTTTCGATTTTTTTAACTGCTTGACCTAAAAAAACTGTGACCCCGTTATCCACCGCATTTTCAGCAAAGGCCAAGGCCACTTCAAAGGGATCGACAACAGTGGTTGACGGCACCGCTAAAGCATGGGTCACATTAGGATTGATATGGGGCTCCCGGTCTTTAACCGTATCTTTATCAACAATCCGAATTTCTTTAATGCCATTTCTGATGCCATAGTCCAACTTATGTTCAAGCACCTTTAAATCAGCCTCCCCAAAGCCTAGCACAAACAGTCCCGGATTGCTGATTTCAAAGCCTAATTCTTTTGATAACTGCGGATACTGTTTAGCGCCTTGCGCATTAATTTTAGCCTTTACCGAACCGGGAACCGGATCATAGCCCTGATGAACCACACCACCATTCCCTTTCGTCGCGCCAAGACCAATATCCAGTCCTTTTTCTAATAGTGCTGTTTTAATTTTATAACGGGACAGTTCCCGGGCAATGGCCGATCCGGTGATGCCACCGCCAATGATGATTACGTCATATTTCGTCATTTTATTTCCTTTCTTAATTTAACAGGTGTGTAAAATTTTATAATCGTGTTACCGCATCAGCATTCCACCCGTTGCATCGATGGTCGCACCGGTTAAGTAACCTGATCGGGGTGATGCCAGAAAGACTACAATATCGGCTATTTCTTGCGCTTGCGCTACCCTGCCCATGGGAATACGACTTTCATAATAACCGGGATTTTCTTCAATCTGTGATCTGATCATATCCGTCTCCACTACTCCCAGGGCGATGGCATTAACAGTAATCCCCTTTTTAGACAACTCTCTGGCCATCGAGACAGTCAGGGCAGTCATACCTGCCTTAGAAGCGGCGTAGTGGGCATGTCCAGTGGTCGACCCGTTAAAAGCCGCCTGAGAATTGATATTAATAATCCGCCCTTGCCGTCCCTGAGAAAGGTTGGCTTTGGCAAAATACTGAGATAAAATGAAGGGCGCTTTAAGATTTACGTCCATCGACAAATCCCAGTCTTCAACTGCAATATCCTCAATCCAGCCCTGTAGCCAGATTCCAGCGTTGTTGATGAGAATATCAAGACTGCCCAGAAAAGCCTCAGCCTTCTTAATCATTTCCAGCGCCGCTTTGCCATCTTTTAAGTTGACGGCCAAGGCGGTGGCCTTAACGCCGTAGCTTTTTATTTGTTCCAGGGTTTCCTCCACCTCGGGGCTCAGGCGGGTGGCTGTGAAAACAATGTTAACGCCTTCCTGAGCCAGGCCAAAAGCTATGGCCCTGCCAACACCACGAGAGCCGCCGGTGATCAATGCATTTTTTCCTTTTAAGTGTAAGTCCATTTGATTCCTTTCTAAATCCAAAGCTTCCCCCAACCATTACAAATTCTCGAATCAAGTTCTTTCTTTCAAAACCTCTTTTCAATACTCATCCCAAATGCCATCCAAAGCATCGATAACCTTCAGATAACGCTTGTACTTTTTATCATACATGGCAAATTTTTCCGGATCAGGCTGTGCCGTATAAGCGATTTTCACCATTTCATCTGAGGCTTCTTTAAAACCGGAAAATGCTTGTGTTGCCACACCGGCACAAATTGCTGCACCTAAAGCGCCCAGTTCCTTACAGTCAGTGACTTCAATGGGCAGCTGCAGGATATTGGCAAACATTTGCACCCAGACTTTTGATTTGGCTACGCCGCCGGCGATCCTGATACTTTTTGGTGGCTGACGATACTTCAGCAGCTTTTCAATATGGTATTTATGACTAAAAACAATCCCTTCATAAACGGCTCTGAGCATATTATCACGATTATGATGGGCGCTCAGGCCGACAAAGCAGGCTTTGGCGTTGATATTAACATTTGAGGCATAGAGAAAGGGCAGAAATACAATTCCGCAATCTTCATCGGCCACACAGTTCACGCATTGATTGGAAAAATCATAGACATCCTGATCATGCAAATCCACATCCTTGAGGATTTCGGTCAGGAACCACTCAAGATTGCTGGCCGAGGTAGGACTGCCTTCTAAAATCATCCAATAGCCCGGTATGGTATAAATGGAAGTCATAAAAAGATCTTTATCGACCACCGGCTTATTGCTGATATATTCATTAATGGACCAGGTGCCGGCTACCACACACATTTTTTCTTCATCCGTTATGCCCACGGCCATGGCCGAAGCGTGGATATCCATGCAACCACCAGCTATCGGTGTCCCCTCTTTTAAGCCTGTCAAATCAGCCACTTCTTTGGTAATCCTTCCGCAGACTTCGCCCGAGTAACGCAGCGGCGGCAATTTATCATAGATCATTTCCAGCCCCATATCAGCAAGCAGTTCTTTATCATATTTTACATCCCGGACATTCATCAGACTGGAACCGGACATATCGGCGATTTCGCCATAGGCCTCCCCAGTCATGCGATACCGCACATAATCTTTACACATAAAGACCCAACGGGTTTCCTCAATTACATCTGGTCGATGTTCAAGAAACCACTTCAACAACGTAGTTGGCTGACCCGCCCAAACCGATTGCATGGTTTTTGGCAGAATCTTTTCAAAGGTGCCGTCATTTTGCCATTCGATCACATAATCCTTGCCCCGCACATCGGTCGAAATCATGCCATTGTAGGCCTGACTGCCATCTTCCTTAACCAGATACATGCCATTACCATGGCCGGTAACTGAAAGCCCGGCCACTTCTTCCCCTTTAACACCAGCCTTTTGAAGCACCCCTTTAATCGCCTTGACATTAGCCTGCCACATCTCTTCCAGATCTCGCTCAGTAAAGCCTGGTTGGGGCTGAAACATGGCTGTTTTGCTGCTGGAAATGGCCACCTCGTTGCCCTTCATATCATACAAGGCCGCTTTGATCATGGTTCCCCCATTATCCAATCCCATTAAGTATTTCGCCATCACATACACCTCCATTTATTTTTTTAGCTTATCGCCAAAGATAACAAAGCCACTTCATTTTGAAAACTATTTTTCTATGCTGCATTTTTATTGCTGCAAAAAAAAGTCCTGCTTAAGAGACGCAAGTATTTTGCGTCTCTTAAGCAGGACTCACCAATTCACCGTCCGGCTAATTTATTTTGTTGTTACCATAATGCTTTGTCACTGACTGTCATGCCATTAAAGCCTGCTGCCTGAATGACTTCAATCATTTTTGTATCATGAATAAAGCCCCCCGCAAACAAAGGTATGGCAGTAACTTGTCTGATTGTCTCGATAAAATCAATACTGATTTTTGCCGGCAGCAACTCCGCCGCGTCGACACTACTTGACTGGAGGAGGCGCATGCTGGTATCCAGGGCTCTTGAATCATGCAAAAAAAACCGCTGAATCGTAAACAAACCATTGTGACGAGCCAAATTAAGCTTCGACTGATCTGTCGACATGACCCCATCCACCTGATAATAGTTTTTCATCAGTTTGATGCCCGTCTGATCTTTACCAAAACCACCAACCAGTTCCAGATTAACGAGTACCAGCTTATTTTTCTGATGTGCCAGTTTAACCAGATCCTTTAAGTTGGCAATATGTGCCTCGGTTAAAAGAACAATTTCCGATTGACTGTTAAGCGCAGCTTCAAGATCGCTGAGCCTGCGAATCGACGGTATGATCTGAAATGTATCAAATTTACTTTTCATCGTAGAAATCATAACATACTCTCGCTGCAAAGGTCAACAGGTTTTTATTTTCTTAAATGAACTAAGATGCTTCTCATCAGTGCCTGACCTTAATGTTTTGAACATTCATTTTAACTTATATTCTTCTTTCTGCCGTTTTTAAATGCTGGCAACATCAATAAAATTACTCCTTATCCCAAACACACAAAAGCATTAATTCTCACCTTCGATCAAATCATATTGTGACAATAAGACTTTTATTTCCGCCTGCGAATTAAACATCATAACATCTATAATAGAAAGATTTGCTACAAAAGCATTTTTAAATTGCTGGTAGATTAAGGATTCTCTTGTTTTAACAAATCTTAATTTTATATTTTCTTCCTTAAAAGCTGAGTCTGAATACATTTTTGTCCCACCAATAGCATTTAAGTAATAGTCCGCCTTCAATGCTTTACAGACCTTTTTTCCTGTTTTTGCGTTCCGATAAGTATTTTGAGGTTATCTGGGCAAACATGCCCTGCTCAACCAGTTCCCCCAGCTTTTGCGGCTGTTCTTTAAAAATCCGGTAGCGTTCTATATGCGCCAAAATTATTTTATAACCACGATCCTGCAAGCTGTATAAAAAGGACTCATGAAAATCATAAAAATGATTGGTAGGCAGTTCGATCAGGAGGTAATCGCTGTCCCCCATGGTATTAGCCAGTCCTGAAAAAATGGCCTCCATATTTTCTTCTGATAAATGAATCTCATTGCCAAGTGTTATGTTGAGATTGATATTCTCCTGCTCTAAAGTCCTGGTTAAAAGTTCAAATTGAGTTCTTGCATGATCCTGGTATTCTCTTTTATTAACAAAATGGGGCGTAACGATCATTTCGTTAACGCCCTCAGCCAGTGCCTGCAATGCCATCTGCCGAGATGTGTCAAGATCGTCGGCGCCATCGTCAACAGCTGGTAATAAATGAATATGTGTATCTATCATAAGTTCGCTCTCATTAATAAAATTTGATCACTTTCTATTTACCCAAATCCATTTACGCTATTCAAAAAAATTTAAAAACAAACATTATCATGCAAACTTAAAGCATTAAACACCTTGTGTGTTAGGCGATTGTCAGACCGATATTAATTGTATTGGCTGAATCTGAACCATCAATTGGGGTGATGGTGAAATAAACCGTCGTGCCTAAATCACCGACGCTTGTAATTTCACCAGTTTCTTCATTGATGACCGTGGAGCCAGCGTCGACCCGGGTAAAAGTCACGGTGTAGTCATCGGAATCGATGTCTGCTGCTTCGATAAATTCATTGGCAATGGTTAAGATATTATCCCCTACTGTCAACTGGCCGAATTCTGAACCTGTCATGCCGGCATGATCGACAACATACTGAGCACTGAAAATTAACAGCTTTTGCGCGGCAATAATCCGAGCGGTTGCCGCATCCACCTGAGTCTGGGTGTTGTCACCATTAACCTGATTGGCAGCTACCACATCCTGATAAGTTGTCCATGAAATCTGCGTATAATCATCTTTATCAACGGCAGCCAGGGCTTCATTATAATTCGTCAAATCTGCACCCATTACCAGAATTTCATTTTGCAGGGCTAACAGAGTTGCGGTATAGGCATCAACGACCCCTTGAGAATAGCCTTTTAAGGTTTCAGTGGGAATTTCAGCAACTGCAACGACTCTGGCATCAGCCTGATAGGCTTCATAAGAGACAGTCGTGTATGACCCCTGTTCAATATCTCTGCTTGCTAAAAAAGTCGAAAGGTCAGCGGCATCCTCCAGTACAGCTAAAAGCGTATTGATATTAGCTACCGCAGCATCAACGACACTCTGGGAATTGTCTTTAGAGATGACATCATAGTCCCATACGCCATCAACAAGGCTGCCATATTCTTCGCATTTTGCTCCATAAGCATCCCAGCTTTCAGTTGTGTAAGGGGTATAATTACTGTCAGCACCAAGCGCTACATATAAAGTGATCGCCT
Organism: Eubacteriaceae bacterium; assembly: GCA_030156895.1. Classification (GTDB taxonomy): domain Bacteria; phylum Bacillota; class Clostridia; order Eubacteriales; family Eubacteriaceae; genus Acetobacterium. Next base: position 16,589 of record JASGLP010000017.1, on the reverse strand, counting down.
CATTAAAAGCTGTCATGTCGGAATAATAAACCAGATTTTTCTGGGCAGCCAAAATATTGGCCGTTGCAGTATCCACTTCCAGCTGGGTATTCTGCGCAGTTACCACATTGGCTGTAACAACCGCCTGGTAAGCCGTCCAGCCTTCTTTAACCTGTTCTTGCGTCACCGCTGCCAGAGCAGCTTCATAGGCAGTTAAATCAGACATTGTGACCAGACTCTTCTGCGCTTTTAAGATATTAATGGTCGCCTGATAGACTTCTTCCTGGGTATTCTGCGCAGTTACCACATTCGCTTCTACCACTGCCTGATAAACAGCCCATGATTCAGTGGTGTAGTTGGTCTCACTGACGCTATCCAAGGCTTCCTGATAATCGGTCAGGTCGGCATCCTTGGTGATGACCATCTTAATGCCTTCCAGCCGCAGGCCTTCACCTTCAGTACCAGCCGATTGACCACCGACAAACCAGCTTGTGGTATCTTCTTCGTCCATTAACCAGCCTTTATTTTGAACTTGGACATTGTAACGCAAAGTATATCCAGGCAGATTATTGAGTACAAAAGTTATTCTTTCCAGGCGTAGTCCCTTACCTTCAGTTCCGGCCGCTTCGCCCATCACAAAAGGACCCAGGTCACCTTCATTCTGCACATGCACCCAGGTTTCAATGTTGGCGTTTTCGGGAACATCCCCGGTTAATTCAACCTTGATCGCTTCTAACCGTTTCCACTCTCCAACCGTGCCGGACAAGGCGCCATCAGCTTTCCATTCAGTTTCCCAGCCCTTGTCCTGAATATGGGTTTTATATTGAACCCCTACGCTTTCTGCCTGTGTTTCAACATTTTCCGCAAATGCCGCTCCCGGGATCAATAATGTCGCCAGAACCACACTTATCAGCAAACTGCTTATCTTTTTTTTCAATTCAATTTCCTCCCTGTACACTCAATTTAATATCCGGTTTCATAAAGATTTATGCTAAATGAATTTTACACTTAAACCAGCTATTTTGCAAGAAATAATCGCGTGGAATCGCTTATTTCAGACTGTAGACACAAATGCTTTCGCTAGTCTTTACGTCATCTTTTGAGGCACTCACCCCAAAAATCATCTTTGTAAATTTCAACTATCAATTCGTTCAATAAAAAAAGTTCATTTGATGAATTTTTATTTCATTCAGATGAACTTTTTCAGTCTTTGTCTGTTATTCATATGCCAATGACATGGACAATATTGTTGTTTTTTACCATAACCGTTACAATTCTGCAATTCTTCGATCATAACAATATTTTCAATGTTCAAACATCAGATTACCTTTTAATGACCCATGCAATTAAAAATCATTCTCAAATCTCTGGGAGACTATTTGTGTTTTCTGAACCTGAAATCAGTTCATCTGCATCAGTGATGGTTGGATAAACTGTGTTAATCAAGGTCCCGGTTTTAGCGATGGTTTTGTTACCGGCATTGTCATAAGCGTAAACCTGAACCACATATTCACCTTGTTCATCATTATGTTCTGAGTACAAGACCTGGCAGCTGACTTGATCACCTTCAACCGTTGCATCATACCAGATAACATCATCCTGTTCATCCGCTTTTGTCCAGACCGGAACCCGTACCTTTTTGATGCCTGAATCCGCATCTGATACTGTAGCAGTCACTGTAAAGCCATGGTCATCCACTTCCGAAATTCTAACATTTTCAAGGGTTGGAGCCACCGTTTCGGTGTTGGCATCGGCAAAGTCTCCGATGTAAATATAACCCTGAAAACCGCCTACTGATGTCGCATCTTCCATACCAATCGTGTAAGTGTAGCTGTTAAAGATCGGTCCGCTCCAGGCCGATTCTGATAAGGTTACCTGATCGCCATTGATGGCTTCAACTACTGCCACATGACCGGAATAAGAGCCGTTCCAGCAGATAATGGCTCCCAGTTTAGGCGTCTGTCCGGTTGGATAAGCACCTGAAGCCAGATTATCAGCCCACCAGTTACCGGCATCATCCATGGGCAAGTTAGGTTCAGTGCCCAGCAATTCATAAGCGCGACCAAAAGCATAAGCGGTACAGTTTGGCAGGCCATAGCCGCCCTGATAATAGGCATTGTTCGCGTAGAAATAGGCATTACCTGCCGTCGGCTGGGTTAGCCGAGGGCTATAAAGATTTGTGGCATCAAGCGTTTCCGTTACCGTTTCTACGCCGTCCACTTCTGCCGCCAATACTGATAAGGGGCTGATCCCCATTAATAGAGTCAGTGCCGTCCCAAGACACAGACCTTTTAAAGCATTTGTTTTCATCTTTCCTCCTGCTGAATTTCGGCATCTAGCGCCGTCGATACATTTGTTACAATTCAGCAATAGGAATTTTACAATAAAAACGAATTCTTTGCAAGTTCTTAAAAATAATAACCTCTTAAGTTTAGATAAAGGATTTTATGGCTAACTTTTTCGTAATCTGATAAACCTCGATAATAGGCGAAATTTAAAGGCATGTAAAAACCCGCTCCCTTGAATTTTGGGAGCGGGTTGGTTAATTTTTCTTTAAGCTAATTAATTAGTGATCATTTTTTATGGAATCTGAACCGTGACTAACGTTTCAACTGAAGTTTCACCTTTTGTAAGTATTAATTTAACTGTCGCATATTTTTTAGTCGCATCACTTACCGTAATCACACCGCTATCATTATTGACATTAATATTTCCTGTTGTATCAGCGGACAAAGCAGCAGTTATCCCTGCACCACCTGCAGCTGTACCATAATTATGACTGTTCAACCAGGCCGTCGTCAGCAGCACCAGATTTGTGGTTATCGGAACCGTCGTCGCACCATCAGTGTGCGTTTGCTCAAGGACGCCTGGCATCGATGATAACTGAACGGAAACATTTGCCGGCGTTGGCACTGTCGGTGTCGACAGCACTAAAGCAACACGACTTCTTATCATATTTTTTGTCGCTATTAATACATCAGATCGTGGTGTCGAAGCCTGTGTATATTTTGTCAATGGGCTGACATAATATTCCTCATGATATTTGAAATAATCATCCCAACCTGAATAAGTATTGCCATCTGTACTTAGCGTTGAATAGAAATTACCAGCGCCTGAACCTTCCTGGGTAAATGCCGCCCATTCATCATCGCTTGCTTTTAAATATTTTAAAGCAAGATCATCTTTAGCATTCTGGATTGGCGTTGCATAAGACGCAATTCTGTCAGCCGGTAATTGAATGACTGGTAATGCCAACACATTCGATTCCAGTGCTGAGTCATAGAGTTTAAGACCCGGTATAGTGTAGAGTGTCCTGTCAAGATCCTTCTGGTTTCTGGCCTTTTTATAGTTTTCGAATGCAGTTGCCTTGGCTGCATCAGCTGGATACAGATTATCTCTGGCTTCCTTAATAATCGCTGTCGCATTATCAATATCCGCCTGGGTTACACCTGATCTTATCGGGCTTGTTGCTTCATCATAGACCCCGCCTACAAAGTTAGCATATTTTGTAACCGCATTTTTATAATCGTTCCAGGTCGTTCCCTGAATTGTGAAGTCATAATAATCATCCTGATCAAGAATCATTTGTGTAGACGGAATAGTAGTAGCAACTAAACCTGAAACAGATCCTGGACTTGCCAGCTCACTCTCATAAAGGGCGATAACAGCTTTAAATTCAGCCAAATCGGTCGCATTTTTAAGAAGCGTTTCTGCGGCATTTCTAATCGCTATCGTTGCGTTATCGACTTCTGTTTGTGTGTTATCTTTAGTCATTAAGTTGTCAAGTACAATCGTCTGATATTCCGCCCAGGATTCTTCCGTATACTGCGCTCTCTTATTATTATAATAATTTATAATATAGTTATAGTCGTACAAATCTGCAGCCGCTACCAGTCTTCCCTGAGCCGCCTTAATAATAATCATGGCAGCATCAATTTGGTCCTGCGAATTGTTAGTCGACATGGCATTGGCAGCTAAAACTTTCTGATATTCCGCCCAGGAAGCGGTTGTATAGTCCGCCTCACCTTTTCCGCCTAAGCCGTTATAAACCAGATCCAGATAATCGGCCAGGTTTCCTTTTGGCACTAATGCCAGTTGGGCCACCGTAATTTTTTTAACGGCCGCATCAATTTCCGCCTGCGAATTATCAGTTGTCATATAATTAGCCATTACCACTTTCTGATAGGTGGTCCAGGATGCTTCGGTATAATCCGCTTTATTGACCTTGGCCAGAAGAGCTGTAAATGCATCAATATTTCCTGCTTCAATCAGTTTCGCGTAGGCAATTTTTATCTTGTAAATTGCTGAATTGATCTGAGATTGACTATTATCTGTGGTCATTATGTTGGCATTAACCACCTTCATATAAGCCGTCCAGGAAGAAACGCTCCATTGACCCTGGGTTGCCGCATTTTTAGTCACTAAAGCCGTGTATTCAGTTAAATCGCCTGATGGTAAAAGCTTCAGTTGAGCATCCAAAATCTTTTTGGTTGCAGCATCAATAGCTGTTTGTCCACTTGCTTCCGTTACAACATTCGCTAAAACAACTTTTTGATAGGTTTCCCAAGATTTTGTCGTATAATCTTCTTCCTTCACTTTAGCAAGTGCTGCTTTATAATCTGTTAAATCTCCCAGTCCCACCAATTTCAGCTGAGCTGCAAGAATTTTCTCAGTTGCCGCATCCACATCCGCCTGGGTTGAGTCTTTAGAAACAACATTTGCATCAACAACCTTCTGATAAGTTGCCCAAGAGGCAGTTGTACAGGCGTATTTATCAACTTTATTGAGAACCGCATTATAACCGGTTAAATCGCTGCCTTTTTCCAGCGCTTTCTGAGCCTCTTCAATTGCCAGGATGGCTTCTTCAATTTTGCTTTGGGTATCATTTTCATCGACTAAATTGTTATTAACAACTGTCTGGTATTTCCCCCATGAAATGGTTTTATAGTCAGCTTCCTTTACTGCATCCAGCAAAGCATTATATGCTGTAAAGTCAAACTTGCGCACCAACTTCTTTTTAGCTGCTTCAATATTCGCCACTGCCGTATTAACTTCAGTCTGTGTATTTTTCACGCCAACCTGATTGCCGTTGACTGTCTGCTGATAGAAAAACCAGGATAGCGCTGTATAATCGCTTTCTCGAACGGATCCCAACAGCTCCAGATATTCCGTTAAATTCACCTTGGGCTCTAACAGCTTTTGACCCTCGAGTATATTTTTCGTAGCCTGATCAATCTCTTCCTGAGTATTAACTTGACTAACAATATTTTCGGCTACAATAGCCGCATAAACATCCCATGATTCAGGAGTATAATTTTCCTCAGATGCTTTTGCTAAAGCCTCTTTGTATTTCTTCAGGTTCATACCTTTGACCAGTTTTTTCTGAGCATCCTGAATTGTTTCTGTAGCCAGTACGATCAGTTCTTCGCTGTCATCTTCAGTAACCGCATAAGCCTTAACCAAACGCTGGTAGACACTCCATGAATCAATGGTATAGTCATCCTCTTCTACATCATCCAAAACATCCAAATAGGCTGCATAGGCTTCATTTACTTTAAGCAGCTCAATTCTAATGCCTTCAAGCCTTAGACCTAAGCCAGTAGTCCCGGCAAATTGACCACTTGTAAACCAAGTTGAAGTATCATTTTCGTCTCTCAGCCAACCAATGTTTTGAACCTGTACATTATAGGCCAAGGTATAACCCGGGACATTGTCCATTACGATTTCGATACTTTCAAGACGTAGCCCTTCACCAGATGTTCCGGCATCCTGCCCCATATCAAAAGGTCCACGATCTCCATAGTTCTGAACGTGTACATAGGTCTCAATGGTGGCATCTGATGGATATGAGCCAGTCAGTTCAATATTAACAGCTTCCAGCCGCTTCCACTCACCAACTGTTCCGGAAAGCTCGCCATCCTGTTTCCAGGCAGACTCCCAACCTTTATCCTGAATATGGGTTTTATATTTAATCCCAATCGCCGCGGAAGTTTCCAACGTTTCGTCGGCTGCAAAAACACCCGTGGACAAAAGCGTCGATAACATCATTACAGCTGACATTATTAGCGCAATTTTCTTCTTCACATTCTCTCTCCTTTTCATCATACTACTTTGTTTTCAAAATCAGCATACCTTTATATTGTATCCTATACTTCAACTTTTTCAAAATACCTCTCATTAAATAAAGAGAAATTTGACAGTTTATTCAACTTTTAAGATAAAACTTACTGCCACATTTTCATTATTAAGTTGATCTTTAACTGCACCTGCCGTCACTTTGAATGTAAAATCTCCAAGTAAAGCTGCAGTCCCGTTAGACCCAGTAGGCGTTACAATCAATGTTTTTCCGGATGTATCAGTGCTATCTAAAGTAATTGTTCCGTATTCCACATCAGTACCGCTCACTTCCATATAAACAAGTGGAGCGCCAATCAATTGGACAGCCTCATTCATCACAACTTTAATTTGGTTTGTTACACTATTCTGTGCAAGTGTTAGCGTTAAAGGATCACCTGTTGCAGAAACTTCAGTACTATTTCCATCATCAAGAATTGCGGACAATTCTGTTATATAAGGATTCTCATTTACTGTTACCGTTACTGAATCAGATATATTGTTTGTTGATTTAGCAATAATAAAGGCTGTCCCTTCACCAACAGGAGTGACTTCACCAGTCTCAGAGACTGTTACTACCGCTTCATTTGACGAAGACCATGTTACTGACGGATCAGAAGCATTTGCCGGCAGCGTTGTATATGACAGATTAATCGGAGCGTCGTCAATATCCATAACTATTGCTTCCCCGGGCGTAATCGTAACTTTTGTCACCTCAATAGGATCTATAACCAATCCCATCGTATTAGAAATTTTGCCACTCTCAAGGGCCCCAGCCTTAGCACTGATCGAAATCGTACCAGGATTTGGACTACCAGGGAAAGTAAATGTGACCTGTGTATTTAAATTCCGAGTAATTGTATATTGAGTTAGACCTGTAGTACCAAAATCTACTATCCAATTTGTCGAAAGATTCGCTGCAGTTGTGAAACGGTCACCTGATAGTGATACTACTGCTGTTTGATTAGCTGTACCCGCAATAATCTCGCTTGATGAAGCAATCGTTGGTTCAGACTGATTTGATAATGTTATCGTTGTTTCACCGTAAATTCTTGAACCATCTTTGGCCGTTGCTCGAACAGTTACCGTTCCGTTTCCAGTCGCCGTCAAAACCCCAGCGCTGCTGATCGTACCACTACCGGTTCCCCCAGAAATCGACCAAGTCACAGCTTGGTTACTGGCGTCCTCAGGTTCAACGGCTGCTTCCAACTGCAGGGTTCCCTTGTCAGTAGTAATGACATCAACATCATATTCACCACTAACTGTAATTTTATCAACCATCACCGGAACAGAAGGGGTAATCTGCACTTCATCGTCAACAATTAAAATATCTGGCGCTCTTTCAAAGGTTACATTATCCGTGGTAACTTCTGCCCGGTTAATAATGCCAAGTCCTTTCATAGCAACTTCCAAACCGTTAATATAAACCTCATCAATAATTGCATCATAACCAAGATATATACTTGATCCCAATGCACCGCGCTCAACTGTCAGCTCATCAACATAGGAATCTTCGTTAATAAAGAGATGAACTCCCAGCGCCTGAACAGTAACGCTTAAGAAGTTGCCTTCAAGAATAACTGAATCATCATCTGCATCTTCGGCAATAACCACTTCCATACCATCAACATTGGTTACAATCCGAACGCTTCCAGAAGACGTTTTTTGAATGATAATCTCATTGTACTCACCGCCATCGATGAGAATACTATTATCACCACCGCCACGAACATACGTTGTTCCAGTCACGGTCACATTGGTTAATGTGCAATCACCTGCACCAACGCCTTCACCGATAATCAGATCACCGTTAATCTCTACATTTTGCAAGATGACATTTTTAGTATTAATAATCACATTGTTATTAATCACTAAAGGCGCTGATTCAGATTCTGATCCATATGAGCCGGCAGTTTTATATGTAACTGCTGAACTCAGCTTTTCCAGTTCATCAATCGCATCCTGAATTTTTTCGATGGCTTTGGCAACATCAGAAGGAGAACTTTTCGGCGATACACCATAGGCCGTAACAACACTTTGCAGACGATCCCAGGAATAATCTGAGTACTGGCTGGATTTGAGACTGTCGACTTTTTTTATCAAAGTGTTATAAGCAGTCAAGTTAGCTACTTCATCCTTAACCAGCCGGATCTGGATTCCTTCCAGTCTGAGACCCTGGCCTACTGTTCCGGCCGTTTCGCCATCTTGCGCCCAGTTTTCTTCCCAACCCACATTTTGAACATGGGTACGGTATTCAATTGTATAACCTGGCAGGTTTTCCAGTTTGATCTGAATTCCTTCAAGCCTTAGACCCTGGCCAACCGTTCCAGATGTCCGACCTGTTTCCGTCCAGGTCTTTTCCCAACCAACATTCTGGATCTGAGTGCGATATAAGATCTTGGCACCTTCCGGCAGATCCCCGGTCAGTTGAATCTGAATACCTTCCAATCGCAGTCCCCGGCCAAAGGTTCCAGATGTATTACCGTCGCTGGCCCAATTCCATTCCCATCCAATATTCTGAATATGAGTATGATAAGTGACCTGGATATCACCTGTGCTACTTGTCACCGCCTGTTCATTTTCCTCCGCCATGACAGGTGTCGCCAATATCATTATCCCCAACAGAATTCCTGTTAAAATAGCCGCTTTTTTCATTGATTCCTCTCTTCCCAACAACTTTTCTACTATACTCTTAAAAATTTAACGCTCAAAGGTCCTGTTTTATTGCATCACTTAGACAAATTCGCAATTTTTATCATAATCTAATCGACTCTTCATTTGATGCTATCGGCATTTTGGTGGAAATCTTTAGCCATTTGACTAAAAAAGAGCCATCAAAGCGATGGCTCTTTTGTTAACTTTCCAAAAACGCGCTATCAGTGTTATCCGGAACCCAGCTACCCGCCGGGACAACCATAATTTCGATTCCTTCCAGACGGTAACCCAAACCCGATGTTCCTGAATCTGCACCATTTTTCGCCCAGCCCATCCAACCGACATTCTGGGCATGAACCCGATAATAGACATCAAATAAATCCGCATCCGCTCCAACCAGCTTAATCCTCACGGCTTCCAGCCGCAAACCCTGGTCTTGTGTCCCGCTCAATGCGCCATTATAGACATAATCCTGCCAACCGATATTTTCTACATGGGTGGTGTAGGCAATACCTAAATCGTAATCGGAATCGCCAAGTTGAATTTCAAGTCCTTCAAGACGCAGCCCCTGATTTGCGGTACCGCTCATTTTTCCATTGGAGACATATTCCTGCCAACCCACATTTTGAACGTGGGTTCGATAATTGACATCGAGAAGGTCATCTGGCATATCCGTTCCGCCGTTTTTTACCTTTTCAAGCGCCTGATCAAGCTGCAGCAAGCCGTAACCGTAATCGTTATCCTTGCCAGACTGACCCAGATCAAGGGCAGTTTCTTTTAAAACATTCTCGGCTTCTATCGCAGTTAAGCGATCATTCTCAGCCAAAAGCACCGCACAGGCTCCTGCAACGATTGGTGCCGAAAAAGATGTCCCGTCAGTATAAGTATAGCCACCAGATTTTTCAGTTGTAACAATATTTTCGCCCGGAGCCACCAGATCAACCCGGTCATTGTATTGAGAAAAGTAGGCTAGCTCCTGATTTTGATCAGTTGCCCCAACAGAGATCACGCCATCATAGGAGGCCGGATAGGAATACTGTCCTGCCTCTTTATCGCTGCCTTCGTTGCCGGAAGACGCCACTAAAATTTTCCCCTTTGCCAGAGCGTAATTGATAGCAGTTTGTTCGGTCCTGGAAGTATAATAGCCACCATAACTCATGTTGATCACATCGATATCAGGACGATCCGCCGCATCCATCAGAGCAGCCACAATCGTCGCATCGGAAAAATCGCCATCACCGATACAAAATGGCGCGACCTTAATATTTGCCGTTCCCGCAACCCCCGCAATCCCGATTCCATTATTGGCCGTCGCCACAATGCAACCGCTGACCATGGTACCATGACCTTCATCTCTGTCTCGGTCGATTACATGATTACTGCCGACTATATAATCATAGCCCAACACAGTTCTGCCAATTAAATCCGGATGACCTGTATTGAGGCCTGTATCAAGAACCGCAACGACTACCGCTTCAGCGTTATCAACCTGATCCCAGGTCTCATCTTGTCCAATACCGGTAAACTGCCAGGCTTCTCCACTTTGTATGTAAGTATCATTCGACAATGATGATTTTTCATAAGTTTGATTAATGTCTGCCGCCAGAACATTTGGCTGGTTTCTCAACTCATTTAAAAACGCCTCAATATCGACATCAGCCGCTACTTCAATAACATCCACCCGACTGGAAATCGATTGCCCGCCAATAATTTCCTCGGATGATAACGCAAGGGTCTGGATGTTATTATCCTTTTTGTCGTTATAGACAACCACCACCTGACGATCACTGCCGGATAAAACATCAAGAGTTGCCATTTCGTTCAAACTGTTAACCTGCAGCGTCTCCTGAGCCATTGCCGATACCGGCACTGACATCAGTAACAGCAGCATTACCAGCGTTACCGCAAAATATTTTTTAATCACAATTGTTCTCCTTTTATACCTTAGCACTTTATAGCTTAACGCTCAGAAAATATAATTTATTGCAAATCTACAAAATAATTATACTTGCTACTGCGTTTAAAAGCAACATCCCCGTCTTCCTGAACGATTTAGCTTTTAAAAGCATCGCTTTTTTTAGAAGTGTCGACGCTGATCCTTATTTTAAGAAACCTTTAGACAATTATTCAGTTGTGAAATAACCCGCTGAAAAGAGCTGCTTCAATTGCCTGCCAAGTGTGGCACTTACCTTTCTTGTTTTCAATAAATGGATAAGCTATAATAGGAAGAAAAACGAAAAGGAAAACTACCATGACAAATGAATTTAAAAACAAAATTGATAATCTGGTTTCACTAATATCCAAAAGCTATGATAAGGAAGAACGAATCGCCCCCTATGAACAAGGCTATATTCCCAATCGTTCTGTTATTATAGAAACCACAAAACTTTTGCGTCAGCTGGTTTTCCCCAGCTATTTTTCAGATACGCATTTCAGAAAAGAAATTCAGGACTATCATATCAGTGAACTGACGGTTTCAATTACTGAAAAAATGACCGAGCAGATTACCCTGACACTTAAACATAATGCCTGTATTAATAAAAACGGCAACAACTCTGACTGCCAGTCTGTTGCCGAAGGTCTCTGCTGTGCCTTTATGAAAAAGATTCCGGAAATCAGATCGTATCTGGCAACTGATGTCCAGGCCGCCTTTGACGGTGATCCCGCTGCCCAAAGTAAGGATGAAGTCATTTTCTGCTATCCCGGGGTCTTTGCCGTCTCCATTCACCGCCTGGCCCATGAACTCTATAAGCTGTCGGTTCCAATGATTCCCCGAATCATGAGTGAATATGCCCATAATATTACCGGCATCGATATTCATCCCGGCGCCACGATTGGCAAATATTTTTTCATCGACCATGGAACCGGGGTGGTAATTGGCGAGACAGCTGTGATCGGTGAGCACGTAAAAATTTATCAGGGCGTTACTCTGGGCGCTTTATCCACCCGTGGCGGACAAAAACTGCGGGGTGTCAGACGCCATCCCTGTTTGGAGGATGAAGTGACCGTTTATTCCGGCGCATCAATTCTGGGCGGTGAAACAGTCATCGGTAAAGGTGTCGTAATTGGCAGTAATGTTTTTATCACCAAATCAGTTCCCGAAGACACCAAAGTCAGTATCAAAAATATGGAACTGCATTTCTCCGGTGGAAAACCTAATAAAGATGTTAAGGACGATTCCATTAACTGGGATATATAACTTTAACGCTTTAAAGTTCATTCATTTTTGGAAAAATTTTTCATAGATAATCCTTGATTTTTTTTAAGATATCGGTTACATTAATAGTGATTTAATTGCGTTCAAGTTTATTTATTCATTGTCTTGATTTGTTATTCATTTTTTACAAATGTTGAAGGTCACTATGAAAAAACTACTATTAATTTTATTAATCCTAAGCACTGCTTTGCTTGGACCGCTCTGTTACTACGTTGGCGCAGCGGATCCTGCCGAAGCCCAACAAGGAATGCTTGATCTTTCCGAGAGCGACCTGTTTTCCTCAGTCGTTGCCTTTTCTGGAGAGTGGGATTTTTATTGGGATCAGCTCTTGAAACCAGACGAAATCAGCCAGGGACAGCAAAGTGGCAGTTTTTATTTTCCCTCTTCCTGGAATAAGTATGTGGTGGATGGGCGTCAACTCCCCGGTTCTGGCGTTGCGACCTATCACTTAATTTTTTCAAGTCCTGAAAGTGGCGTTTTAGGAATTAAAATCCCCAAGGTTAGAACCGCTTACAACCTGTATATCAACGAAACACTGGTGGCATCCGCCGGTCAACTGGGCACAAGCCGTGACAGCATGGTTCCCCAGTATCTGCCCCAAATCGCCTTTTTTGATGTTCACCAGGGCCAAAATCAGATTACGCTACAGGTCGCCAATTTTTACATGTCCAGCGGCGGCATGCTCAGCCCCATAGAAATTGGCAATTCCAACCTGATCCTCCAAGCCCGTGAAAAAGAACTGGCTTTTTCACTCTTTCTTTTTGGCGCCCTCTTAATCATGGGATTTTATCATTTGGCACTTTTTTTCTTTCGCAAAAAAGACCTGGCAGCTCTCTACTTCGGTCTTTTTTGTGTCATGATTGCGCTGCGCACCTCCATGGTGGGGGCTTCCTATTTTTACAGTCTCTTCCAAAATATCGATTTTATGATCGCCCGAAAGTTCCAGTCACTGCTATTTTATCTCAGTCCGCCACTCATCCTGCTGTTTCTTGAACGCGTCCTGCCGGTCCATTTCCATCAGAAGATCATTCATTTAACTAAAGCTATGGGGGTTATTTACGCTCTGGTCATTTTAGTCATTCCGCCGCAAATCTTTACCGCCGTTAACACCATTTTTCAGCTTTACTGCTTCTTTCTGATTCTATATATGCTGACACGTTTTATCATTGTTCTAAAAAATTCTGACACAAATGATAATCTGCTGATTATTTTTGGCGGTTCCATGTTTCTTTTCACCAGTTTCTTAGATATTGTTTCCTTAAGTGTCGTGGCTAACAGTCCCTGGTGGCCGCCAATTCTTAAAGTTATTTTTCAAAATGAAACCAACAGTTCCATGGGGCAGCTGGTTTTTGTGCTCAGTTATTCGCTGGTCTTGGCCAAAAAATATTCTGACTCGCTGACCAAAAAAACCGAAATGGCAACAGAGCTTTCCCGCATCAACAGCAATCTGGATGAGCTGGTCAATGAGCGCACACGTGATTTGTGGCTATCAAAACAAAAGATTGAAGAGCAAAAGCTGGCACTGGAAAAACTGTCACTGCGCGACCCATTGACCGGCCTGTGGAACCGCCGACAATATAATGAAAGCATCCAGACTGAATGGCAGCGCTGCTTAAGGCACCGTCATCCAATTTCACTTATTTTTATCGATGTTGATTATTTTAAAAACTACAATGATAGCTATGGTCATCTGGCCGGTGACCGATGTCTCTATCTTATTGCCCAGATTCTTGATGGTTCTCTGGGGCGTTCCACCGATATGGCCTTTCGTTATGGTGGTGAAGAATTTGTAATCCTGCTGCCCGAAAGCGCCAAAGAAGAGGCTCTTAAAACCGCTAATATGCTGCTGTTAGAAATTGAAGCGGAAGCCATTCCTCATTGCCAGTCACTTGTAAAAAACTGTGTCACAGTCAGTATGGGCGTGTCCTGTACAATACCATCGCCGGAAACAAGTGCTGATCAGCTTATCCAGGATGCCGACACTGCCTTATATCAGGCTAAAGAGAACGGCCGAAATCAGGTTCAGTATGTTGGCTGAATTCAGCCATTTTAATTTTGAGCTGCTGATAGTGTTCCCGCGCTGTGGTTTGTCCCGAAATCCGCACCCCTTCCAGTTCCAGGTAGTTTTGGTCAACCAGGCTTAAGATCTCAGGATCCAGTTTATTATCCTTCTTTAATTCTCGAAAAATCGCTTTAACAGCTTCTCTGTCCATGCCTTTGCGATAAGGGCGATTTTCGGTTAAAGCAGTAAAAATATCCGCAATCGCCAGAATCCTTGCTTCCGTATTTAACTGGCAGGCTGTCAGTTTAAAGGGATAGCCGCTGCCATCCAATTTTTCATGATGGAGGGAAGCGATCGCATTTATTTCTTCCATCCCTGACACCTGATCCAGAAGGATAAAGGTTTCATAAACATGCGACTTGACCATGGCAAACTCCCGATCTGACAACTGAGCAGGTTTTTCCAATAAATCATTGGGGATCGCCAGTTTTCCCAGGTCATGCAGATAGCCGGCAATTTTAATTTTCTGACAGGTTTCTTGATCCAGACCCCACATTTTCCCGATTTCCGATCCGACAACCGCAACCCCAACACTGTGAACCGCGGTAAAAGGACTTCTAAAGTCGATAACTCTTGAAAAAGTCGAGAAATATCAAGCAAACCATCCAGATCAATTTCAATTTTCGTTAAATCCGTAAACTTTCGGTAAAGATTTTTCCCTTTCATGATCGATTCAAGGTCAAACCAAAAGCAATCATATTTCACCATCTCCATAAATGCTTCCACAAAATCGGGATTAAATTTCTGACCAGAAGTCGCAGCTATTTTTTTCGCGATTTTATCAGCCTGATTGAGTAGATTTTCGTTTGAATTAAGCGACGTGGAAATTCGATCAGCCAGATGAAGCAAGTGACTGTCCAGGGGCACCGCTTCACCATTAAATACAAGGCCGTCGCCGTTTTGCCAGTCGACATGATGAAATTTGATAATTTCTGCAATTTCTGTGAGATAGGTATTCTCTTTTAGCAAGTGCCAGCCAATACGGGCATGCCGATGAGGATGAATCGCGTCAAATTTTAGTACATTAATACGCTCCTGCAGGCTAAGACCACCAATATCATGCAGTATTCCAGCCATCCCCAGATTACTTAATTGTTGCTTTGAGTATCCCAGCTGCTCACCGAGACAATAAGCAATAAATCCGACCTGATGCTGGTGACGATTCAGTCTGGGGCTGACTAGATCTGTCGCTTTTGACAGTTCAAACATCAGCTCAAACAATTCGACCATTTCTTCACATCTCTTTCTAATTAAAGTCAAGCTCTATTTAATTTTGTATTTTATCATGGCTGTTAAATTCTAACAAGTAAATAGGGTATTAAACAACACAACAAACTGCTACAAATAATGTGACAATTCATAAGCCGAATGGCAATAAAAGGCGATCCGAACCTTTCTAAGCTCGAATCGCCTTTATATTTTTGGGTTTAGTTTGTCATAGACTCAATAAGCTATCTTAATGAGTTAAAACCATCTATCTAAAGATCAATATCCAGACCGTTTTTTTAATCATTCAATTAACCTTTTCAATAAATGCATTTGTAGTATTACCAGGCGCCTCGGTGCCCTTCTCTACAATTTGTATTTCAATCCCTTCCAGTCGATATCCGTAACCAGCAGTTCCGGCTTGTGCACCATTTTTAGCCCATCCCATCCAACCAACGTTCTGGGCATGGACTCGATAATAAATATCAAATTGGTCAGCATCCAAGCCAGTTAATTGAATCTGAATAGCTTCAAGCCTCAGGCCAAGTCCCGATGTCCCGCTTAAGTTTCCATTTTCAACCATATCCTGCCAACCGATATTTTGAACATGAGTAGTGTATTTAATACCGAGAGCATTTTGGGAATTATCAATTTTTATTTCGATACCTTCTAAACGCAAACCGCGACCTGATGTCCCAGACATTTGACCGCTAGTGACAAAATCCTGCCACCCGACATTTTCAACGTGAGTTCGATAATTAAGGGACGGTAAATTACTCGTATCACCAATAATCAAGAAATCTTCTATTGTTTTGGTTGCAATATTTCCATTTCCATCCATCACATTTACACCCAGCGTGTAGTTACCCGGCTGACTCGGAATAAACGTTACTGTATTTAATTCTGAATAGTCCTGAATAACTATTGTTGAATCATCCTGAGTATAAGTAAACTCAAATCTTAGCACACCAGTACCTGAAGCACTTGCTGATAATGTGATCGGTGTATTTATACTTTGACCAGATGCGAGATCAGTTGCAAAAGACGTTACGTCGGTATTTATTGAACCTGATACAGGAAGGGAATAAAAATGAATTTCTCCATTTTCATGGGTACACCAGGTAGCGGTATTTCCACTGACAATTGGATCAGATTCTCCGAGATTGTATCCTGAAATAGATTGAACTGAGCCAATAGGATTACCTGATCCATCTACCAGAACATAGTTTAGATTTCCACGCTCAGCACTATATTCGCCGGTAGTGTCAAGTAAAACACCCCTATTTTTTTATAAAACCTATATTTACAGGGTTTTCGAAGTTTTTTCAAATAAAAAAACAATGACCCCCTGTTTTC
>JASGLP010000062.1 GCA_030156895.1 Eubacteriaceae bacterium | reverse complement strand
GCCTGAGGCCTGCGCCCTTCGAATCTTAAAATAAAGGGAATAAAAGAATACATCACGATTATCATCGCAATTAAATAATAATCACGATCACCTCGATAAATGCCAATAAAAATCGTCAGGGGAATAAACACTACAATCAACAGGATTGCCAGCCAAGTACGTTTTTTTAGCTTCCCATCACCTTGAATTTTATAGTCATCAAATTCTTCAGTCATCGTTTCGTCTTTTTTCCTAAGTTCAATTGCCGTTGTTTTGAAGCTATCCTTTTTCTGTAAAAAATCATCCAAAAATTGATCTAACGATTCATCTGGTAACATTGAATCACGTCCTTCACGGTTATTGCATTATTAAAAAGATGTCGCGTCATCCGATTTGCCGCCGTTGTATAGAAAGAGTTTCCCGAAAAAAAGGCTCTGGGTGTATTACTGCTGACAATGCTGCCTTCAAAGAATAAACCACAGCGATCTCCAAACTGGGCACAGAATTCGATATCATGTGACACCATCAAAATTGTCATACCATGTTGCTGCAATCTTTTTAGAAGGGTTCCAAAATCCTGTTTAAAATGATTATCCAACCCCTTTGTCGGTTCATCCAGCAATAAAATCCGTGGTTTTAAGAGCATGATTTTAGCTAAAGCCAGCCGCTGCTGTTCACCACCACTTAAATCATAAGGATGCTGTTTCATTAAATGATCAATTTCCAACACTGCCGCCATTTTCTTAATCACTTCCAGGGGCTCAGTGGCTTCAGCCTTGTTTTTCTTTTTTTTACCCAGCGCCTCCAAAAGCTCATACTCAACGGTCTTCCCAATAAATAAACTTTGCGGATTCTGCGGCAGCACACCCAGGCATTCATCGAATAATTCTGTTCCCGAATATTTCTGAACTGCTTTATTAAAAATACTTACTTTACCACGATAAGGCTTGTTCAATCGGGAGATCAATGAGATGGTTGTGGTTTTTCCAGTCCCGTTGCCACCGACAATACAGTAAAAAATTCCTTTTTCAACTTTCAGATTCAGATCTTTTACGACATCCGGCTCGGTTCGTTCATAACGAAACCAGACATCCTTCATTTCGATGGCGATCTCAGTTTCTTTATTTGGTTCTTTTTCCGCAATAATTTCAATTTGATCCGGCCTATCAACGACTTTGCTGATCCATTTCCGACCTTCCCGAACAGTCAGCGGACAGGGTAGGACTGATTCTACACCTGCATATATCTGCATCGGTGTCGGCATTGACAAAAACATTTCATGCTGATCGCTTTTTAATTTTTGACCAATTTCCGTCGGGGGACCGTTGGCAATTATACAACCCTGATCCATCACAAAAACCTTATCAGCAGCCGGAATCACATCCTCCAAACGATGTTCCGTCATGATGATAATGGTGCCCAGATCACGATTGATTTTCCTGATGGTCTCAATAAAATCCGAAGCGGCAATGGGATCAAGCTGTGACGTTGGTTCATCGAGAATCAGCACCTCCGGATGCATAGCCATAATTGAAGCCAGATTCAAAAGCTGTTTTTGTCCACCTGATAATTCGTTGACACTTTTATTAAACCATCTCTGAATGCCGAAATATGAAGCCATTTCCGCAACCCGCAGCCGAATGGTGCTGGAATCATAGCCCAGACTTTCCAGCCCGAATGCCAGCTCGTGCCAAACCTTGTCGGTCACAATCTGATTATCGGGATTTTGCAGCACATAGCCGATTTTTTCACTTTGTTCGCGTTGGCTAAGGGTAGAGATTAATTTCCCATTTATTCTTATTTCACCAGCGGTTTTGCCAAAGGGCGCTAAAACCGGTTTAAACTGTCTGAGCAGACTTGTTTTTCCGGAACCACTTTTCCCGCAAATTACAACAAAATCACCATCCTCAACACTCATATTAATATTTTTCAAAGCCGGATTTGTTGCCTCCGGATAATAAAACTCAAAATTCGATACCTTTATTTCTGCCATATATTTCAGCAATTTCTGTCAATTGCCAGGGCCTCCTTTCTGTTTACATGTAATTTGGAAACCGCCTTTTGTTCTGAAAGCATCCGCATAAAATATTTCCATTTTAAACGATAATATATATTTATAAGCAATGGTAACCAGGCAAAAACCAAGGCACTGCCAAAAGTTATAAGACTGGAAAGAGTCAGCGGGGACAGTCCATTGATAACAATAACCGGATTATACTGGGCGAATCCATTGCCCATATAAATACCATAAGCAAACAACATAGCCAGCATCAGCATCAAAGCCATTATGCCACCATCCCGTTTGTCAAAGCGATAAATTGAAAAAGCACTTCGCCCCTTCAAACCGTAACCTCTGGCTTTCATACTGTCTGCCGTATCAATGGCATTTTCCAGTGACCAGGTAATCATGATCGATAAAATATGAATACCATTTTTCGCCCTTTGTATAATATTCCCGCTCCCCGGATCGCGACCGATACATTTCTGCCCGTCTGTGATCACTTTCAGCTGCGCCTTAAATTTAGGAACCAGACGCAGCACCATTGACAAAATCAGCGAAAGTGCCGGAATGACTCTGCCAAAAAGATAGATAAATTTATCAGAGGTCATAATTCGATTGTAGCAGGAAAACCAGGTAATGACTGTCATCAGCATCACCGCCAGAATCACTCCATAAACAATTGATTCCAGGGTAATTGGATTGCCATTATCCAGATAAAATAGAATCGTTACACCGGCATGGTTGAACATCGGATTAATCAGTGCAACGATCACGAGCATTGGCAGCATAAACAGAAAATTAAACTTTAGCGTTTTCTTCCACCCATTCAGATAAGTCGAATAAACCATCCCTGAAAAAAGCATGATTGCAAGAATCACCGGATGCGTGAAAAACATACTGACAATCAGAACAAATAAAAAGTATAAAAAATTAATAACCGGATGAAAACCGGAGAATTCGTCTTCCAAGCTTTTTCCTCCCTTCAATCCACAGACCACTCAAACTTCTACCACATGCTGTTATCTCCCACATCCTTGCCCAAATCACAGGTGTATACCCAATTAATCACATCGCCGTCTGCAACCGTATACTGACTGCAACCATAGTTAGGGAACCAGCCATTGACATTGTACATCCAACCGGAAAGCTCGCCGCAGTCAAATTCATAAAGCTGATTGATCCCCTCAACGTAGGCCGAATTATAGGCTGGTGTAAAACTGGATTCCATATGAATGCCATAGGCCTGACAAGCTCGTTTGAGCACATCATGAACGGACTCACCTGCGGTAAACTCAACCTCAGTCGCATAAAGAATCCAGCCGTTTGATGGCACAAAACTTTCTTTCCCCGCCGTCAGATTATCCATATTGTTTAGAATTGTTGCACAACTAATTGAAATCGTACAATAACCCCCTTGTGACGTCGTCTGCTGACTATTGGAATCGGACGATTGCCCGCTGCCATCACTCACTGTCGCCTGATCTGCCTGGCCGGACTGCGCGCCTTCAACAGCAGTGGTGGTCGTTTTTCCTGCAACAATATAATAATCATCGCCCGTTTCGATTACTTTTGTTGAAAGTTTTGTAGTCTCACCCGAGTTGTCCACTGTGACTTCACTTAGCTTGCCTAAATTTCCATTAACCTGCTTACACAAAAATCCGGAATCCGCATCCCATTTTTCAGTAAGCTTAATATTCAGTTCAGGTACCGTAATCAGCCCCTGACTGTCACTCAGCTTAAGGCCTAATCCATACGGTGCGCCTGCGGCGGCCGCCTTGATACTGTCAAGGTTTTCCCCCGCTAACGTGAATTCGACTTTCAGATTCTGATCGACCGGGTTTTTGATGTTCTGGCCGTTGAATACCCATTCATATTCGATTCCCTCAGGACTTGTGCCCTTAAAAACAACTGTCCGGTCTTTGCCGGCAATCGATTGAAACTGTGCTGCTGTAATAATACCGTCTTCAGGAATTTCATTTTCATCCGCCAGTTCTGTCACGCGATCTGTATCAGAACGCGCCTGGCTCGACACCTGATCACAACCGGTCAATAATACCAAAAGCATCATTACTGCGATTAATCCAATTAAGCAAGCCTTCCTTTTTTCCATTTTTTCTCCTTTTATAATTCTTAAAAACCGGCCGCCATATCCGACGGCTTATTAAAACTTACAACCCTTGTCAAACTGATATAAGCCATATTTTAATTTAACCCGGTCCAGCTTTTCAATCATCGGCGGCCCCAAAAGCATGCCAAAAACTGCCGCGGCGAGGGCATGAACCGCGTCATAGGGAACCCCGCTGATATAAAGGATTTTCATTGAATCCCAATCCATTGCCATTCCTGACCCCGATACACCCGTTGCCATCACCAATGCCGCAATATTCATGATCCCGCCATAAACAATAAATGTCGTTAAAAAAGAAAATATCCCTATCGTAATCCGATCAGTCGGCAGACGGTTGCGCTGAAATACTAAACCAATCAAAAGCCCCATAAAGCCAAATCCATACAGTTTCCAACCCAGAAAAGTTTCTGTGCTGCCGGAAGCAAGATGAAATACCAAAGCTGCTGCAATAGCCGCAAAAACCGTTATCACCGGTCCCATTATCCATTTGAATTCAAATTCTTTTTTAACAACCGCATCTTCCCGGTTAAAGCACAATCCCGCCAACAAACCAAGCAGTCCCCAGCAAAACATCTGCCAGGGTGTCCATGGTCCCTGACCAGAAAACAGATTTACCGAAAATCTGGCAATCGCACCAACCAAAAATCCCTGTTCCGGCCCCAGGCAGATACCGGCAATAATAACCAATGCCGTTCCGGCCTGAAAGGGGGCTGTCATGTAAAAAAACAGATTGCCCGCCGCGACAATTGCCGCCATTACAGCCAGTAAAACGACTTCCCTGGCCTGAGGTTTGCGTCTTTCAAAAGAAGTAACAAAGGGAATCATCCCCAGTAATAGCACGACTAGAGAGATCAGCAGGTATTTTCGATCATCAAGAAAAACGATTCCCATCCCGATTGACATAATCATGACCAGCAGCACCAATCCTAAAATGACTTTTTGTTTCATGAGCCAACCGGTCTTCCTGATTTTTTCTTGAGAAACACGATTATTACGACTGTGGCTGCAAGTGCAATCACAATACCACCACCAATCATTGCCGCCCGATTCTCGCGATTAAAGATTTGGGATTCAGAAGGACTATCCGCATCCAATTCCTGGGCGGATAAAAGTTCCCCTTCAAAGGACCATGGCGCAGAACTAGTGTCCGCCGCCTTAACCACACCGCCACCGGCACTCGTCGCCGCTACACTACCGCCGCCAGCTGAGCCGCCGGCCGATGAACCAGCAGCGCTAGCGGCCGAACTGCCCTTGTTATAAGCATTATCATAACGATCTTTCAAATCATCCATCGATATCTGATTATTAATAACTGGCGAAAATCCATCCGTGATGTCAAAAATCCATGTCTTTCCCGATAAAAACCGCTGATAGGCAATAATTGCCTGTGACGCCTGATAGGATGCCATACCGTTAACCGCTCCAGGTGCCGCACCACCATTGCTCTCACCACCCGCTTTTATGTGCATAAAGCCGCCGCCATCGACATAATAAGACATCAGATCGGATAAGAGCCAGTTGTCACCTTTAATAAAGCGTGTGTCTTCGGCCGGATCAATACCAAGGGATGTTAAGGCCAGGATAACCTGTGATGTGCTTTCCGACGTTTCCGGAGCGCCAAAAGTCCCATAGCTGCCATTATCGTTCTGCAGTCCTGAAAGAACCGTCAGAGCTCGGTCAATAACCGGCTTCACCTCTTCCCGATCCTTGTATTTAGCCAGTGCCTGCAGGGTCATTGCGGTCACATCAGTATCCGGCGTCGCATCCGACGAGTTGTAATACAAAGAAAAACCGCCTCTTGTACCATTCGCTGCCACAACTTCCCGGTCAAGAATTGTCTGGATTAATAGGTCACGACTTGTCTGGGTTCCTGACTCCGTTACCGGAATTTCGTAATCACCCGAATCGAGCGCAATCAATGCCCAGACATAGGCCATCATGCCACCTTTCTGAATTTTTTCAAAGTTTGATAATTTTGCCAGCAAATTATAGCCACCAACATTCGTCGGATCTTTTCCAATAGCCGTCAATGCCAGAATCGTTTTTGAATAATCGGTATTGGTTCGATCCCCTGATATGCTGCCATCACCTTCCGCTACTTCCGCCAGCACATTGTTGTAAAAAGTATCATAGTAGCCTTCCGGAACGGCAACGCCACTTCTGGCAAAACAGACTGATTCCCACAGTCCACTTTGAATCGTCGGTTGGGCTGCCGCCACCATCATATAGGCAGCCGTTTCATTATAGGCCTGTTGAACTTCCGCATTTATCTTCTGATCAACCGTTATCGCTGATGTCTGAATTACTCTACTTTTACCAATAATTCCGATGTAAACAGGATTTATGACTTCAAAACTGATGGCGTTTTCCATTTCTTGAGTATTCTCACATACACTAATGCCGCCATCTTCTGAAACAGTAATCCCCAAATAGTCTAAATCCGCTGATTCTTCAGGCGTTAACGAAATGCTCACTTTTAGGGGTTCTGTCAGTTCGACCCTTTCTCCATACCGATACAAATCACTGAAAGAAATCTGATAAAGCCGTAAATACTGGGCTTCTTCTTCACCTTTTTCACTCAGCTTCTGATTAATCGCCGCAAGCATCTCATCCGTTACAATCAGCTGCTCGCTGTCCGCTTCAATATTAAAGGGTAAATCAAAAATAATATCACTATCAGCCTTTGTTTTGATCCTGTTTTTAAGTTCATCTATCCGAGCAATCAATGTAACATCAAGTTTTTCTCTTTCGCTGTCTGTCAGCTGATCAAAAGCTTTGGCAAGCTCAATAAAATCAATCCTTGCTTTATCACTGCTCAAGCAGGCTTCAAGATCGGTATCCTTTATAGCCTTCTTAATTTCATCTAACAAATTGTTTTCAAGCATTTCAAGGCTTGGTAGATTTTCGACCTGTGCTTTCTGATCATCACTTAACAGATCGTATTCTGTTCTAACCGAAGCCACTTCCTCTGCCGTCTCAAGCTGTGCTTGCAGGGGCAGGTCCGCAATCAGACCCATAACCCGATTTGCCTGCTGTTGATTGATTTTTTTGATCATAATGATCTGCTGCCGGCTATTGTCAAGTTTTTCCAGACTGGCCTGACTAATCAAGGTCTCTTGCTCAATTGTTAAGATATTTTGATACTGGTCAATCAGGCTGTTGATTGCACTTTCATCCCTTAAATTCAGATCACTGATATCCGGTAATTCCGATACAGCCTGCATAAAAGCATCTGCAATCTGCTGATTACTTATTAATTGCGTCATACGATTGGTCAGTTCATTAAGCTTTTGTGCCGCTTGTTCGCTTACCAATGCCTTGGTTTCCTGCGAAACGCTTTGATATTCCTGCCAGATATCCAAAAGCAAAGATTCATCCTGCAAAGACAAGTTTGCTGCTTCCGGCAGTGTATTAATCCGGCTTTCAATTTCTGCTGCCAAATTTACTGGCGAGTCCACCTTTATCCGGCAATGAGCTAAGCACCCCGAACTCGTCGCCGCAGTAATGGTTGCTGTCCCATTTGCCAGGGCTTGAATCTGTCCATCTTCAGAAATCTGAACAATCCCTTCATCTGATGACTGCCAGGTCACAAGCTTTTCATCGGTTGTATTTTCCGGATAAAAAGAAATTCCAATCTGATATTGCGCTCCCGGCTCCAAACACAGCTCTGACAGACTTAAGCTGATTTTTTCCAGCGGAATTGCGGTTATCGTCACCTGACAAACATCCAGCGCTTGACCAATACGGGCACTGGCAGTTAAAAAAACAGTTCCGGAGGATTTAGCTGTCACTACACCGTTTCCATCAACTGCCAGTAAAGATTCATCCGAAGATGTCCAAACTACATCATTACTATCCGTCTCATTATCTGCAACAATGTTTATCGACGGAGTACATGCCTCGTTAACCAATAGTGAAAGACTTTTTTGTTCAAAGCTGATCTGGCTGATCATGGTCGGAATGGCTTCACCCAACTTTATGACCAGCTGATCAATGATCTCCTGCGAAGCATATCCCTTTTCAATTATTTCCTGTGCCTGATTGTAGGCATTGCAAAAATTCTGATCCTGAAGATATAAAGAAAAGTTTTCCTGAGCCTGCAAATCAGCCATCAAAGTATTAAGTGCTGTCATATCGCCGGCGGCTTTCTGAACAATATCCAGATCAGAGCCATCACCGGTCAGCGAAAATTCAAGACTTAACTGATCGCCTGAATACAAGCAGTAATTTGATGCCTGCTCCGATAGAATCTGTCCATTTAAAAGCAGCAGCCAGCTTGATCCCTGCTGAAGGTCACCATTTAAAACCCAATTATTACTACCCGCGTTGCTTGAATCATCCCAACTAACGCCAGTTACCCGACCATCCTCCCAGAGGATCTTTTCTTTCAGATAATCATTTAGTAGATCGTATGCGGTTGTTCCCGGATTAACTTCAAGGGATTCATCTGTTGCAAGATTCAAAGCCTGACATTTAGTACTGATGCCAATCCTTGCCGGTTCATCGGCAGTTGCCAGTCTTGTACCGGAAATAAAGACCAGCAGTAGCATCAAGACTGCCCATGCCCTTTTATTTTTTCTTTGCATTTTATAGCCTTTCTTTAAAATTATTCCTGTCGCGGGCCGCCCTATGAAGACAGTGACTTTCAACTGATCTTGTAAGCAAAAACACGCTTCCAATCTTACTAAAACTTCCATTAAACTGACAAAGTCGAAAAATGAAGCCGTGCACACTCGTTTCGCTTTCGCTTCACTCGCCGCGGGCTTCGCCCTATGAAGACAGTGACTTTCAACTGATCTTGTAAGCAAAAACACGCTTCCAATCTCAGTTGAAAGTCACTGTCTTCGCACGGCTTCATTTTTCGCGAAAAAAAAGAACTTCTATCCAAGTCAAAAAAGACTGTGACAGAAGTTCCAGAAATGCTGTAGAACTTTGTTAAAAAACCATCCTCGTTTCTGCGAAAGGACAGTTTTCTTCCATTGTTAAGAATAAGTTCCCGACTGGTGCCTTGCGGCAGTCACGGTAGCGCATCTGTTCAGGATTTTCACCTGGATTCCTCTATGGCAGTTATCTTTAACTGCCAGGCCTAATAGAATTCTCTGATTCCCGGCACTCTTAACAAACTTAATTTTAGTGTGCATAAATATCATTTTGATACTAATTAAATTTTAGCACCAGGAATCAGAAATTGCAATATCTTTTTAAATATTTTCTTTTTTTCTATTTCATTATTGACTGATAAAGGCATTATTGGTTGAGCCCGGCGCTGCCTGACCTTTTGGCACCACAACAATGTGGATTCCTTCCAGGCGATAGCCAAAGCCGGCCGTTCCGGATTGACCACCGTTCTTGGCCCAACCCATCCAGCCAACATTCTGCGCATGCACCTGATAATAAACATCGTACTTGTCAGCATCAGCACCAGTCAGTTCAATCTGAATGGCTTCCAGACGATAAGAAAGTCCTTCAGTGCCACTCATGTTTCCGTTACTGACCCAGTCCTGCCAACCGATATTCTGAACATGGGTTTTGTAACGAATACCCAGATCCGCCAGGGTATCCAGCTTGATTTCAATCCCTTCCAATCGCAGTCCCTGACCGGAGGTTCCGCTCATGGCACCATCACTGACCCAGTTTTGCCAACCCACATTCTGCACGTGGGTACGATAAGTGCAGCTGACCGATTCCTGATCATCGACAGCCGGAATACTGGCTTTTAAATTTTCAACCGCTTCATTCACACTTTTAGCTGTCGCTTCAAAATTCTGCATCATAGTCAAAGCTGCTTCATATGCTGATTTGAAATCACTGTCCTGCAGATAAACGGCTTTTTTACCACTGCTGTTAATTTCACCTAATAGTCTCGTTAACTCGGTTTTATTGGCTGTATTAATTGGTGCCATACCACCCTCAAAATCCTCTCCCAGGTCTGCGCCGTATCCCCACAGGGTAAACTGCACCCGGATCACGTCGCCATCCTTAGGTGTGTAACCATCAAAACCATAACCTGGAAAATCGTTATTGACTGAATACATCCAACCGGACATCGGGCTGTAGTCTTTTTCTGAGAGACGGCCGGCATCAATCAAGCCCTCACTCAAGGCCGACTCCGTTGTCGGCGCTGGACCAAAATCGGGATGGGACGGCATATTCGAAATCGCCTCTGGTACACTTACGGTTCCTTCCTGAGCACCATAGATTCCCACCAGATAGTTGCTTTTCCATAGGAGACTCCCCTCTCCCATGACACGATTCAATAAGGTAATCCCTGTATCCCCGCTTTCAATCGCAACTTCAACCGGTTCCATATAATAACCTTGGCCAAGCGAGAATTTTTCGACCGAAAAAGTTACCGTTGGTGTTTCATCTGCCGGATCATCATCGGCCGGATCCTCATCGGCCACCGTTTTTACTTTTTCAACAGCTGCTGTATAAGCAGCCCAATCGATGGTGGATTTTTGCGCGTTACTTAAAGCTGTTTTCGTATTCAACGCATCAATTTCTGCAATCTGTGCTTCAACTGTGGCTTTATTGGCTGAATTAATCGCATCCGCATCCGGCAAGGATAAAATAGCCGTTGTGATCGGCACAGTTGAGGCAACATCACGACAGTCAAAAAGCTGATTTTCGCCTTTATATGAACGCACCAGTGCTTCATAACCTCTGGCGATCTGCCCTTCATCGGCCGAGAATGATAAGGTCTTATCGGGCAGGAGATCAAACATGGAATAACCGTTTTTAATATAATCCTCATCAAAAAGATTGACCCCACTCATGCCAAGCATAATAAAGCTCTGGGCATTGGACCAGGCATTATTGTAATCAATTCCGCTGTAAAACAATCCTGTATAACCCTGAATTCTTGAAAAATATGGCAGCAGAACCGTTTCCATGGCCTGTTTGACATCATAGAACTCATCCCCGGATTTGGCATTCGGGTCGTAATAGGCGGCAATCGGCTGAAACTCCATCACATACATATCGATCAATGGATCAGAATGACTGACCGAACCACTTAAGGCATTGGCGGCCAATTCATGAATGTAGCTTAAATCGCGATCCGGCAGATAATTAGCTGATGACAAGGCCAATTGACTGACCTGATCAACAAAATAGCCTTCCGACGGATTCTTGCCGTTAGTCAGCATTTCAATCAGATTGTAGCCGCCAACATCACGGGCATCGTAGCCGATAGCGGTAATGGCCAGCACGTCTTTTGCCACCTCATTGGCATCAAAACCTTCATTCAAAGGTTGTCCGCTGCTGTCAAGCTTGCCCGATTGACTGTACTTTTCTTCAAAGGCCGCAATACATTCTTCTGCAAAACCGGAATGCGGGGTATAACCTGCTCTTGCGGCGGTAAAAATCAGCCAGGAGCCATAGGTTTGACCGGTCGTTCCAAAGACCGCATCATGACCCGAAGTGTTTGCCGGCAGCCGGTATGCCAGACACTCCTGAATATAATTTTCCGTTTGCGCAATCAGCGCATTCTGTTCTGAATTAGACAAAGAACTTGCGTTGCTGTTATTGATAAATGCCGGTGTGTTGGCGGAAAAATCCACGCCATCTTGCGGCTGACGTTCATCTTCATACCAGTAGCTCAGCGTTTTTCCCCCAGTTTTCGAGGCGTCGTACTCAATATAATACTGATTTAAAAGAGCCGGAATCGCCGCGCTAAAATCATAAGCATCCGTCGCGACACCGCTGAAAGTCAAAGGATTTCTAAGGGCCCCTGACATCAATACCAGCTTGGCGCCGCTTTTGTCAATCAAGGCCTGGGTCTCAGAGCTGCCATCAGCAGCCACGATTTTTGTCGTATAATCCGCTTTTAAAAATTCTTCGCTGTCTTCATTGATATTTGAATTGGGAACAACCTTGTCCTCAATCTCAAAGACCACTTTGACCGCAATGGTCTGACTGCTACTGGCTGCATAAATCGGGCTGATTCCAAAAAAAGTTAAAATCAGACACAAGATGCTTAAGGCCAGCAGTTTAAAACCGCTTCCTAATTTTTTTTCCATTTTTTAACCCCTTCTTCTTGAATTATTATTTTCACACCAACCAAACCCCATTATCGGATTTGGTCATGTTTCAACAAACACATTCTTTGTATGGGGCGGCAGAAATCTGCCGCCGCCTTACTTTTTTAATGACTGCTGGTAAAGGCGTTCGCCGTTGAACCCGGTGCTGCCTGACCTTTTGGCACCACCACAATGCGGATGCCTTCAAGACGGTAGCCAAAACCTTCGGTTCCGGCCGCTTCACCGTTTTTCGCCCAGCCCATCCAGCCGACATTCTGCGCATGGACCTGATAATAAATATCACAAAGATCGGCATCCTCACCGGTCAGGTTTATTTTAATGCCTTCCAGCCTTAAACTCTGGCCGACCGTTCCGCTTAAATCGCCGTTCGATACTTCTTCCTGCCAGCCAACATTTTCAATCTGGGTCTGATAGGTCACGCCCACATCATAGCCGCTTGTATCCAGATTGATTTTAATGCCTTCCAGTCGTAAACCCTGGCCTTCTGTACCGCTTAAGGCACCACAAGATCGGGTTCCCTGCCAGCCGACATTCTGAATCTGAGTCTGGTAGGAAACACTGATATTATTGGTGGCAAAGGGACAAGCGGTTTCGCCGGGCGCTGCGCCGTCTTTTTTAACCAGCTTGATTTCGATCGCCTCAAGCCGATCGCCAAAGCCTTCCGTTCCCGCATCCTGACCATTTTTGGCCCAATCCATCCAACCGAAATTCTGGGCATGAACCCGGTAGTAAATATCGTATTGGTCAGCATCGTCACCCGTTAAATTGATGCGAATGCCTTCCAGTCGTAAACCCTGACCTTCTGTACCGCTTAAATCGCCGTCATATTTCGTTTCCTGCCAGCCAATGTTTTCAATCTGGGTCTGGTAGGAAACACCCAAGTCATCTGTGCCAACATTAATGCGAATACCTTCCAGCCTTAAACCCTGGCCTTCCGTTCCGGATAAGGCGCCGTTGGTCTTTTCGCGCTGCCAGCCAACATTCTGAACATGGGTCTGATAGCTGATTGTCGGCACATCCGGATCAGGCGCCGGCGCGTCATCTTCAACGACAATGGCAAAGGTTGAAAATTGGCTGACGGTAACACTCAGCGATTTGCCGTCTTCCGATAAAACTGGTGTCAGCCATTCCACTTCCCCGTTTTCCTTGAGGTGATAAATCAGATAGCTGTCAAATCCCTGCTGATCTTTGGGAATTGGAATAGTCAGGACCGCTGTCGCATCCGGATCGCTGTTGAAGGCTTCCAGATCTTTGACCGACAAATCCGGCTTGATGTTGTACAGGGCCAGAATCGCAGAGTTTGTCAGGCCTTTTTCCTCAGCCGCTTTCAGCGCCGCTGCCTGAACATCTTCATCATCACTGAGATCTCCCACAAGCAGATCGACGCCTTCATCAAAGCCAATCATTTCAATGCCCGTCGCTTTGTCAATGGCCACCGGGGCATCCGCTTCAAGCGCTTTAATCTTCGCTTCCGCTGCCACCAGGGTGCTTAAATTGGTAACCAGCGCTTTCTGGGTTTCCGTTAAGCTGTTATAAGCCACTCTGGCCGCTGTCACGGAGGATTTGTTCGTGAGCTTCAGCGCGTCCACTGCCGGCAGTGCCGCAATTTTGGCTGTCACGGCATCCGCCAGGGTCTGATCGTCATCGTCCGGGACAAATGCGGCAATCGCGGTCGCCAATGCGCTTGCTGCATCGTTGGTTGCTTTCTGGGTCGCCGTCATATTGCTGACCACCGTCATGGCCGTGTTGTAGGCTGTTTTAACCGCTTCGTCTTCCAGATAGGCGGTCTTGTCGCCGTTGACCACGGCAATCTGTTTAAGCAGGTTGTCCTTGTTGGCAATGCTGACCAGCACTTTATTGCTGCCATACTCCAGTCCGGTCAGATCTTCGCCGTAGCCGCAGTAGGTAAAGGCCAGCCGCAGCACATCGCCGTCTTCAAGGGTATAGGCATTCATTCCGACATTGGGGGTTTCATTGTTGACCAGATACATCCAGCCGGAATCATGACTGTAGTCAAATTCACCAAGGGTGTTGCCGGTGTATTTCTGGCCATAGGCCATGGCCGTATCGGTATCGCCGCCGCCAAGCGTATCCACAATATAATCCGGAATGGCAACGCTGCCGGTATCAGCGCCAACCACTGCCCGCAGATAGCCGACTTCACCAACCAGGTTATCCGCTCCCAGCTGTTTTTCAATGGCCTGTCTGGCCGTCATGCCGTCGGTGATGCTTAAGGTGACCGGTTCAACATAGAAGCCCTGACCGATGGTAAAGCGTTCCACGTCAATGGTAATGGTCTTGGTCTGGGCTTTAACCAGTTCGGCGATTTTTGTTTCCGCCGCCGTCAGGGTGCTTAAATTGGTGACCAGTTTTTTCTGGACATCGCTTAAGGCATTGTAGGCCGTTCTGGCTGCTTCCACCTTGGCCTGATCACTGAGGCTCATGGCGGTCGTTGCCGGCAAAGCGGTGATTGACGCGGTTACCGCATCCGCTTTTTCCTGATCAATGACGGCCTGTTCCAGGGCGGTAATTTTTGCTTCCGCCGCTGTCAGGGTGCTTAAATTGGTGACCAGCTTCTGCTGGTCCGCCGTCAGGGCTGTATAAGCCGCTCTGGCTGCCGTTACGGTCGATTTGTCAACCAGTGTCAGTTTGTCGGTGGCCGGCAGGGCCGTTATTTTTGCCTTAACCGTATCCGCCGCCGCCTGATTGGCGGCACTGTTGAGTTCAGCAATTTTTGCCTCCGCTGCTGTCAGGATGCTTAAGTTGGTCACCAGCTTTTGCTGGTCTCCGGTTAAGGCATCATAAGCCGTTCTGGCTTCCGCCACCGCTGTAGCATTTTCCAGGGTAACGGTTTTAGGCAGCTTGGCAATCAGGGCTGTCACTGCGTCCGCCGCCTGCTG
>JASGLP010000016.1 GCA_030156895.1 Eubacteriaceae bacterium | reverse complement strand
CTTGATTAGTCAAAACACTATGCCGAAGAATTATGGAACAACCGATTAGTTAAAACTGATAAGAAAAAACCTCGGTATAGTATTTTCTTCGGCATAGTCACTGTTATCCTGAATTCGGCATAACAGTGATCGTGGCAGTCAGTATGTTTCAAAAGAATACCAGAAAGCAACGGCAAAAATGCAGCGTAGTTATTCTAAAAAGGCATTTCCCTGGGATAATGCCTGCATCGAATCCTTTCATGCCATCATTAAACGCGAATGGCTCAATCGTTTTAAAATCCTTGATTATAACCATGCTTACCGGCTGATCTTTGAGTATCTGGAAACCTTTTATAATACAACGCGTATTCACAGTCATTGCAATTATATGTCGCCGGATAATTTTGAAAAACTATTTACTAAAATGCAAAATGAAAAATTACAAATAGCAGGTTAAAATCTCAGTGTTATATTTCTCATTTTAATTTGAACTAAATCTTGACATAGGACCAAGTATATGGCACTTCAACGGTTAACCCGTTCTCGTTATCAGTTGATTTGTCAGCTTACCGAAATGAAGCAGCATTTCCTTGAGAATCTCTACTATAAGTGCAATACGTTAACTAAGGAGATTGATACTTCCGTCTTTGGTTCAACCATGATGGACTTACTGACTGATTCGATGAGTCTTGATGAAATAGCCGCCATGCCATTGGAAAATCTGGCCGCCTTTTTACAGGCAAAAGGTCGTGGTCGCTTCAGTGATCCAGATAAACTTGCCCAGTCGATTTCCAAAGCCATTAAAGGCTCCTATCGGTTGGGAAAAGTGATGCAAGACTCTGTCGACGTTGTTCTTGCTTCTTATGCCATGATGATTCGAACCTTAAAAAAGGAAATCCAGGCATTGGATAAAGCCATTCAGCATCTGATCACCACCGTACCGGAATCGAAATCCCTATTGAGTATCCCTGGTATTGGTCCCGTTTATGCTGCAGGCATTCTTGCTGAGTTGGGACAGATCGACCGTTTTGAAGACGAAGCCAAAATTGCCAAGTATGCCGGGCTTTACTGGAAGCGAAAGCAATCCGGCAACTTTGAATCCGAACGTACCGTCATGACCAAAACTGGAAACCACTATCTTCGTTATTACCTGGTCGAAGCTGCCGGCTCGGTCATGCGAAATGAACCGGTTTATCGGGAATACTATCTCAAAAAGTATCATGAAGTTCCTAAACATCAGCACAAACGAGCCCTCGTTCTTACCGCAAGAAAACTCGTGCGCATGGTGGATGTGCTACTACGCAACCACCAACTCTATGCATCGGAAAGGAGTGTATAGTATCGATTAATAAATCGATGCGTAGTTCCTTTTAAAAGCCTAATCTAATTAGGTTTATTAAGTGATGCCTTTTTACACAAAATTTATATAATCATTCTGCAACATTAGCTTGACTTATTACCACAAGTCTTTCTTCTAATCGCTGACTCAAAAGTAATTGTTGATAATAAATACTTATTATGAATTTCATTTTCAGCAATACTATCCACATAATTTACTACCAAAGATAGCACCCTCTCAAAATTGTCGCTTCCTATTTCCAATGGTTTGAGAATTAAATTATGAATTCCTTCCAATACTGGTTTACGTACGTTATAGCAATTATCATTTTGAAATATAATGGATAATTCCACTGAATCTTCTTTGCATAAGACTAAATCAATTTGTTCCGTACTTGTGGCCTTATCACCTTTAATACCAGTCCATTTCAGATTTTGAACAGCTACGTTTTCGTACAATTTCAAACTACCCTCTCTGAAACAATCATGTTCTAAAATTTGTTTGATAATGGCCGTTTTTTGTTTCAAAATTAAATCTTTCGAATTTTCTACTTCAAAATCAAACATCAAGTCATCATCATTTTCTAAAAGCCAAAACCTATCCTCCATCATGAATACCTCTCTTCTATATGCATTGAAAGTATTTTCCACTGGATTAATAGTTTTGATTATTCTTATCTTTTCACCAATTTCAAAGAATAGCTTGTGCTACTAAGAATTTCACCAGTAGATATCTTACAATAACTATAACAAATCAGTTAATTAGCATTCGTAATTTTTACGTATATAAATTTCACTTACAAAGTCTCAAAATAAGAAATCTGTTAAACAAATCAATTTTATAAATCTATTGTAGCAAATATCTTTTTATGATACTTTTCAAAAAGTGTGTGCAACTATTGTCTCTGAATATAATTTTGCAAAATTTATATAGCTTTAATTGTTGCAATAAAAAAACATCCCATACCGAATATCAATCGAAATTGGATCCAATACAGAATGTCTTTTATTAAATAAAGGCGTATATGAAAATTCCTGCAATAATCAAAATATTACCCAAAATCTTTCGCCGGCTGAGCTTTTCTTTTAAAATAAGTAAACTTAAAACACCAATGTAGATATAACCGGTTGACTCAAGGACTGGCCCAATGGTTAAGGGAACAACCTTGTAAGCCAAGGTTGTCATAAAGGCTGAGATAAAGAAAAATCCGTAAGCGCCAATCACATAAGGATTTAGATACTCTTTGATACGTGTTTCATATTTCATTAGGGCTGACTTTTTAAGAATAACCTGCGAAAGCGAAGCCACCAGAACCGAAACCAGATACAAAGCAAAATACATCCAATTACTCATCGCTGACCACCAGATAAATCCCGGCAACAATCACCGCAGCTCCCAGAATCATACCCCAGCGTAGAATTTCGCCAAAGACCCAATATCCCCAGATAATCCCCCATAAGATAACAATGGCTTTATTGGCAAAGGCCACAGTTAGGGGAAAAACTTTTAAAATCTGCTGCCAGAGAATGGCATAAACAAACAGGACCATTAAAAATAGACCATAAAACAATATAAACTCAGTGGATAAAAAATCGTAGCCACTGGCTTTTTTAGAAAATATCCCTCCAATAGAATAAAACAGCAGACTTGCATGCAGGAAGAGATAGTTTCGCAACTTTGTCATCTTATCATTCGATGCAATTTTATCATTTGACACAATTCAATGCTCCTTATTTATTTTCCTCTTCTCTTTTTTCCAATTTTTTTCCTTCTCTCTCGATACCAGTCGAATAAAATATAAGCTCCCAGGCCCTCAAAAACAATCATCAAAGGATAGGCGCCGGTTAAATACCAGTAGGAAATCGCTACATAGGCCGAAATATCGGTATAGGCAACACCCAGAATTAGCACTAGAACACTCAACGCAATAGCCGTCATCAAGAGCCAGATTTCGAAACGTTTTTCCTCGCGCTTTTTCTTCAATAGAAGCCATGACAGCCTCAGATAGCCGATTCCTGCCGCTAAAAATAAAATCAGGCCGGTTAGTTTATAAATCAGGGTGATCTTATTTAGAAGACTGGCTTTTATCAGATCGATTGTTTCCTGCTCTTCACTTGGATAATTGGCGACATTGCCGGTGATTTTTTCAAACAACCGAATGCCGTTCTGCCCATCATCGATACTCATCAACACATTGCTATGCACTTCTTTATAATTAACAATATAGTAGGCGGTTTTTAAAATAGCTACCGGGTATTCCTGCAGATATTCCGAACGCCAGGGCGACATCAAAGCTGATGGCATGGTGGAACGTTGACTGAGCTGCCCGCTATCGACAGCGGCAGATAGTTCATCATAAACAGCTTCATAAAAGCTGGCTGCCATCTGGGGATTTTCATAATAGCCCGCATCAGCGATCGCTTCTCTAAAGCTCCAGAAAAACCAGCCGTCTTCCACTTCCCGAACCGCTGCGTCTTCATCATACCAGGACCAGCGATCCATACTTTCACTAATATCATCCTCAATACTTTGTAAAGTCGGCGACACATCGATCATCATGGCCATCTTTTCCCGGGACACTGAAACATTATCAGCTTCCACCGGATCCTCAATGGCATACATCATTTTGATGGTTTTAGCAAAGGGATCCGCGTTTAATTCGTTAGTCGTGAAAGTTCCATAATAATGAGCATTAACAGCCGAAATAATCCATGTTCCTAAAAGTAGAAAAACAATTGGAATCACAGTAATCAGACCGCGTCTGATGATCAGGCCAAAGTTTTTTTTGTTTTCCAGAATAATGGCAACAATGGTTATTAAAATGGCAACCACTAAAAAAGGCAGCAGCCAGATCCCATCTTCCCGGGTCAGCCAGAAAGCAGCAAAACTGATTCCGGTTAGCAGCGCAAAAAAAATCATTCGACTCAGTTTGGCTTTTCGGTTTAAATAAAGACCAAACATTCCGCCAACAATTAATAGAGTCTGGGCACCTGTTATGCTATTGCGGTAAACCCGAAAAAAGGTTTCATCGGCAAATGACACCGGATTAAACAAAAGAAAAGCAAATAACAGCAGCAGAAACTTTTTTGATGCAACAAGGTCTTTCATGACAAAAACAAAAAACAGACAGGCGGCTGCATAAAGAGCCGTCATACCCAAAACATAGGGAATTCCCACCAACCGATTAAAAGCCAGTAAGAGCGGAAACATGACGCCTTTAATTAAAGTCATTTCCGAATATTGACCCAGCCAGTCACCGTTCAAAATGGAATCGGCAAAGCCAATCATCAGCCGATCATCATGACCGGCTCCGGCATGAGCAAAAATCGGCATGCCTAAAACCAGTACAAAACGAATCAAGAGCAAAAGGCCAATGATCAGTGGAAACTGGTAATTTACAAGCCACTCTTTCAGGCTGAACTGACTGGATTTTGGCACCAAAGTAACAATCTTTCTATCCATGGGCTTTATTTTCTTTCAATTTTTAAAATGCCCAGGAAAAAACTGGCAAAAATCACTTCAACACCCATAGCGATCAGGGTCGCAGCCGGTATGGTAATCTTGGTCATCACTTCCGGTTCCAGGTTGCCAAAAGAATTGTTACCCCAGATCACAAAGGCAATAATGGTGATAATAATCCCAGCTAAAGTCAGCAAAAGACCAATGACAACACCCTTTTCCACCGTCAATTTTTCGATGTTGGCCAACGAACGATTACTATTTGGAATAAATCCCGACTGGATGGCATAAGCCTTGGTAAAGAGCGAAAACATAATGATATTAACGCCAACTAAAAGGCTGGCAGCGCCATACATCATGGTATTAATACTAAAATGAACATCGCCGATGGTTGCCGACCCCAGACCGGTTACCACCATCATCAGAATGCCGATTAGCGATAAAATAGCACCCGGATATAAAAAAGTCCAGTTAGGGCTATACATCATCAAGAATTTCAGGTGACGCCAGCCGTCATGCCAGCTTCGTAAATGTGGCGGACGAGACCGACCGTCTGGTGACAGGGTTGTTGGTACTTCAATCATTTTCAGTTGATGAAGCGTCGCCTGGACAACCATTTCGCTGGCATATTCCATACCGGTAGTTTGCAGATCAAGACTCTGAATCGATTCTTTCTGATAGCCCCTTAAGCCGCAATGGAAATCCTTAATATCGCTGGGATAAAACAAGCGACCAATAAAGGACAGGACCGGATTGCCCAGGTAACGATGAAGGGGCGGCATGGCCCCTTTCTCAATGCCACCACGGAAACGGTTTCCCATCACCAGTTCATAGCCTTCCCGCAATTTTTGCAGAAATGGCATCAGGTTCAGAAAATCATAAGAGTCATCAGCATCACCCATGATCACATATTTTCCGTAAGCCTGATCACATCCGCCCCGCAAGGCACTGCCATAACCTTTTTCAGCAATATCAACCACTCTGGCGCCATTTTTCCTTGCAATTTCCTGCGAACCATCGCTACTGCCGTTATCCGCAATCAGGACTTCACCTGACACATTGTTTTCTTTTAAAAATGTACTGGCTTTTTTGATACAAATCTCCAGCGTTTCTGCCTCATTCAAACAAGGCATCAATATGGTTAGTTCCAATTCATTCTCTTTCAAAGCGTTCTCCTCTATTACTCTACGTATTAATTTAAGTGTTTAAGTAATTCTTGAATCGATCAATAATCAGCTATCACATTTGAATTTTATCGATTCTCTAATTGTTTGTTAATCTCTTCCAGCATATTCAGGTAGCGTTCAAAATTATGACGATGCTGTTTTTTAAGCACCTGCAGAATCACCCCGCTGAAATAGGAGATAATAGCAATTACCCACAAGCTGGTTACGACAATCAGGGTTGGATAACGATCTACTAGTCCCGTTTCCAGATAGGTTTTGACAATCGGGATAAAAAAGGCTGCGCCGATGGCAATCAGAAACAATGAGACCATTGAAAAAAATAGATACGGCTTTGTATCCCGAAACAATGATCCGATTGTTTTTAAGACTTTAAATCCATCCGAATAGGTATTTAGTTTCGATTCACTGCCCTCGGGACGATCCCGATAATCGATGGGGACTTCAACAATTTTCATATTATTATCCAGGGCAAAAATGGTCATTTCAGTTTCAATTTCAAACCCTTTAGATGTTACCGGAAAAGCCTTTACAAATTCTTTGGTAAAACCGCGGGATCCAGTCATAATATCTTTTACATTTGCTTTAAAGAGCGTGTTAATCAGCTTTCTGACCAGGACGTTTCCGATATTGTGAAAAGGTCTTTTATTCTCAGTAAAGTAGGTGGATGATAATCTGTCCCCGATGGCCATATCGGCTCTGTTTTCATAAATCTGTTTTTCCAGTTCCAGCGCAAACTCCGCCGGGTAGGTGTCATCGCCATCCGTCATAATATAACAATCAGCATCGATTTCGCGAAACATGGATCGCACCACGTTGCCTTTACCCTGGCGGTACTCATAACGCACGATGGCTCCCGCCTGGCGGGCAATTTCATCGGTTCCATCCGCCGAATTATTATCATAGACATAAATATCAGCATGGGGCATCACCCTTTTATAATCCTCCACCACTTTTTTGATGGTTTTTGATTCGTTGTAACAGGGAATCAATACCGCTGTTTTTCTGCTTTTTTCCATTTGTCTTCCTTTCAGGTTATTCACATTATTGATTGACTTTATACAAATTAAAGCCGTTTTCACTACCAAGTAGATTTAAAGTCACCTCAGCCCCATTCAGCCCGGACAAGTCTCTTTTAGACAAAACATATGTTACGTTCAGCGTTTTTAGGTCTGCAAGTGTCAGATTAACGGTAAATAAATCGGCTGAATCGAGGACAAATTTTTCTTTAATTTCTTCTTCATCACATAAATGCATTGAAATATGCGCATAGCGGTTATATACATCATTATAGTTGCCTCCCGGATCAAGTAGCCTCCAGCGCTCAAGATCGGGATACACATTCGTTGAATTAACAGTCGCCGCACCAGCCATTATTGGTAAGTTAATAATTGGGTATCCTCCACCGGATTCAGAATCAACAATCCACAAGCCATTTTGTTCCGCATTAACTTGACTAATTAATCCGAAAATATCCTGATCATAAATCACATCCAAGCCTTGATTCAGAGGATTGACAAACATACCGGCAACAAAGGCAATAAACATTACTATTCCCAATAACAGATTCTGACCAATGGCTTTTTTGAAACACAAAATCGCAAAAAATGAAATGGCCAGAACACAAAAGATCACTCCAAGCATTAAGGTGTTGATATAACCATTATAGATAATCATTGCACCGATTGCCATAAATAAAGCCATTACAGCCGCTATTCCAACTGCCATTTTACATGAAAGCTCAGTTTGTAAAAGCGCCAGACTTCTGATCAATAAAAGAATATTAATCAGTCCTACCGCCAAGGATACCCGATATGGCTGAATATTGCTGAGTAGTGTGATTTTAGCAAGAATTCCCGGCCAGGTAAAGATACAATAGCTGCTTAGAACCAATAAAAGTATCAAGAACAGACTTAAAAAAATGTCTTTCTGCTTCTCTTTAAACAAAATCCAAAGGGATAAAAGCATTCCCATTGGAAAGAAATCGAAAAACATCGACAGCTCCGATGAATTCCCATAAGGCAATGCTCGGGAAGTCGCAAAAAACAGGTTTCCGGGATACAGGAAAAAACGATAAAGCTGTCCACCACCTGTTTCGAAACGGCTTCCAGGATATACAGTTCCCATTACCAGCTCGATCGTTTCAGAGGATTTAAGCAGGATCAATGCTACGCCCACAATAAAAACCATTAAAAGTCCTGAAAGCAGCAACCAGTCTTTTGGATACAATTGGATGATGCCACGATTTTCAATCAGAATACTGATAAAAAAGAATAACAAAATATAGGCCAGTGAAATCTGCCAGGAGGGATAAAAGGTAAACAAATACGCACCAGCCGAAATGAAAAAGACAAGTGCAAATAAAATTTTGAATCGATACTGTTTAGTCTCAATATATTGTTTTGTCATAAGAATGGCCAATTGACCAAAAATCAGCATCTCGACCAGACCATTAACTGCAAACCACCATTGAACAATCGGCGCCCAGGCAATTAAAACACCATAAATCAGCGACAGTTTTTTATTACTTCGACTGATCATCATACCAGTTTCAAAGGAAACCATAAACAAAGCGATCAGACGACCAGCCCAAAAAAATGATAAGCCTCTGGCTGAATCTAAAAATAAATAACCCCACTGAAACGGTCTGAAAATAACTGCCAGATTTTTTACTGGCTGGCCATAAACCAGAAAAACATCCGTTAATGCTCCCCGAATTGTCTCACTAAAATAAGGGAAGGCCCCCGAAACATTTAAATACTGCGATAAAGCCATTGGGGTATTAACAGCCCATTCGTCGGCACGGACACCTCTAGCTACTCCGATAAGGGCTTCGTAGGCTTTAGAATGATCAAAATAATACTGCCAGTATAAAATTGACGAACCGCTCAGTTCAAATATGACACAAATAACAAGGAAAACTGCAGCCACTAAAAAACGCTTTTGATAAAGCTGTGCAAGAATTTGATCACGTTTTTTTGCAATCAGCGTCAGTAAAACACCGGCAAAAAGTACCGTCATCGCCAGCATTCGCTTCAGCTTTAAACTTTCAAACCACTCACCTGATGGTTTGAAAAGCTGATTCATTCCCAGTTTATTTTCAATCAGCTGAAAAAACAGCTCAGCAAATACAGCCATGCAAACCGCAAGGAAAATCATAATAATTGTTTTTTGTATCTGCTTTTTCTCCACAATAACTCCTTCAGTTTTGGCAACCATTTGGGATTTAATAAGCTGGATGGGGTTTAGCAAAACTCAATGATAATTTCAAACATTTTAATAATATGTGACTAATGTTAATGCCAGAGAAAAATAAATAAACAAAATTGGCACCTGTGTTGTCAATCGGCCAATTTTCTCCTGATAAGCTGTATCAAGTTTTTTTAGCGGCGGACCAATATTTAAAAACACTGGCAACAGTGGCAGCATGCCAATAAAATATCGACCCTGAAGGCCGCTAATTTCGGTTTCTCCGACCGCTGTCCAGGTCAAATACATGGACAGTAGAATTGCGGTATAAATGCCCAGACTCACCAGCCCGCTTCCCCATTTTTCTAACTTTGTAAAGACTCTTTCCTGGGGGCTCATTAAAATCATCGATCCCAGAAAGATCAAATAGACGATTGCCGCGGCATTGGACCCGTAAGTTAGCCAACCAAAGGTAAAGAGCATCAGCAGGGTTGTCAGCTGACTGAT
The DNA here is from genome assembly GCA_030156895.1 of Eubacteriaceae bacterium. Taxonomy (GTDB): domain Bacteria; phylum Bacillota; class Clostridia; order Eubacteriales; family Eubacteriaceae; genus Acetobacterium. The sequence goes on along the minus strand of JASGLP010000016.1, from coordinate 43,856 downwards.
CATGTTGCCGCCAAAATTTCTGATTGCAAAAATCGGATCATTAAGCATTTGCTCAATCTGTTTGCCCATATTTACCCCCTCCGGCACAAAGGGATGAGGGATAGATGAATATGATTTCATCCAAACGACAGCAAAAGCAGCCGTCAAAAGAATCATCAAATATGATAGGGCATAATATTGAGGCTTTTTAAATTTTTTTGCTGGTATAAAGGGCAGCAATAAAACAAGTAAGACATAGGGAAATTTAGATAAAGTAATCAACATACAAAATGCCGAAAAAATGATTAACGCCACAAAGTTAATCGATTGATCCTTTTTGTTTAACAAAAACAAAAACAAAGCAATGGTTAACAAAATCATCCCCATCCCAAAAGCATCCTGATTATAGGATGCCGCCAGATATACTGACATCGGCATGGTCGCAATCATAAAAAAAATATTTTTGTAAACCGGTGTTAAGCGGATAGCAATTGCTGCCAAAAGGGCATAGGTTATCACATTTGTAATCCGCCCTAAATAATAAGACCACAACAGGGTCAGATTTAAAAAACGGCCAATTCCCAAGCCCAAAGCCTGGGGAATATAGGAAATAAAGGAATAGGCGTTCGTCGCCTTAAGACCATCACTTTCAACAATTTTAAGAGAAGTGTCAGCAACACTCAAATCGTTATTAACAACCGTTTCTCCCTGCTCGCTCTTAATGATCTGATAATCCTGCGAAATTAAAAGCTGACTGTCTTCCGCCTGGACTTTTAAATCGCCCTGAACCAGATACATGGCTCTTGAAAAATGAGCGGTTTCATCGGGGGTGTCCAAAATCGGTGTCATTACAGCCATCAGGCAACCAAAACCGATGATGACAAGTAATGCATTAACCGCTTTGTTTTTTCCCAGAAAGAAAATAACCAGACTGCCAATTGCCAAAATCAATAAAACCGGAATCATTGATACAGATGTATCTGGTTCCAGGAAAAAAAGCGATCCAATTAAAATTGCCGCTCCAATTATGACATTTTTCCAGTTAGCTTTTAAACACGCTTTAATAAATGGTTTTATCAGAGCGACTTTTTTATAAAGCTGATCTCTATTCACATTCGTCACCTGATCAATATCCGCTATCAAACACTGCTTTAAATGTCATGATAAATATTTTTAAATCAAACCAAAGCGACCATTTCTCAATGTATTCAATATCGCATTCGATCCGCTTACGTATCGAGGTATCGCCACGCCATCCCTTAACCTGCGCCCAGCCGGTAATTCCGGGGCGGACATGATGCTTGATCATATACTTGGGAATTTCATCTTTAAACTGGCTGACATAATGAGGACGCTCCGGACGCGGACCGACAATACTCATATCCCCTTTTAAAACATTAAAAAACTGCGGCAGCTCATCAATGCTGGTTTTTCTGATAAAGCTTCCGAATTTCGTTTTGCGGGGATCATCCTCGGTCGTCCAGCCCACATCACCGGTTTGTTCCGAGGCATCACACCGCATGGAACGAAACTTGTAGATATAAAACTCTTTTCTTGCCATCCCCACTCTGATCTGCTTATAGATAATCGGGCCAGGGGATGTGATTTTAACCAGAATCGCGGTCAAAAGCATAATCGGTGAAACCAGTATTAGAATCAGCAGTGATAAAATAATATCACCGAGTCGTTTAATAAATTTATTAAGAGGTTTGTCAAGTGGGATATAACGGGTATTGATCAATGGAATCCCATCCAACTCGTCAAAATAGGCTTTGGTTCCTTGGATTAAATGAAAGTAATCCGGAATAATCTGGGTTTTTATCCCCTGATATTCACAGATATCAATCACTTCATCAATCCGCTTGAAGCTGGTATTGGGAAGGGCAATAATCACCTCATCAACCCGATATTCTTCCAGGATTTCGTTCATTTCCTTAGTCGTGCCCAGAATCGGAATGCCATTTCGCTCCGTTTTATGATAATAATCATCAACGTAACCGGAGATCTTATAGCCTAACTGCCGATCACCAATGATTTTTGACGCAAAAGCACTGCCCAGTGATCCGGCACCAACAATAATGACGTACTTAATATTGAAACCGCGTTCTCTTGCCATTCGAAGGATTTTTCTAATCCCACCCCGTTCCAGGGTCATAAAGAATACCGTACTTAATAAAAACATCCCCAACATAATTCTGGAAAAATGGATGCTTTTCTGGGCAAAAAGGATGGACATCAGCAGGGCTATTCCGACAACATTAGCCATGATGATTTCCCTGAATTCCTTTAAAAAGGGCTGTCGTCGGTAGGGTTTATAGAGGCCGACAATTAAAAACAGAATCAGATACATGGGCAGAATAAAGAGCAGCAGACTCATATAAGCCTGAAAATTCATGGTCCGAACGCCGTCTGTAAAAAACGGTGAAACGAAGCGTAGGTACCAGGCCAGCAAAAGAGATCCGGTAATCACCAGCATATCAAAAACAACCAGTATGAAATTAAAAAATCGTTGATTACTTTTTATCATCCCTCTAACCTCCTTTATTATCCGAAACGATGCAAGTCACACACAATTTAATTCTTTTATCGAAGTTTGTAGTTCGCCCAACTTTTCGCTTATCGCTTCAGATTATTTTTGAACAATGCCAGCTGTTTTAACAGGGCGGTTCCATTGATAACCAGCCACTTAGTTAAGCCATTGTATTTGTTCTGATAATGTTTTTCATAAAAGATTCCCATGGAATCATAAAAAGCCTCAATGACTTTAGGATTTCTTTTGCCAATGCCGCTGGCTTTTTTGTGATGAAAAATGCGAACTTCCGGATAATACATGATCTGATAATCAGCCTCTTTAATGCGATAACACCAGTCAATATCTTCGCCGTACATAAAAAAATCCTCATCAAGAAGGCCAACGACATCAATCACCCGTCTAGGCAGCAGCATAAAGGCACCCATCACACAATCCACTGAACAGGTTTTATTTTCATCCACATAGGTCAGGTTGTAAGCGCCAAAGCGATGACTGTCCGGAAAGGCATCATCCAAATGCAGACGATGATAAATACCGTTCATTGGCGTTGGGAAACTGCGTTTACAGGCCGGATCAAGTTTTCCATCCTTTAAGACAACCTTGCAGCCCAGGGCACCGATGTGCTTATGATCCTTTATAAAAGCTAAAGACTGCTTCAGGGTATTAAATTCCACTATCGTATCAGAATTAAGCAACAGTACATATTGACCACTGGAAGCTTTAATCCCTTGATTATTGGCTTTAGAAAAGCCCAGGTTATCGGTGTTTTCAATGACAGTAATCTGGGGAAAAGCTTCTTTGATTTTTTCAATACTGCCATCATTTGAAGCATTATCGATACAGATTATCTCTGTCTCTATATTTTTCAGATTACTCTTGAGCACTGAATCAATGCAGTCCGAGGTTAGCTCAAGCGTTTTATAATGAACAATAATAATTGATAAATCCATAGCCTTCCTTTCACAATCAAAGCGTGAACAAAGTCAATTGTCACTAGTCTACAATAATAATCCTAGCTAAGACAAAGACATTATATTATACCATGACGTCAATGATTTTTAAAGAAAGCATTCTACTTGCCAAGCTTGACAAGTACCTGCCTGGGCAAATTCATAATCATCTGACCTTCAATTCGCAAGTAGTTCAACAAATTTTTAGGTCTGAATTTCACTTTATTAACGTGATTAAGATTTTTAAAGCCTTCTTTAACCCCTTCAAGATAGGGTTTGCCATAGCCACCGGCTGAAAAACGTGCCCACTTGATCAGAAATCCCACCATTAAAAAGGGACTGTTTAAAAGCAGCTGCAAAAGCGGCATATTTTTATAGGCCAGATATACGTTGTTACGGGCCGAAATTTTGACCTTAAAAGGACTATATTTTTGTCCATCAGCAGTGGTAGCACTGCCAATATGGTAGCAGACGGCTTCCGGCGCATAATAATTGGAATATCCGTTAATCAGACCCCGATATGACAGATCAACATCTTCCAGATAGGCAAAAAAAGACTCGTCAAACAGACCAATTTCATTTAAAACCGATCGTCGATAAATACCTGCTCCCGCGCAGGTGCTAAAAACCTGGGTCGATTCTTCATAGGACTCGATGTCCTTACCGTCTCCACGCTTATAGGCCCAGCCAAAAATATTGTAAAAATCCCCGGTATCGTCTAGCTTATCTCTTTCATAGTAACGCACCATTTTCGAACTGACCGAAAAGGCATTACGCCGTTTTAAAATATGTTTATAGAGCAAGTGCACAAACTCCGGCTCCACCACCACATCATTATTCAGTAAGAGACAAAATTTCCCTTTACTGGCACAGATACCCCGATTCACCGATTTGGCAAAACCATAATTTTCCTGATTTTCAATCAGTTTAACCTGATGAAATTTTTTAATAATTTCCAGGCTTTTGTCAGATGAACAATCGTCCACCACAATAATTTCCAATGATTCATTATAGCACTGCGCCAGCAGGCTATTGATACAGTTGGCGATATACTTTTCGCCATTAAAATTTGGAATGATAATTGAAACGTCTATACCCATTCTACTTTCCTTGTTAAAAATTTCAGCCTATTATACCATATTCTTTTCAGATAATCTCGTCTCAAGCAAATTTGTTTGCAATTTTTTATTGATTGCTGTAGAGAAGCCACTCTAATCTAAAAATCAGAGCAAAAAATGCCGCCCTTGTCTGAAAGCAATACTTTACCCGCAAGGTCACGGCATTAATTTTATTCTAATATATAGTCAATTTTATTTTTCAGCTTAATTCCATAGTTGGCATCTGAAGCCCAACCAGTTCCGTATGGATTATTGGGAATACTCAGCCAATAGACGTATTGAGCTTTACCGCGTAGTTTATCATTCCAGCGAGGATCTACTGTAGCATTTTTAAGCGCATCGCTATTGGCATAGCATTTGAGATGCTGAACATGTCCACGAATACCCATCTGGATACCGGTTTTATTATCACCATAGGCAGCCGCAAAATCAAATCCACCAGTTCCGCCGTCAACGGCACCCAGACCGGCAAAGTTAAATTGGGTCACTTTTACCTGGCCGCCATATTGCAGATAGCCAGTTTCTATCATCATCTGAGCAAACGCCACTTCCGGACGGATGCCCTCAGCCACGGCTTCATCATAATACATCTGACAGAAAGCCTGCAAATCGACGCCCCGATCAATATAATACTGAGGGAATATTTTGCCGCTGTCTTCATAAGCTTCAACCAGTTGTGACACCGCCGCCTGAGGGGCTCCGGCAATCGGAATCAGTTCCGGCATATCAACCGTCGCTGCCCCCAGGAAAACATAGGTGCCATCCGCTTCCACACCGTAGGCATGGAACTGGAAATTGCCGCTGTCGCCATTGTGGTCATCCACATTGACGACCACCTCATAACTGTCATCATCCAAGACATCAGCCTGATACCAGACGATATCATCCTGTCCGCCGGTCTCCGACCAGGTTGGTACCAAAATTTCTTTAATGCCATTAGGCGCAACGAGACCTTCAATTGAAACGGTCATTTCTTTGCCCAAGAGGCTGGCCGAAACAGAATCCGCCACCATTTGATCTGGTTCCGAAACAGAGCTACTGACATCAACTGTTTTAGTTGCCAGCTGGACATACTCACCGTCATTGTCAACGCCGTAGCAATGAATATTATAAACGCCCGTATCACCCTTATGATCGGCTGTATCAATAATTACCTGGTAAGATCCATCACTCTGTTTTTTCGCTTCATACCAGACCAGGTCATCCTGACCACCGGTCTCCGACCAGGTTGGTACTAAAATTTTAGTCAATCCATTAGGAGCTGAAATACCGCTTAATTTAACGGTAATGCTTGATCCCGAAACATCAATCAGAACCGTGCTGGCGGTCATAACCGTCCCAACTTCGACGGTTTTAGCGCCTAGGAAGGTTGTTGATCCATTGCTGTCCAAGCCATAAATATGAATATTATACTCTCCGCTATCATTATTGTGATCCGTGGTGTCAATTTCTAAAGCATAAGTGCCATCGCTTTGTTTAGTCGCCTGATACCAAACCAGATCATCCTGTCCATCGGTCTCTGACCAGGTTGGCACTAGCACTGAAGTCAAGCCATTTGGCGCCGTAATCCCCGAAACGGATACACTGATGATACCGTCCTGTGCCGCCACTGTGATGGTATCGGCGGTCATTGAATCGCCGATTGTAGCAGTAGTTGATCCCAGGAATTTCATTGTTCCTGAACTGTCCTCACCATAAACGTGGATGGCGTATTTGCCGCTATCACTGTTGTGCTTGGTGGTATCAATCTTAACCTGATAGCTGCCATCACTCTGTTTAGTCGCTTTGTACCAAACTAGATCATCCTGTCCGTCTTTTTCACTCCATACCGGAACATAGATATTACTGATGCCATTTGGCGCGTTGATACCACTGACCGTTACCGTGATTGTTTTACTCGATACACTGGCACTGACTGATGAAGCTGTCATCGGCTGGGTGGTGGCCATCCATTTATTAATGGCAGCCAAGATCTGATCAGCCATTTTCTGCTGATTGCTGCTATTGGCCAGTGCCTGAGCTTCCGAGTTGTTGGAAATATAACCCGCTTCGATAAGTACTGAAGGCATACTGGTCTTGCGAATAATGGCATCATCACGTTCAACAATTTTGCCATTGGATGGAACATAGCCCAAATTCTTGAAATATGTACTAAATAACTTGGCCAGCGACTGAGACTGCAGAGCAATCTCCGGTGGTGTGCTGTCCAAATCCGCCGTAACCCCACCAGACCAGAGGCCGGTAGCCTGATAGATCCCATCGTTGTCTACCGAAGGATGATAACTGCTCCAGTAGAGTTCAACCCCACTGCTGGAAGACGTTCCGGAATTATGATGGACACTAATTAAAAGATCAGCACCAATTGAATTGGCGGTATTACAGATCGTCGTTGAATAAACATCATAATCTGGCACGCTTGATAGAAGCGTGGGAAGTCCCGGGTTATTAGGAATGGGATGGCTGAGCATGGCGTTATAGCCGGCATTTCTTAAGGTCGTGACAACCTTAATCGCCAGGGCATTGTTAAGATCCACTTCCCTGAGTCCCAGTGATGAATTCACCGCTCCGGAATCTACTCCATCCAAATGGCCAGGGTTGACGACGATCGTTGCACCACTGGCCTCAACCGTCTGACTTGCGCTGTATGATGGTAATATTATTGCAATTAACGCGATTAAAAGAATTGGAATAAGCCACTTTTGCTTCATTCTTTTTGCTGTATTCACTTTTTTTCTCCTTTTATTTTTTATGTTAATTGCAAATTGATTACTTGAAGGCTGGCTGATAAAGATTATTTGGATTCTTTTTGCAATCACTATAAAATTAACGTTTAAAACATTTATTTTATTTCACTTTTTTTCGATTATTTGTAACAATCATATCATGGCAACTTGTAAACGTCAATTTTTGTTTGCATTTGTTACTTTTTATTTACATCGTGAAGTTCATCAAAAATTTCATCTTCATTTTTACCCTTTATATAACCCATTATATCCACACAAATCGTATAATTTCCGCCTACACGTGTCAGATTACGATTATAAAAAGGATCGTTTTTAACATATTCCAGCCAATGTTTCTTCATATAGCCAATCTCCCGATTAAAACGCTTGTATTTTAGATAAGTGTCTTCAGCACCACGGGATTTAGATTCGTAATGATATAATTCCACATCACTCATCCAAACATTAAATTTGCCTTTGCTGTAAAGTTTAAGGCAAAAGTCCACGTCGTTAAAGGCTACTTCCAGTTTTTCTTCAAAGCCACCCACTGCTTCAAAATCACTGCGTTTAACCATCATACAGGCCGCGGTCACAGCTGAATAGTTATTGTTGATGACCAGTTTGCCAAAATAACCATAATCACCGCGGGGATATCCACAGTGTCCGTGGCCAGCTACACCACCCATGCCCAAGAGGACACCGGCATGCTGAATGGTATTGTCGGGATAATAAAGTTTAGCACCAACGGCGCCAATTCTTTCCTGCTGCGCCATACTGACCATTTTCCCCATCCAGCCCTGGGTAATCACTTTGATATCATTGTTTAAAAACAACAGATATTTTCCATCTGACGCTTCAACGGCCAGATTATTGATTCTTGAAAAGTTGAAGGGCATATCCAGTCTAACAACCTTAACCTGATCACCATATCTTTGCTGGTAGTTTTCAAACAGTTCTAAGGTTTCGTCTTTTTCGCTGCCATTATCAGCAATGATGATTTCAAAATTTTTGTAGTCCGTTTTTTCAAAGATGGAATCCAGACACACTTTTAAATCTGAAGCATTATCTCTGGTCGGAATAATAACCGATACCAGGCTCTCATCTTTAAGGGCGTATTCAATGTGATAAACTCCTGGGAAAGCCCCGTGGCTAACCACACCTTCGATTCCTCTTCGTTCCAGGGCATCTTCCAGAGATTTTTTCCCTGCTTCAAAGGCATAACCTTTAGAATCGGGATTAACGGCTGTAGAATTGCCGATCATTCGCCAATGGTAGAGAATCTTTTGAATATGGAAAATCCGCTTGGTTTTTTCGGTAAAACGCAGGACCAGATCATAGTCCTGAGCACCCTCATAACCTTTTCTAAAACCGCCGATCTCATCAATGATGGTCTTTCGGTAAACCCCGAAGTGACAAATGTAGTTGGTCGCCAGAAGAATATCCGGTGCCCAATCCGTTTTAAAGAAAGGCTGACTTCTTTCGTTTTCTTCGCTAAGCTTATCTTCATCACTGTAGATCAGATCTGCTTCCGGATGCTCATTTAAAAGCTTGACCACTTCATAGAGAGCAAAATCAGCCAGTGTATCATCATTGTCCAATAGACCGATAAAATCTCCAGTCGCAATCGCCAAGGCTGAGTTGGTTGCTTCCGAGATATGACCGTTTTCTTCCCGGTAGACCACCTTAATTCGGGAATCTAAGCCTTTATAGGATTCTAAAAGCGGTTTAACATGGGCTTCGGTGGAACAGTCATCGGCAATACAAAGCTCCCAGTTCTGATAAGTCTGAGCCAGAACCGAATCGATGCATTCTTTGAGCCAAATGGCTTCGACATTGTAGACCGGCATAACGATCGAAATTTTAGGCCGGTATTGAAAAGCAGCCAATTCTTCCGCAACAACTCTCTTATCATAGTCTTCATGGATATCAATCCAGAACTCATAATTTTCTTCGTTTTTGTATTTTACTTCAAACTTGATCTTGCGAATGGTATTTTTAAGCCCGTTTCGCTTCAAATAGCCAAGGGTTCTAACACCTGCATTGGCCAGCCGTCTGGTATTGAAAAGATTGGGCTTTTTAAGGTAATCGTAGTCTTTAGCCAGATTAATAGAAATGACTTTCTCCAACTGGTCATCTTTTAATTTGAGTTTAAGCTTTTTACCATAGGTCTTTTGGTCAAATTCGACAATAAAACCTACCTTTTCATCTTCATCCAGACAGTATTTATTATTAACGTCGATTCTGAAATCTCTTTTAAAGCCTACGCCATCAGATTCCTGACCCAGAAGATATAAATCCACCGGTTTTTTAGTTCCGGTATTAAAAGCCCATCCCTGCAATGTAGCAGAGCTCGTTTCTTCATCCTTAACGATCTTATCGACAAAATATTTAATTTCTTGACGTTGATTTTTATTTGCCATTTTTTTCTCCTTCACCCGATTGTAACATTTCCCACTGATGATCCATGTGCACCAGACCTTCGGTAAAATAATCTGCCTTTACCTTGATCATCAGGGCATTATTTTCGTAATCTAAATTAACGATGCTGCGATTGGCAAAAAGTCCGATATCCACCTCGTACTCTCCACCCAGCAGGGGCAGTCGGGGAACTGCGTAGCGAACCCGATGAATGCCTTTGGTGCTGGGGATCTCAAATTTATCAAGATAAGTATTCGGACCAAAGATATATTGGCGATCGATCGTATAAAAAGCGACTCCGACTAAAGCATCGCTTTTCAGGTCATCAAAGAGTTCATATTCGATATCCAAAATAAAATCATCAAAGGTATTCAATTCCTTTTTTTCACAGACAACAGCCTTGATTTTTCCCAGATTGGCATCCACTTCCATTTCACTTAAGATATTTTCTTTATCTTCAAGTGCTTTCTGTTCCATGGCCTCTCTCAGCATTTCCGATTCATATTCATCGATGATATGAGATGCATCGCCAAAGACCCGCAAGTTTCCCTTATCAATCCAGGCACACTTGGTACAGAAGCGTTTGATCTGTTCTAAGGTATGGGAGACAAAAAGGACCGTTTTTCCGGCTGCTTTAAACTCTTCCATCTTGTTGATACACTTGATCTGAAATTTCGCGTCGCCAACCGCCAAGACTTCATCAACGATTAGAATTTCCGGATCGACATTAATGGCTGTCGCAAAAGCCAGACGGGCAAACATCCCGCTGGAATAAGTTTTAACCGGCTGATGAATATACTCACCGATGTCGGCAAATTTTACAATATTATCCAGCCGATCATCCATTTCAGCTTTGGAATAACCCATGATCAGACCGTTGGCATAGATATTTTCGATCCCGGTATATTCGGGATTAAAGCCGGTGCCCAGCTCCAGCAGTGCTGAAACCCGGCCATCAACAAAAACTTGACCCTCAGTTTGCGTTAAGACGCTGGAAATAATTTTTAAAAGTGTCGATTTTCCGGAACCATTTTTACCAATAATCCCAATTGACTCACCTTTTTTGATTTCCAGGCTGATATCATTTAAGGCATAAAATTTATGATGAAATTCTTTTTTGCGAAAGAAGCTCATGGATTCTTTAACCCGATCCAGGGGTTTATGATAAAGTCGATAGACCTTAGAGACATGTTCAATTTTAATAGCAGTTTCTGACATACTTTCCTCCTATCCTAAAGCACATCCGAGAAATGTGGACGCAATTTTCGGTAAACGCCGATTCCCAGCAGCAGAAAAACAAAAGAAAAAACCCAGAAATAAGTCGTCAACACCGGATGTTCCCAGAACCAGCCGGTACCAAAGAAAGATTCCCGATAACCCTGGACGATATAATATAAGGGATTAAGCTTGAGAATCCACAAAAGGCTTGGCGGAAAGATGTTCACGTCCCAGAGAATCGGCGTCCCCCAGAATAAAACCTGCATCCCAACATTAACAAACTGCAGGATATCGGTAAAAAAAGGCTGCAGAGAAGCGGTAATCCAGGTCAGGCCGGTTAAAAAAACAATCAGACAAAACAGATAATAAATGATCTGAATAAAATAGGGCGTGATTGGAATACCATAAATCAGCACCATCACGACTGCAAAAGCAATAAAAAACACATGAGTAAACAGGGCCGACAAAATTTTAACCGTCGGCAGAATTTTAATGTTAAAGGTCATTTTCTTGACCAGATATGCGTATTCCCGAAAACAATTGGTGCCATTAACCAGACCTTCCGAAAAAACAAACCAGACAATAATCCCCGTTAACAAAAACAGGATAAAAGGGATATTTCCGGTAGGACTGGATTTTAATCCAACCTCAAAGACAAACCAGTAAACCAGAATGGTCACGGTAGGCTGGATAAAGGCCCAAATCACGCCCAAAAAAGACCCTGCATAACGGGCTTTAAAGTCGTTTATAGCCAACTTCTGAATCAGTTTCCGGTTGCTGAACAAATCTTTAATATAGTTCAGCAATTCTACAAAAATATTCAAAACAACACCTCTTCTAAATGAAAAAGCACAGTATCTGTGCTTTTTCTTTTATTTCTTCGAATACATCCGTTCGTAATAATCCTGATAATCGCCGGACTGCACCTGTTTCAGCCAATCCTGATTGTTTAAATACCACTCGATCGTCTCCACAATCCCTTCCTCAAAGGTATAGGAAGGTTCCCATCCCAACTCAGTGGTGATTTTGGTATTATCGATAGCATAACGTCTGTCATGTCCCAGTCGGTCTTCAACATAAGTGATCAAATCTTTGCCAACTTTGCTGCCGTCATTATCAATCGGATATTTCCCTGATTTTAATTTTTCGCCGACATTTTCGATAATCAGATTTACAATTTCAATATTGGCTTTTTCATTGTTGCCGCCGATATTATAGACTTCCCCAGCTTTTCCCTTTTGCAAAACGGCATCAATTCCGCTACAGTGATCTTTCACATGCAGCCAGTCACGAATCTGCATACCGTCGCCATACACTGGCAGACTTTTTAAAGCCACTACATTTGAGATCATTAATGGAATCAGTTTTTCCGGGAAGTGATAGGGGCCATAATTATTGGAACAACGGCTGATGGTTACCGGCATTTTAAAGGTCTGTCCATATGCTCTGACAATCATATCAGCTGATGCTTTTGATGCTGAATAGGGGCTGTTGGGAGCCAGCGGCGTCGTTTCCGTAAACATTCCGGTTTTTCCCAGTGCGCCATAGACCTCATCGGTTGATACCTGATGATAGCGAACACCATCTCGATAAGTTGGATAACCAAACTCATCCTTACCTGTCATCCAAATCTTTTTAGCGGCATCCAGGAGCACCTGAGTCCCCATCACGTTGGTCTTGATAAAAATTTCCGGTTCCTCAATACTGCGATCTACATGAGATTCAGCCGCAAAATTGACGACCACATCAAAATTATATTTTTCAAAAAGTGACTTAATAAATGCTGCGTCGGCAATATCGCCTTTTTCAAAAACATAATTGGGATTGCCTTCAACATCACGCAAGTTTTCCAGATTTCCGGCATAGGTCAAGGCATCCAGATTGACAATCTTATCTTCAGGATGCGCACCTAGCATATAACGTACAAAGCTGGAGCCGATAAAGCCGGCACCGCCGGTTACTAATATTGTTCTCATTTTACGTCCTTTCCTTATTCAAACCGTAAACTGTCTTTTATCTCTTTTAAAAACGGCAATTTCCCGTCTTTATCTGATAAGAGCACCTGACCTGCCTGATCGAGAGGCCACTCAACACCCACATCCGGATCATCCCAGCGGATACCGCCATCATATTCCGGTACATAAAGGTTGGTACACTTATAATTAAAGACGGCTTCGTCTGATACAACCAGGAAGCCATGGGCAAAGCCTTCTGGAATATAAAACATTGTTTTGTTTTCTTCAGTCAGCATAACCCCGGCCCACTGCCCATAAGTTTTTGACCCTTGCCGCAGATCTACAGCAACATCATAAACCGCACCGCGAGTTGCTCGAACCAGTTTTCCCTGGGAAAATTTGGTTTGAAAATGTAGGCCTCTCAAAACCCCTCGTGAGGATTTAGATTCATTATCCTGAACAAACCGCATGGTCAGTCCGGCTTTATGAAATTCTTCTTCATTATAGGTCTCCATAAAATAGCCGCGATCATCACCAAAGACTGATGGCTCTATAATGACCAATCCTTCGATCTGTGTTTTTTTAACATTAATCTTTGCCATTTTAAACCTCTACTTCTCGGGCACACTGTAACAGATACTGTCCGTAAGCGGTTTTCTTTAACGGTTCAGCCAGTTTAATCAGCTGATCCTTGTCAATGAATTCTCGTCGATAGGCAATTTCTTCAATACAGGCCACATAAAGTCCCTGTCTTTTTTGAATGGTTTCCACAAAATTGGATGCCTCAATCAGACTGTCGTGTGTTCCAGTATCCAACCAGGCCATGCCACGTCCAAACAATTCAACCCGCAGATTCCCCTGTTTTAAATAAGTTTCATTAACGGTAGTGATTTCCAGCTCGCCACGCGCTGAAGGCTTGATATTTTTGGCAATTTCCACAACTTTATTGTCATAAAAATAAAGCCCTGGTACCGCAAAATGGGATTTTGGCTGTGTCGGTTTTTCTTCGATGGAAACCACTTTACCATCTTCAGCAAATTCAACTACTCCATAACGTTCTGGATCAGTGACCGGATAACCGAAAATAACCGCTCCATCAGTCAATTCTGCGGCACTGCGAATGGCCCCGGTAAATCCGTGACCATAAAAAATATTGTCACCCAGAACCAGCGCCACCATATCATCACCAATAAACTCTTCACCGATAATAAACGCTTCAGCAAGCCCATTAGGTGCTTCCTGGACGGCATAGGTAAATTTAAGACCCAATTCTTCACCCGTACCAAATAGCCGTTCAAACATCGGTAGATCATGGGGAGTAGAGATAATCATGATCTCTTTAATGCCAGCCAGCATAAGTGTTGCCAGCGGGTAATAAATCATCGGCTTGTCATAAATCGGTAATAGCTGTTTTGAAACAGCCTGAGTAATTGGATACAGACGAGTTCCTGAACCGCCTGCTAAAATAATTCCTTTCATTCTTGCCTCTCTTCTTAAAATTAATTCACTAATTGATTGCTGATAAAATATATAAACGGTGACCAAACACAGACAACTTGCTTTTCAGTTGTACCACAGGACAGACCACTGCCTTGAGGCAGGCAGTAGTGCAATACGCAATTATTTTTTAGCACCTGTCTGAATCCTTAAGCAGACTGCAAATCCAATTTATCTTTTGGGGTTATGGTCGACAAAATAAAGTTATTTTTTAATATTAACTGTTTAATTTTTTTAAGTATTCGTCCAGCGCATCCTGCCAATCCCGGAAAGTATCCAAACCAAGATCTGCCAGCCCTTTATTCTCAAGCACCGAAAATTTGGGGCGGGGCGCAGGTCTTACAAATTGTTCCGAGGTCACTGGCTCAACGGGAATATTAATCCCCGAACGCGCAAAAATTTCGCAGGCAAAATCATACCAGCTGCATTGTCCTTGACAGGTGCCATGGTAAATGCCATAGTTTTCAGTCTGCATCAGATTAATAATCGCTTTTGCTAGATCAACTGTCGATGTCGGCGAACCGATCTGATCGTTGACCACTGTAATCTTGGGATTTTTTATCGCTAAATCCAGCATGGTCTTAACAAAATTATTGCCATCACCATAAAGCCAGGCTGTTCTAATAATAAAATATTTAGGTGCAATTTCCGCAACCGCTTTTTCACCAGCCGATTTGGATTCGCCATAGACTGTTTTCGGATCAACCGGATCACTTTCGATATAAGGTCGCTTTCCACCCTTTTCAACAATACCATCACCATCAAAAACATAATCAGTAGAAACCTGGACAAGGGTAATATCCATATCTCTAGCGATCTCGGCAATATTTTTGGGCCCCTGGGCATTAACTGCCATGGCCAGTTCACGATTGGTCTCACAGCCGTCCACATTGGTCATTGCCCCGCAATTAAGGATAATTGTAGGATTTTCCTTTTGGATAATTGCTTCAGTTTTTTCTTTATTGGTGATGTCCAGCTCCGGTACATCATAAGCAACAAAGTCGATATTTTTTTCTTTTAACTGAAGGCTTAATTCTTTTCCTAACTGACCATTTGAACCAGTTACTAAAATTTTCATAAATTCACCTGATTTCTTAAGTACTTGCTAAAAGCCATAAAAATTCATTGTCATTATACTTCATCAGCTTTTAAAAGTCTATTTTTTTATGGTTAATAAAGACTTTCCTAAAGATTCAATGCATTTTTTCTCAAATTATGCTATCATATAATGTAAATTATTATATTCCAAATGCAACAAAAAATCATCCAAATTTACATTTTTTTATTGAAAGGCTGCACTTTTCAATGAAAAATTAAGTATCTCTGTGTATGATATGCTGGTGTAAAAATGGTATTTAAAGAATGAAAGGATTTTTATGAAAAAGAAGATCGCTTTAGTGGTTCTTTTTCTTCTTGTATCGGTAATTGGCGCCGGATTAGTATACGGATATAACACCCTTTATCAGATAAATGGAATGGTATCAGAGCCTAAGCTTGAAGAATCAGAACTGAATGTTAATTATGACCTGGACATCGATACTGTAAATATTGCCGTTTTCGGAATCGATGGACGAAGTGACGTAGAGGGTGACCGGTCAGACACAATTATGATCGTCTCCCTTGATTTTAAAACAGGCGCTGTAAAAGTTACTTCGATCATGCGTGACCTTTTGGCCTATATTCCTGCAACGGATGATAAGTATGAATCACTGGAAAAAATCAATTCTGCTTATGCTTATGGCGGGCCTGAATTAGCAGTTAAGACCCTGAACGAAAACTTCGACCTGAATATTACCGACTATGTCATCGTCAATTTTGACTCTATGGTTGATACCGTTGATGCTCTAGGCGGCGTAGAAATTAACGTTCAAAGCGAAGATATTCTGGAATGGACCAATAAATATATTGATGACGTTAACGATAAGGTCGGCAAATCCGATCCTAAGCTGACGGATACCGGTGTCCAGACTGTTACTGGTGTACAGGCCTTGGCCTATGCCCGAAATCGCTATAGTGATGATGATTTCCATCGGACTGAAAGACAGCGAGAAGTATTCGGGGCAATTGTCGATAAAGCCTTTGATATGGATATGGTCACAGCTGTCAGTTTGCTGGGGAAAATTTATCCCTATATCCAGACTACCCTGGATCTAAGTGAGATAACCTCTTATGCCAAAGCCTTCTTAACTGCCGACAGCAAGGCTTTCTATGAATTCAGGGTTCCGACTGACGCCAACGTCTATACAGCTATGATTGATGGCGCCTCCTATGTTGTTCCTGACACCCTCTATGATAATGTTATCGAGCTCCACGACTTTATCTACGGACCCATTCAAACAGAAACTACCGATACAACAACGACAATTGAAAGCACTGATTCAAGCACCAGCGCAGATGCTTCCAGCTCAAGCTCCGGCAATGTCACTTCCAATCGGGTCAGTTCAGATCTGACAAGTTCATCTGGTTCAAGCAGTTCATCTGGTTCAAGCAGTTCATCTGGTTCAAGCAGTTCATCTGGTTCAAGCTCAACTAACTCAACAACAAATAGCAGCGGTTATACCTCATACGTGCCATCAGAACGGGTTAAAGAAATCAGTGATTCCATCACATCCTATGCGACTAATGGCTATTTTAGCGGTACCTCTTCGACTGATGAAGATAGTTCAAGTTCATATGATAATTCTTCTTCATATGATAATAGTTCCAGCTATTCTAACGACAGCTATGATGACAGCAGTTCAGATGATAGCAACAATTCATATTATGAGGACGATTCTTCCAGCGACACCACTGATAACTCTGATACTTCTTATGATGAAGAAAATACTTACCAGCCACCACTGGACAGCGATCCTTATATCGATGACTCCGTTAGTACTGATGATAGTGGCTTTGACAACAGTCCAACCACAAGCGAATAGAATCAAAAAGTGCCTCCAGAAAGCAATCCGCTTTCAGGAGGCACTTTTTGATTTTTTAATCATCCTTTCGTTCATTCTCAAATTTTTAAAACATCACCCTATCTGAGCGCCGCATTCCCCACAGAATCGCGTGCCTGGAGCGACTTCCACTCCGCAGGCAGGACAAGTTTTTTTCTGCGCTTGACCCAAGCGATTACCGCATTCCTGGCAAAATTTGGTCCCTTCCGGATTTTCAAATCCACAGGCATTACAGGTTCTGGCATCCAATTTTTCCGCCTGGTCACGATTAGCACTTTCCAGCTCTTCTTGAATTTGCTCAAGCTCATTTTCTGCAGCCAACCGATTCTGTTGAACAAGAGCCAATTGCTCCCGCCATTCGGGAAATTGCTCCAGTCCGTAATTTTTTACGGCAGCTCTACCAATTTGAGCATAAATTTTTTCTTCCTCTGCAAGCAACTCATCGAGCTTAGCTTTTACCGAAAAAGCCTTGACGTTTGGATCATCCTGAGGCATCAAACCAGATAAGCCCTTCATTAATCCACCCAGGCTATCGCCTAATCCACCAAACAAATCATTCGCCATGATCGTCTTCCTCCATTTTTATTTATTTTATTATTGATAGAACTTGATTTTTTAAATGATCTTTTTTATCAACCGCCTGCTGTGCCGTCTTACCTGTCGCAGAAAAATAAATTTTTAGTTTGGGTTCAGTTCCCGACGGTCTCAGCGCAAACCATGAGAAATCATCAAAAACAAATTTCAAAACGTTTGATTTTGGAAGCTTAACCTCTTTTGTCTGACCTGTTGCCAGATCCCGACAAATCGAAGTCTTATAATCGGTGATTTCTTTGAGTTGCATTCCCGCCATTTCAGAAAGCTCCAGGCCTCTAAAGGCTTCCATAATGGCATTGATCTTTTGCTTGCCTTCAATGCCATCCAGGGTAATTGCTTCGATCCCTTCTTCAAAATAACCGTGTTTTTCAAATAAAGCAAGAAGAGCTTCATATAGTGTCATGCCCTTTTTTTTATAATAATCCGTCATTTCGCAAACCAAAGCCGAGGCAATCACAGCATCCTTGTCACGGGCGTAATTACCAGCCAGATAGCCATAACTTTCTTCGTAGCCAAAAGCAAAAGTATATTCATGGCTTTTTTCAAACTCGGTCATACATTCACCGATATATTTAAAACCCGTTAACACATCCAGAACAGCAGCACCATATGATTTTGCAACAATAGCCCCCAGTTCGCTGGTAACAATAGTCTTGATAACAACTTTGTTCTCGGGCAGTTCGGTTCGGGTTTTTAAATAATAATCAACCAGTAGGGCGCCAGTCTGATTCCCCGTCAGCACCACAAATTCTCCCCCCGAATCACGGCAGACCACGCCAACCCGATCACAGTCCGGATCAGTTCCGATAATCACATCCGCCTCAAGATCCTCTGCCAGCTTCATTGCTAGCGTAAAGACTGACCGGTCTTCCGGATTGGGATAAGGGGCTGTTGTAAAATTGCCATCGGGCTTTTCCTGTTCCGGGACAACGCTCACCTGCTGATAGCCAAGTTTTTTAAGCACGCGACGCACTGGTTGATTGCCGGAACCATGAATTGGCGTATAGACAACTTTTAAATCACTGTTCAAATTTTCTTTACAGCAGCTGCAGACTGCCTGGCTATAAGCCTCATCCATTTCCTCACCCAGCATGACGATTACGCCGGATTTTAATCCAGTTTCAATAGAAGTCTGATCAATATCAAAATAATCTTTAATCAAAGCAATTTCGGCTATCAAAGCGTCAGCGGAAGCAGTCACCATCTGGCCGCCATCCGGGCCGTAAACTTTATAACCATTGTATTCCTTGGGATTATGCGACGCGGTAATAACAATTCCCGCTGCAGCGTTTAAGTGTCGAACAGCAAAAGAAAGCTCCGGGGTCGGTCGCAGTTCTGTAAACAGATAGGCTTTAATCCCCATCTGGCCCAGAACACAAGCGGCAGTTTGGGCAAACTCCGGTGACTTATGACGTGAATCGTAGGCAATAACGACTCCTTTATCAGCGTTGTCAGTTTCTTTTTTTAAGTAATTGCCCAGTCCTTTGGTAACGCGGGCAATGGTATGAACATTCATCCGGTTAATTCCAACCCCCATTTTACCGCGCATACCCCCGGTACCAAATTCAAGTTCGGTATAAAAGCGATCTTCGATTTCTTTCTCATCTTTTATATTTTCCAGTTCTCTTCGTAGAGTCGGATCAAGCTTTTCCTGACTCAACCATTGATTAAAATTTTCCTGATAATTCATCGCTACTTCCTTTCGCGTAAACAAACCTGCTCTCAACAGGCTGATTATCTATCTCATATCCTTCAATATAAGCGATTAAAGGTTTTATTATTGTTTCGCCAGTTCATGATCCATCATCTGTTAACAGGATGTTGTTTCAATCACTGATACCCCCAGACCTGAATATTTAAAGCCTTGTGGTGGCTGGTCGCCAAAGAGATTCCGCAGGTCAAAAAAGTAATCATCACGCATTCGTTCTTTTAATTTTTGATGATCCATTCCTTTAAATTCCCGCCAATTGGTAATCACGGCTACAGCATCCGCACCATCGGCAGCTTCGTAAACATCTTTGCAATAAGTTATCTGATCCTTTTCTTTGTATAAACGCCACTTGGCTTCCTGAATGCCTTCCGGACAGTATATCCGAATCACTGCCCCCGCCGCAATCAATCCTTTTATAATGCAGATAGACGGCGCTTCTCGCATGTCGGTCGTTTCAGGTTTATAGGATAAGCCCAGGATTCCAATTGCTTTTCCCTCCAGCGGACCCATGGTGCGTCTGATTTTTTCGACCATCTTATCCTTTTGTTTTTGATTTGCCGCAATAGCGCCTTTTAAAACTTTTAGCTCTTCACCATAAGCCTTGGCGATTTCCACCAGGGCCTTTGCGTCTTTAGGTAAATCAGATCCGCCAAAACCTGGACCGGCTTCCAAATACTCATGACCAATGCGAAAATCTTTTCCAATTCCTTTTGAGACATCCAATATATTAGCATTTGCGTTTTCACATAAAAGCGCTATCTCATTGATAAAAGACAGTTTAATCGATAAAAAGGCATTGACGCCGTACTTGATCAGTT
Organism: Eubacteriaceae bacterium; assembly: GCA_030156895.1. Lineage (GTDB taxonomy): Bacteria > Bacillota > Clostridia > Eubacteriales > Eubacteriaceae > Acetobacterium. The sequence goes on along the minus strand of JASGLP010000016.1, from coordinate 23,403 downwards.
CCGCACTTTGGAAATTGGTGATCACATAGTTTTCTTCCTGAACATGAAGACTGTCGTAAAGTGATTTCATATTTTCCACCGCCTGATCAGATTCAGCTCCAATGACCACCATTTCCGGTACCAGACAATCCTTGATCATTACCCCCTTACGGGAAAAATCGGGATTAGAGACAATATCAAAGGAAATATCCACCTGACGTTCGTCAAGAGCTTTCTGGATGGTCGTTCTTATTAAACGACAGGAGCCTGGCGGCACTGTCGACTTGACCACAATTGTGGCATAATTTTCCAGATGATTGCCAATCGATTGAGCAATGGGTTTGACAAAGCGAAGATCTGGCATCTCCTCGACATCGTTTGGAACCTCGCAGGTAATAAAAATTATCTCAGATTCCTTAATTGCCTGTCTGAAATTTGAAGTAAATGTAAGTTTTTTTGAATCCAGTGATGCCGCCATCAAAGGTCGAAGCCCTGGTTCATAAACTGGCAGCTCACCGTCATTTAGCATTTCAATCAGTTCTTCATCCTGATCAACACCGATCACATCCACATCCGAATCCGATAAAATGGAAGCGTAGGTAATGCCCAAAACCCCCATTCCTATTATACAAATCTTCATCATCCACCTCCATCTATCAAAGCACAAATTTATTTGCATTTTCCAGTAAATTATATCACAGTTTTTTTCCTTTTGAACAGCCTGTATTTTTAAAAGCTTCCTCTAAACACACAAAAAGCCGGGAATAAATTCCCGGCTTTTTGTCTTTTATTGTTCTTTTGCATTAATACGCGCAATTGCTCGTTCAAGAGCAGCCTGAGCACGGGCTGAGTCGAATTTTTCGTCTTGCAGTCTTTTCAGCGCCCGTTCTTTTGCCTGTTTTGCTCTTTCCAGATCAATTTCGTGTGGCCATTCCGCCGCATCTGTCAAAATAATGGTTTCTTTAGGGTTGATGGTTGCCAGTCCACCAAGCAGGGTTCCTGTTCTTTTTTCCTTTCCATTTAAAATGATAAAGGTTCCCACTGCAACTGTTGTTGTCAGCGGTGTATGATCATAAAGAATCGCAAATTCACCTTCAGTACCCCGAACAACCATGCGTTCGACATCTTCATCAAGAAAAATGCCGATTGGAGAAATAATTTTTAATCGGAAAGTTTCAGCCATTAAAACTCACCTCGACTATCCTTGTAATTTTTGTGCTTTTGCTACTGCATCTTCGATGGTACCAACCATCAGGAAGGCATTTTCTGGTAAACTATCGTGTTTTCCTTCAAGAATCTCTTTAAACCCTTTAATGGTTTCAGTAATTGGTACATAAACACCAGGGGTTCCAGTAAACTGCTCAGCAACCGTAAACGGCTGTGACAGGAATCGCTCGATTTTTCGGGCACGAGAAACGATAATTTTATCATCATCAGACAACTCGTCCATACCCAGTATAGCGATGATATCCTGCAGTTCTTTATATCGTTGCAGAATTTCCTGTACTTCACGGGCAGTTTCATAATGTTCTGGTCCAACAATTTTTGGATCCAGGATACGAGAAGATGAATCCAATGGGTCAACCGCAGGATAAATCCCTTTTTCTGTAATCGCACGGTTAAGTACGGTAGTCGCATCCAAATGGGCAAATGTTGTCGCTGGCGCAGGGTCAGTTAAGTCATCGGCAGGTACGTATACAGCCTGAACCGATGTGATAGAACCCTTGCTGGTCGATGTGATTCGTTCCTGCAGAGCACCCATTTCTGTTGCCAAAGTTGGCTGGTAACCAACGGCACTAGGCATACGACCTAAGAGCGCTGATACTTCTGAACCGGCTTGTGTGAATCGGAAAATATTATCGATAAACAGAAGCACGTCCTGTCCTTCATTATCACGGAAATACTCAGCCATGGTAAGTCCTGACAGCGCAATACGCATTCTGGCTCCAGGTGGCTCATTCATCTGACCGAAGCAAAGTGCTGTTTTATCAATAACGCCAGACTCCATCATTTCGTAGTAAAGGTCATTCCCTTCACGGGTACGTTCACCTACACCAGCAAACACTGAAAGTCCACCATGCTGGGTCGCGATGTTGTTGATCAGCTCCTGAATCAGTACGGTTTTACCAACACCGGCACCACCAAAGAGACCAATCTTACCGCCTCGAACGTATGGGCAGATCAGATCAACGACTTTAATTCCGGTTTCAAACATTTCCGGCTGTGTCTGCTGTTCTTCAAAACTCGGCGGATGACGGTGAATTGGACTTTTTAAGACATCTGTCATATCCATTGGTTTACCGTCAATTGGTTCACCCAGCACGTTAAACATTCTTCCCAAAGTTGCTTTTCCAACTGGTACCTGGATTGGCGCACCGGTATTGAACGCTTCCTGACCACGAACCAAACCATCTGTTGAATCCATAGCGATACATCTGACGATGTCATCACCCAGCTGCTGGGCTACTTCAACAACAAGTTTCATTTCGTTAATTTTAATATCTATCGCATTGTTCAATTTTGGTAACTGATTTTTTTCGAATTTAATATCGACTACCGGTCCAATTACCTGAACAACTTTCCCTAAATTTTGGGCCATTCCCTAACCTCCTTATGCAAATCAGTTTGCACTTAATATTTTATTGATTTACTTTAATGCTTCCGCACCGCTGACAATTTCAGAAATTTCCTGTGTAATTGCCGCCTGACGAACCCGGTTAAATTTAAGTGTCAGTCCTTCAATCATGTCATTGGCATTAGTTGTCGCCGATTCCATGGCCATACGTCTGGCTCCCTGCTGACTTGCCGCACTTTCAATCATCGCACCATAAATAGTATCGCTGATATAATTCGGGATCAGGTAACTAAGCAGGTCTTCCGGTTCCGGCTCATACCGCATAACGGTCATTTCCTCAATCGGAATATCCACTGCATCATCCAGACTGTCAACCTCAACATCTTCGCGTTTTAAGGGCAGTAATCTTACCAGTTCCGGTTTCTGCGAAATCATCGATACAAATTTCGTGTAAGCCAGATAGACTTCATCGAATTCCTCGTTTTTAAAACCGTTCATGATGATATTAGCCACTTCTTTCGCGTGGAAATAGCTGGGATTTTCAGTGATCCCATCATACTCACCTTCAATATGATAGAAGCGATTTTTAAAATGGTCGCGGCCTTTGGTTCCAACCGTATAAAGAACAGCATTTTCTTTATTGTCAATATGTTCTTCTACCATCTTAGACACATTCGCATTAAAACCACCGGCAAACCCACGGTCAGCTGTAATAAGGATATAAGCCACTTTTTTGACTTCACGCAGTTTCATAAATTCATTTGGCGCTCCGGTGGTTTTGGCAACAATCCGATTCATGCTTTCAATCATTGCATCAAAATAAGGACGTCTTCCTTCAGCCAGTTCACGGCTTTTTCGAAGCTTTGCAGAAGCGACCAGTTCCATCGCATGCGTAATCTGCTTGGTACTGTTAACGCTCTTAATTCGTCTTTTAATATCTTGTATATTATCTGCCATTGGATTTCACCTCCACTGACACACTAAACAGTTTTCAAGAAAACTTTTTTATAAGCTTCTATACACTCTTTAAATCCTGCCTTAACTTCGTCAGACAGACCGTCGCTACCTTTAACCTTGGTCATGATATCCGGGAAATTCTTTTTGGCATGGGCAGTCAGTCCTTTTTCGAACTCGACGATATCACTAACTTCGATATCCATTAAGAATCCGTTAGTTGCAGCGTAAAGAATTAAAACCTGATCGCCAACATCCATTGGATTATACTGGCCCTGTTTCAGAATTTCTACGATTCGTTCCCCACGAGCCAGCTGTGCTTTGGTCGCATCATCAAGATCAGAACCGAACTGGGCAAAAGATGCCAGCTCTCGATACTGAGCGTACTCGATACGAAGCGGTCCAGCTACTTTTTTCATCGATTTGATCTGGGCAGAACCCCCAACTCGTGAAACTGAGATACCAGGGTTAACTGCAGGTCTGATACCTGATCGGAAAAGTTCCGCCTCCAGGAAGATCTGACCATCAGTAATGGAAATAACGTTTGTTGGAATGTAAGCAGATACGTCACCGGCCTGGGTTTCGATAATCGGCAGGGCCGTAATGGAACCACCTGCTTTTAATTTAGCGGCACGTTCAAGAAGTCGTGAATGCAAGTAGAATACATCCCCAGGATAAGCTTCACGTCCTGGTGGACGACGCAGGATTAATGACATGGATCGGTAAGCGACCGCATGTTTGGAAAGATCATCATAGATAATTAAAACATCTTTCTGATTTTCATACATAAAGTGTTCTGCCATACTAACGCCCGCATATGGAGCAAGGTATTGCAGTGGCGCCAGCTGGGAAGCAGAAGCAGAAACGATAATGGTATAGTCCATCGCGTTGTTTTCTTCTAACTGTCCTACGATCTGGGCAACAGTAGATTCTTTCTGACCGATGGCAACATAGATACAGATAACATCTTCACCCTTCTGGTTGATGATTGTATCAATGGCTAAAGCAGTTTTACCGGTCTGGCGGTCACCGATGATCAGCTCTCGCTGTCCACGGCCGATTGGAATCATTGAGTCAATTGCTTTGTATCCGGTCTGGATTGGCTCATTAACTGATTCTCTTTCAATAACCCCTGACGCTTTTACTTCGACTGGTCGACGTTTTTCAGTTGTGATTGGGCCTTTTCCATCGATTGGGAAACCCAGAGAGTTAACAACACGGCCGATCAGTTCATCTCCAACCGGTACCTCAACAATACGTCCAGTACATTTTACAATATCCCCTTCAACAATGTTTTCATCATATCCTAAGAGAACACAACCAACATTATCGGTTTCCAGGTTAAGTACCATTCCATAAACTTCATTCGGAAATTCAAGCAGTTCGCCGGCCATCGCTTTATCCAAACCATGAACACGTGCAATTCCATCACCTACCTGAATGACCGTACCAACATCAACAACTTCGAGTTTATCCTCATAGTTGGCGATTTCTTTCTTTATAATTTGACTGATTTCTTCTGGTCTGAGATTCAACTTTACTCACCTCTTTTAATGTAGTCTGATATTATTAATATTTCGTTTAATTTCATCCAGCTGTTTACGCACACTGCCATCAATGACCTGATCACGCACATAAACAACGGCACCACCCAGGATTGACGGATCAATTTTACTAGTCAGGAAAACCTTCTTATTAAATCGGCTTTCCAGATTTTTAAGTAATTTCTCCTCCAATTCCGGTTCCATCGGAACAACTGTTACAACAGTCGCCTCAACCATATTCTTGTAATCAAAGTATTGTTTTCTGAAATCCTTGTAAATTTCATGAACATGTTCAAACCGGTTCTTGTCAATTAGAAGTCTCAGGAAATTTCCTAAATATCCATTCATTTCATCTTGAAAGACTTTGGTTAGAAGCGCTTTCTTTTCGTCATTTCCTACCGTTGGACTTTCAAGAATGCTCATAAAATTCTTGTTTGAATCGAGGATTTCAATAAATTCGGTATAATCATCAAATACCGCTTCGATTACTTTGTTTTCGCTAACGACGTCAAACAGGGCAACCGCATATTTACTTCCTACTACACTCATTTGGCATCTCCCACACCTTCAATAAAACTCTCGACAAGTTTTGCATGTTGTTTTTTATCTATGGTTTGTTTGATGACTTTTTCTGTTGCAAATAAAGACAGGTCAACAATGTTTGATTTTACTTCATTCATTGCCCGTTCTTTTTCTACGTTAATTTCCAGCATTGCTTTATCGATGATCGCTTTCGCTTCATCTTTGGCAGTTGCAATAATCTCCTGATGCTGTTTCTGTGCTTCAAGATTTGCTTCTCTGATAATTTCTCGTTCTTTTTTATGAATTTCAGCAATCTTTTCTTCATAATCCGCTTTCAGTTCTTTAGCTGACTGATTGCTTTTAGATGCGGCATTTATTTCTGATGAAATTTCTTCCTGTCGTTTAGCCATCATATCTTTCACTTTCTGATAGAAAAACTTCTTAATAATCAGAAAAAAGATAATGAAGTTAACAACCGTTGCCAGCATGATCCGAAAATCTATATTAACTAAACCTACACTTTCCAAATCAATAGCCTCCCTTCTAAATTAAAAGCTCTTAGGAAATTTTTAAATAAACGGATTTGCAAACAATAAGATAAGTGCTACGATCAATCCGTAAATCCCGGTGGTTTCAGCAACCGCTGCACCAAGTAGCATAGTTCTAATAATATCTGACTGGGCTTCTGGCTGACGACCTACTGCTTCAGCACCTTTACCGGCGGCAAAACCCTGACCAATCCCAGGTCCGATCCCGGCGATCATGGCAAGACCTGCTCCAATCGCTGAACAAGCTTTAATAAATTCAACTCCTGACATTACTCTTTCCTCCCGTTATCTGATAACTGTTCTAAATAAATGGATTTGCAAATAATAATATAAGTGCAACAATCAATCCGTAAATCCCGGTGGTTTCGGCAACCGCTGCACCCAAAAGCATGGTTCTAATAATATCTGATTGGGCTTCTGGTTGACGACCTACTGCTTCAGCACCTTTACCGGCGGCAAAACCCTGGCCAATCCCAGGTCCGATCCCAGCGATCATGGCAAGACCTGCACCAATTGCTGAGCATGCTTTAATAAACTCAATTCCTGACATTTTTATTTCCTCCTGTTGTTATTCTGAAAAAATTCTAGATAAATGGATTTGCATACATTAATACAAGCGCAATAATCAGTGCATAAATCCCGGTTGTCTGAGCAACTGCCTGACCAAGAAACATGACTCTGTTTGTCAGGTTCTTCGTTTCAGGTCGCAGCCCAACGCCTTCTGCCGATTTACCGGCAGCAAATCCCTGGCCAATCCCAGGTCCAATTCCGGCAATCATGGCACATCCACTGGCTATTGCCGAAGCTGATAAAATCCAGACACTTCCTGTCAGTGTCACTAACGGATTGGCAAATAACAGAATTAATGCTACTACCAGTGCTAAAATCCCAGATGTCTCAGCTACCGCAGCCCCTAAGAGCATAGTCGCGATAACATCTTTGGATGTTCGGGGGTTCTTTCCTACCGCTTCAGCACCTTTACCGGCAGCAAATCCCTGACCAATTCCCGGTCCGATACCGGCGATCATTGCCAGTCCGGCACCAATTGCCGAAGCAGCCAGAATTCCAACTTCGCCATCCAATCTAGTAAGCGGATTAGCGTACATCAGAACCAGTGATACAATCAGGGCATAAATCCCTGTGGTCTGGGCAACAGCCTGACCAAGAAACATAACCCTCGAAATTACACTTTTAGCTTCCAGGCGGTTACCTACCCCTTCTGCTGCTTTACCGGCGGCAAATCCCTGGCCAATTCCAGGTCCAATCCCGGCGATCATCGAAATACCGGCACCAATTCCTGATGCGGCAAGAATCCACATACTACCGGTTGCATCCACTAACGGATTGGCAAACAGAAGAATCAGGGCAACTACCAAAGCCAGAATCCCAGAGGTTTCGGCTACCGCAGCTCCCAACAGCATTGTGGAAATAACATCCTTTGAAGCGGTGGGGTTTTTCCCAACAGCTTCAGCTCCTTTTCCAGCGGCAAAGCCCTGTCCGATTCCCGGTCCAATCCCGGCAATCATCGCAAAACCTGCCCCAATGGCTGAACCGGCAAGGATTAAAGTTTTCGCATCAAACTGACTGAGAAAATCTAAAACTAACTGGACTACATTTGTCATATCGACCATACTTTTTTAACCTCCTCACCCTTTCTAATCCATTGCCATGGAAATAAACACCATCGACAACATTACGAAAATAAAGCTCTGCAGGCCTCCGGAGAACAAATCAAAGTAAAAATGAAATGGAATCGGAATTACCAGTGCAAAAAACATAAATCCGGTTAATGCCGTATACAGAAGGTTCATGATAATTAAACCACCCAGCATGTTTCCGAAAAGTCGGAATGATAATGATACCGGATTCGCAAACTCACCAATAATGTTAATTGGCAGTAAAAACGGTAGCGGTTCTAAATATCCTTTAAGATAACCTCCCAATCCTTTAGATGCCAGACCAAATCCCTGTGTCATAAAAAATGTCATTAATGCCAGAGATACCGTTACATTCAAATCTGCAGTCGGCGATCTCAGAGCAAAAAGTCCTGCAATATTCGCTAAAAGAAGAAACATGAATAATGCAAGCATGTAGGGCGCAAACCCCATTTTGTCTTTCCCCATTGTCTGTTCCGTTAAATTGTCAATGGCATTGACAATTGTCTCAGCTATGACCTGAGCCTTTCCCGGAACAACTTTTAAATTTCTAACAAGTAATAAGGATATAATGATCAGTATTCCCATCACAATCCAGGTATTCACCAGGGTTTCTGTGAGCGGTAAACCAAACAGATATCCATAAATTGTTGGACCAGCCATTTTCTCACCTCAATATCCAATATTTAGATTTTTAGCCTCTTACGGCTTTTTGCCCTTATGGCAAGTTTTTTAGTAATGCTTTACAAAACAGTACAGATAGTTTGTTTGCAATCAATCCCAAAATCAGGCCAATAACATCGACCGCGGGAAATATGATTGCTATATATATAACAACACCAGTAAGAATATAACGCAAGATGTATCTGGTCTGAATATACGTTTGCGCCTTAGCTGGTGGCATTTTTAATGCTTTTCCCAGGGTATACTCAAGTAATTTGAAATTCAACACCCCGTAAGCTCCGCCGACTAATACCCCTGTCACAAAACTTATAGATCTGGTGATCAGTCCGCCAACTAACATTATCAACAGGCAAATCCCGATGCCAATGATGACAATCCAGGTTTCTGTTGAAATCTTTTCATTCCTCTTCACTCTGATCACTTTCTTCTTCCTTTTTCTGTTTTTCTCTCTCTTTAATCGCTTTTTCACTTAGCCGCATAGGAATTACATAGAGATTTCTAAAACCCGCTAGGACTCCAAGAACAGTGAAAACAATTACAATCCAGGTTCCAGTGTGAAAATAATAATCAATCAACTTGCCAAAAAACATCATCATGCCAATTGGAACGATCACTGAGATACCAACCTGGGAAATAAAGGCAATGTATTTATACGGATTGTTCTTCTTTTGACCCATTCATTCACTCTCCCAGGACTTAATATAAATTTTTAACACTAATTTCGACTTTCGACTTCAAATTTTCGAAAAAAATTACAAATTTATTTCTGTTCTTTTTGTTTTTACTGAACAGCCGTAAGAATTTGTCATTTTTTTGTCGATTAATCCATTTCTCATATAGTATCACATTTCTGCATACATGTATATACAGCAAATTGTTTTTTTTGCGTCTATTTTAAATACTTATCTTCGATTTGACCAATTGCCTCGACTCGACGTGCGTGCCGGCCACCTTCAAAGCTGCTTTGCAGAAAGACATCCACTATACGCATGGCCAAGCCTTCTCCTAAAACTCTGGCGCCAAGTGCCAATACATTTGCGTTATTGTGAGCTTTGGCCATCTCTGCCATAAATTCATTTGTACAGAGGGCACAGCGGATACCAGGAACCTTATTAGCCGCCATCGAAATACCTAAACCAGTGCCGCAGATGACAATTCCCTGATCTGCCTGACCGGCTATGACTGCTTCACCTACTTTTTCCCCATAAACCGGGTAATCACAAGAATCTGAGGACTTAGTTCCAAGATCTACAACTTCAATCCCCTTTTCATATAAATGACTAATGATCACCGCTTTTAATTCTACACCACCGTGATCTGAACCGATTGCTATTTTCATCGCTTTTCCTTTCTTGCCCTTATGGCCGTCAAAACAATTCATCTGAATACCAATAATTGGCATTTTTATATAAAATGATATCCCGCTGCTTTATAAAGGCGGTTTATCAGAGCCAGGGTTTCATTATTCATGGGAATATCTTCTGCATAGATAATTTCCACACCCAGATCATCAAAGGTTCGCAGTCTGGAATAAAGGTTTTTAGCCAATTCTTTAGGATCAGACTCGCTGCCCAGAGAGATGGTGATGCCTTCTTTATAGCAATTCATTGTCTCGTTGGTAGCCAGAACACCGATTTTCATCCGCGCTTTTTTTGAGTGTTTTAGCGCTTTCGTGATCTTTTCGATAATCTCTGTCTTGTTTCCCTTGACCACAATCAAATCCCCCTGAGGGGAATAATGTCTGTACTTCATCCCCGGTGAAGCCACCTTTTCCGGACAGACGTTATCAGTCACATTGGGCGCAACGATCACCTGACCCAACACGTCCCTCAAAGCACAAACCGTAATGTCGCCAGGACGCAAAAGCATCGGCGGCTCCACTGTCATATCTATAACCGTCGATTCCAGGCCAATTTCCGTATCAGCAGAAATAATCATTGCCGAAACCAAACCGTCCAGATCAGTGAGGACATGGCCGGCACTGGTGGGACTGGGCCGCCCCGAACGATTGGCACTGGGAGCAGCAATTGGACAACCAGCCATCCGGATAAAAGCCCTGGCAACGGGATGATCCGGGATCCGAATCGCAACCGTATCAAGGCCAGCTGTTACTGCATCAGGAACCAAAGCTGATTTATTTAATACCATCGTCAAAGGTCCTGGCCAGAAATGCTCCATCAGGATTCTTGCTTTGGGCGGGATGTCAGAAACAAGTGCCTCAATTTCTGCCTCCTCGTTCAAATGAACAATCAACGGATTGTCATTTGGCCGTCCTTTAGCCTCAAATATTTTTTTAACTGCCTCAGGATCAAGGGCATCAGCGCCCAAACCATAGACTGTTTCAGTTGGGAAAACAACCGTTTCACCGTCTTTAATATACTGGGCGGCTTTTTCGAGACTCCTTAAATTTTCGGTCGATAAATCATTTATCTGAAAAATTTCTGTTTTCATATTTTATCTCAGACCGGCTCTCCTAAAAGCTTTTGTTTAAGCTGCCATAATGCCCTAGATAAATCCACATGATAAACATGCGGATTAACCATGCGCTTAAAGGCCGGCCATAACCCTTCTTTTTCTTTTTGCAGATGCTTTTGAATATCAATCACGCTGGGGATTTCATAAACACATTGACCATTTTTAAAAATCGGCACCAGCAATTCTTTTATATAATAGTCCGTAATCGTTCGCTTTTTCCAGGTGTGAACCGGATGGAAAATGGTAAGAGGTTCTTCTTCATTAATTTTCTCTTCTTCGAGCATTAATAAATCTGCTAGCGCCATATCATTGCATTTGCCATAAATACGACAGATCTTTTTAACGCCCGGATTGGTGATTTTTTCTGGATCATCAGAGATCTTCAGTTTCGCCTTGCCATCAATAGCGGCTAACTTGTACACACCGCCAAGAGCGGGACAATCATAACCTGTGATCAGTTTGGTGCCAACCCCCCAGGAATTGATTTTTGCCCCCTGGCTTTTAAGATCTTTAATCAAATATTCATCCAGATCAGATGAAGCCACGATGCCCGCGTCAATAAGCCCTGCTTCGTCCAACAGTTTTCTGGCTTCACCACTTAAATAAGCCAGATCCCCTGAATCGATACGAATACCATAGCGTCCCTTGATGACCTTGTTGTCCAACGCCTTTTTAAAGACTTTTATCGCATTGGGAACGCCTTCTTCCAGGGTATTGTATGTATCAACAAGAAGAATCGCGTTATCAGGATTATAGTGAACAAATTTTTCAAAAGCCTCAATTTCACTGTCATAGCTTAAAATAAAGCTGTGACTCATGGTCCCCATAGAGGGTCGGTCAAGCATGAGTTCTGTTTCAACCACCGAAGTCCCGGCGCAACCGCCAATGACAGCTGCTCGTGCCCCGAAATAACCAGCTTCTGTACCATGGGCCCGGCGCAGACCGAATTCCATCACCACATCCCCCTTGGCTTCTTCTATAATACGAGCCGCCTTGGTGGCAATCAGGGTCTGATGGTTAATGATGCTCAGCATGGTCGTTTCTACAATTTGCGCCTGAATCAGCGGTGCCTTGACCCGAATGATCGGTTCCAGAGGGAAAATAATTGTTCCTTCCGGTACAGCGTAAAGGTCTCCGGTGAAATGGAAGTCTCTTAGATAAATTAAAAATTTATCCGAAAACTCCGGGTGATATTTTTTAAGGGCGCTAATATCTTCATCCGTAAAAGCAAGCCCCTTAATATATTCGATAACCTGTTCAAGTCCGGCCGCCACCGTATAGCCGCCGCTAAAAGGGTTGTTTCTGATAAACATATCAAAGACCGCTTCCTCTTCGGCTTTGCCGTCCTGAATATAAACATTACCCATAGTGAACTGATATAAGTCACTAGCCAGCTGAAGTCGTCGTTCAAATTGCATCGATTTTGTCTCCTTTTTTACATTGCATATTATTCTATCACTTTAGCACGATTGAATTCAAATTTTTTCGATATAAATATTTGCGGATTTCACTCGTTGTTTTTCTGTTTTTACGATTATTTCTTCCGCTTTTTTACCTGCACGACCTTTATAATCATTGGGGTATCTTTTTTTGTTCTATTGGCGAGCATTATCTCAGATCAAAAGGCATTTAACTCTAAAACTTCATACAAACGATTGTAATCCACGGTCTGTCTGCTATATCCTATAATTGGTAAATAACTCTTATTTTTTATATAAAAACATTAATTATTTTGGCAATCAAAAAAAGAGAAATGCAAAGCATTTCCCCAAATTTTTTTAGTTGCAATCACTGTCACATGATTCACAGGAACCTGAACAATCTGAGTCCGAAATTTCTACCGGTACAAAAAGAACTGTTTTATCTCTTTTTTCGATCTCAGCATAAATTTCTAAGTCGCTCCAAGGCAGGCCGCCCCATTTAGCAAGTGCCAGATCACTGGGATAAGCTTCCCGGGACATAATCATGCCATCGGAAATAACCAGGGGTAAGCATTCCAAACCTTCGGTTTCCAGCGTTTTTTTAACCAGCGGATTATCAAGAAAAGCCTGACTGTGTTCCATTACATTAAAACGCGATACAGACACACCTTTTTCCCGCAGATCATTAACAATATGTTCCATTCTGATTAATTCTTTTTCAATTTCAGTATTGCAGTTTCCCCCGGCACAACCTGCCGGTTCGTATATTTCCAGTCGTTTCATTGTTTTCTCCCGTTTTTTCTGATTGTAACATATTAGGAAGAGCTTGTTAACCCATATTTATGACAAAGATTTTATCGTAATATCTACTTATTTACGTTTTATTTATCAAAGCATTATACTGATAATAGCCCGTCAGCTGAAAATAATCACACGGTTATTAAGGAAGCTTTTTCAAATTTTCTCGTAAATACAGCTTTGATGCTTAAATTATTATCAGTTTAATTATGTCCACTTGAATTGACAAGCTTATTCTTTTTTAATAACTAGATACTGTCGATTTGTATTATCAAGAGTCGCCGAAATGTTACCGCCAACAATATTATTGACAACAATTCCCCCAGATAAGCCTGACATCATCGAATTCTCTTTTGCAACCAGTTCATAGCGAAGGGTATGACCATCAAAATTGATGATAATTTGAGAAACCTGATCAATTTTAGATTCCACGCCATTAATCACCTCAACACATTCGCCGCTACTGTTAAAACCGATGCTATAAATACCAGAAAAATTGCTTTCGATTTGAATACCCGTCGCTGTAGATAGCGCATTCTGAAGATTAGTCTCAACATTAGTGACTGACCCTTCTTTATACTGAATGGCTTCGCTGCGGCTGAAGAGATTCAACGAAGTTAAAAAGATCGAACCCACGACTCCAATGAGAATAATACCGATCAAGGCAGCTGCCATCAGTTCCATTAAGGTAAAGCCCTGCTGATCAATCACTTTTTTCATTATTGCCAAACACCGCCTTTCTTATTAAAAGCAGTCAGTTCCACGTAGGATTGTCCCTGCTTATAATAAACTCTGACGTAGATCTGATAGGCTGTTTCGGTACCCGCGGTCACCATTACTCCATCCTTATCAACGGGAATAATATAATACTGTTTTGGCAATGTCATCTTTTGAGAATCATCAAAAGCCGTCCCAGTATTATCGGCATCCAAAACCAGTTCACTGCTGTAATCGCCACCATTTGACAAGCTAACCATCAGAGAATCAATTATTTCCTGAGCACTGGCAGATGCATTGTTTTTTTCATCATTTCCAACAATCACCCCTTGACCGAAAAGCAAAGCGCCCAGTACGGTTAATAAAAGCAGCGTAACGATCGCAAATGCCGCGACCATTTCTATTATGGTGACGCCTTTCTGATTAGTTGCAATCTTTTTCATGGCCTCCTCCTTAATAGTATTTTTCGGAACCATTTGAAATGAAACCACCAGAAACGGTCCCTCCTGCACTACTTCCTGATACACTTGGTTCCTGCGGCGAGATAAATGGAATATTTAGATTTGTCCAGGTTGGTGGGTTATAGGTGGATGGCTCTATTTCATACAACATTTTACCATCTTTTCCCGTTGGAAAATTACCACTTACTAAATTATACTTACCCGCTTTAATTGTATAGGTTGTGTTCTCAGGCTTCCAGTACATTTCATTTTTCAACGACAAATCGGTCATTGAAATGCCATTTTTGCCAGTATAATTTAAACCAACGGTCTTTGCTGCCCAATACTGTGTAAAACTCATCGCAATTGTATCGACGTATATCGCATCCGATGCAACGTTAAGCGTTGCGGAGCTAACGCCGTCACCACCGAACTTAAAAATATCTCCGCCAAAAATGGTTACATCAGCCTTTTTTATAATGCCTGTTGAATTTGTCTGTTCGTAGCCACCAGCAAAACGAACTTTCAAATTCGAAAGACCGTCAATCAGCACCTGATTATTCGTTCTATAAATCGATGTCTTGCCTTGAACGTCAAGATAGTCCGTTTTAAAAGCAATATTACCTGTGTATGATAACGACAAATCACCAACTATCTGAACAAAATCCGCTTCGAGATCAAGATCTGAGTTGAAATTAAGACCAAAGCCTCCCTTACACATGAACAGTTGAAAATTTTTAATCGATAGTGTGTAATCATTCGATTCTTTAGGAATAATCCCATCTACAAAAATCTGATTGATAGAATCGGTTTTTCCATTAATTTTCAGTGTACACTTATCTGAAAGATTAATGTTGCCTGCCTGAAAATATACAATATTATTAAATTCCTGATAAGAACTGCTGGTTATCGTTGTCATATCACCATGCAGCCAAAAATTTTCGCAATCCCATATTACTCTAGTCGCATTTTTTACCTTTAGATCAACAGGGTTCGATGTTGTCCCTATCGAGATATTTTTTGCTGTTAAATAATTTACAGGTGCATTAGAATTTGTCAGCAAAGAAAGATCCCCTCGAATCAGGATATTATTAGTGCATTTCCAATTAAGTTGAGATTTATCGCCAACAGTAATACTGCCTCCTGAATTGTTCGTATAATCGCCAATATAAATATTTTCCGCTTCAATTTCTAATAAAGATTCTGTTCCACCGCTTGAATCAATATTGATATCTCCTTTAATCCAGAGGTTTTTACATTTTATCTTAAGATTGGCATTGTTATTTAAGGTCAGATCCCCATCAAAAACAATATTCTGCGCTTCAAAAGTACAAGTTTTTGAAACATCGTTATTATTCTGGATATAATCCTTTTTAATTCGGATCGTGTCCGTTGCAGTCACATTAAATTCCGCCTGATAGACATCATTGGTTGGAAAAGGCGCTACAAAACAAAGATTTTTAGCCGTCAAATTTAGAGTATATCCCTGTATCCAATCAAATTTCGCCGCATTAGGATTATCTTTATCTTTCCCTACTGCCAGATTGAGATCCGTTTTCGTCATAGTCAATGACTTTCCTGAAGAATCAAAAGCTTCCTTTTCGTTTCCTTCTTTCTGAATGACACAGGCTAATTTACTTCCTTCTTTTTTTATCTGCGTGGCCAGGGCATCACTGCAGTTAAAGGTCGGCTCTGTAATTGTGCCATCATCATTATACTCAGGCTGAGTGTAATTGAGACTGGTCTGGTAATCAAGACTCCTTCTTAAATTCTGGGTTTGAATGTCAAAGATATAATTAAGTTTCTGTACGTTTGTGCTGTCTGGATCACTTTCTTCTGTCACTGTCAGAACCCCAAGTGCAGCAGCCTCATCAGAAATTTCGCAAACAGTTGTGACCACATTCCCAGCAGTGCCACCGATATAGAAAGTAGCCGTCATATAGTCGTGAATTTTTTGAATCTGCGCATCAATAGCCGATTGAATAGCTGTTGTGCTTTCTTTCGCTGCAATTGCTGCCGCCAACTGATCATAAAGGTCTTCCAATATCCCATTTTCAACTTCCAGCCATTTACCTCGATCATTAATCTCGATCTTCCCATACTCAATCACCGACTTGGCATCGATATAAGCCTGACGGCTTTCCACCGTCTGCTGGGTAAAGGAAATTCCGCTTTGGGCAACGGTTAACAGGCCTACCACCAGGACCATAATAATCACGCTAAAAATAAGCACATAGGCCAGGGCACTGCCGCCCTGATTTTTTATGGGATTTTTCATGGTCACCTCCTGTTAACTACCTGATACTATACAGATAAGTATATCGATACAACAGTAATACTGCACAAATAAGTGATCAAATACTGGATCACGCAACTGGCAGCAGTTTTTTTCATCTCTTTTTTATAAAATACGGTTTCCAACCAGCTAAAGGCTTATCGTCTTAAACAAACTCCGTAGCCAATTTACGGAGTTCACCAGATGATAGCAAATTAAATTCCCACCACTTGTTAACTTTTATTTTATCCTTAAAATGAAGTCTTCTCCACCATCAACACGTTAAATCTGACTTTTATGGAAACTGATCCACCGTTAAGCGACGGCGACCAGTTGGAGTAGCTAATATTGGTTGTTGTTGTGCCTGAATTAACACTGGCCGTAAGATCCTCGGCCGGTTTTATTTCAAATTCGTTGACAACAATATCCGGACGGGAGGCAATAGCATCCAGCAGCCGATAGAAATTAGTCTGGGTTCCCAAAAGTTCCATTTCCACCACCCCCACCAGGCTGGTCACACCAATATCAGTTGTATCGGTAGAAGAGTCAGCAGTGGTTACATCCTCGGCTTCGGCCTGAATATCTTCTTCCGTCACATCTGTAGATTCTGTTGTATCAAAAATGCTGTTATCATCAGCGCCGTCCGTCTCAGGCGCTGTAGACATAAAAATAGGAACCGTCGATTCACCATTACTGGTGATACTTAAAACTTGGGGAGAAAGCGAATAATTTAAGCAAAGTGTAGTCAATAACTGATCCAAGGCTTCATTGGTTAAAGGGTCCGAATATGACGATTCCAGGTTTAAAACCGTCGTACGATTTTCATCAATGCCTGTTTCCAGATCTGGAATACTGCCAATTGATGCTTCCATGCTCATCTGGGTGGATTGAGCCTCCAGATACTGGTCATGGATGACTGAATAATGATCATAAGCTGGCAATAAAATTAAATAGATTCCTGCTGTAGCAATCAGAAAGCAGGCAAGTATATAGAGCAGCATTTTTTCTCTTTTTGTCAGTTTTTTCAACCTATTCACCCGCCTTCAGGTAGCAGTCCGCCGAAAAGTCAAAAACCGTTACAGTCGTGGTTGATGACGCTGAGGTTGATGTGGCTGCCGCCGATGTAGTGATCGTTTTTTCCATCTCCCGTAAGGCGTAACCGGTATAATCAACCCCTGAAAAGTAGCCTGTTTCTTTGATCCGATCCACATACAGGGAAGCGTCCTTTTCGCTGTTGGCGTAACCCGCCAAATGCAGTATCCCATCTTCCTCGCTGTAGGTAATCTCGGTCAGCTCAATTGCTCCATTCCGAATACTGGCCAACTGATTGAGTTTTTCCGATACCAGCAGCGGTTTTGAAGCAATTGTATCGTTTAAGTTCTCCAGTTTTGTGATCCGGGCATTGATCTCATCCAATTGATCAGTCAACCCCTGCGCCTCCATAAAAAGGCTCTGGTTGTCGGGATTAGCAATGTAGTCATTCATCTCAACGAGCTTATTCTGCATATTTTCACCCAAAAGATAAAAAGTCAGAAAGGCGCCCAAAAAGAAAGCTATCATCACCAATGGCAAAATCAGTGCTTTGTGCAGCGGCTTCATTTCCTTTTTAGGTTTTAAATATTTTAAATAAGCGGCATAGAGATTAACTTGTTTTTTATGGCTGAAAAAACCGGTGGTAATTAAGAATTCCTCGGAAAAAACATAGTTCTCCTGAGCTGGAATTTTGACCCCAATATTGGGTGTCTGAGGCACCATAAAAAGATTCATTTCCTGATCATCAACAGCTCTTCGCAGCATTTCCAGCTCCAGCTCATCAAGCCCGGCGTAGATACTCATATTGAGTTCCGCTTCCAGTTTCTGCGACTTATGAAACTGCATCAGACTGGACAGTTTATCCGACAGCTCCATGGCAAAGGATTCAGTTCCCCGATCAGCCAGTAAGCGCGAGCGGTTGGAAAAAATATAACGGCCCTCATAAAAAAGCAAAGACAGCATATTTTTCCCATCCACAACATTGATAGCCAAGGTCATTTTCTTATAGTCTTTGGTCTGACTAACATACTGAAGAATCGTGTTTAAGCCCACATCAATGGATTTTATTTTAATCTTCAACCGCTTGAAAAGGCTGACGTAAGTTTCAAGAACACCTTTCTCCAGCCCAATGCAAAGCATATTTTCCTTCCTAGGGCCGGGGATCATCGTATAGTCCACCACCAGATCCTCATAGTTCCCAGCCGAGTCTTCAAACTCAGTCGATACCAATTTTTCCATATCCTTCTTTTTCAAGGTTGGAATCTCAATATTTTTGATGGCAATCAGACTGCTGTCGATGATCAGTTTGACATTCTGAAACAAACTTTTATTGCTTTTCGCCGCTTCTTTTAAAACGGACTCCACCATTTCCACATCGGTAATCACACCATTGAGCATGGCACCTTCTTCCAGCGGGAAATTGAAAGCCGCTTCAATATTTAGACGTCCTTTTCCTTTAACGCCTTTGATGACTTCTATGCCTTTATTTGAAAAAAAGACGAGTGTTTCCACATAGCCCTCCTAGCCTATATTCTGATACAGTGTCATAATCGGCATCATGACTGATAAGATAATGGAACCGACCATAAATGCCATGATAATAATCATGACCGGTTCAATGTAGGTAACCATCCTGGCTGTCGCCATTTCCGCTTCGTAATCATAAGCATCCGAGACGTTCTCCAGCATTTCATCCAGGCGACCGGATTCCTCACCGATATAAATAGTGGCCACCAGCTTGGCATCAAAACCATCAATTTTTTCGATAGCAGCCGATAAGGCTTCGCCGTTACGCACCGATTCAACAACCATTATAAACTGGTCGCGAATATAGGTATTGCCCACCGTATCACCGCCAATATTTAAGGCGTTAATCATTGGCAGACCACTGGAATAAAGAGAACTTAAGTTCCTGGCAAAACGAGCGGTATAAATGATTTTTAAAAGATGTCCGATTTTGGGGATTTTTAGTTTAACTTTATCTGCTTGCAGCTTAACCTTGGGAATCGATAAAACAAAAGCCCCAAGAGCCAGTATTAAAAGCAGGCCGATTAAATAAAAGAGTCCATAGGTCTCCAGTGAATTGCTTAAAAACAGCATGAATTTTGTTAAGGCCGGAAGTTCAATGCCGTCAAAGAGTTCAAAAAACTGGGGCAGAATCAGGGTGAAGACCAGTAGGACAACGACAACGGTAACGCCGAATAAAATAATCGGATAGGTCATAGCTGCCCGAACTTTTTCCTTTAGCTTATGCTCTTTTTCATAATGGTCGGCCATTTTTCGCGCGGAATTCTCCAGCTGACCGCTGGCTTCACCAGCTCTAAAAATATTGATCATCAGTTCCGGGAAGGAACCGCCGCTTAATTCCATTGCTTCGGACAGGGTATTGCCCCGTTGGATTTCTCTTAAGATGACCTCATAGACTTTTTTAAGCCCAGGCTTGACATCTCTTTCCTCAAGAATTCTCATGGCGCGGATGACTGGAATTCCCGATCCCAGCATGGAAGCCAGCTGCCTTGAAAAATCCGAAAGCTCCATGGCTTTTAGTTTGTAGGGCTTCTTGACATTCTCCACTTCGCGAATTTTCAAAAGAAAAGTCTGGTCCTGGCGTAAAAGCCGTCTGACCGTTTCTTCATCATTGGCTTCCATCACTCCCCGAACCATCTTGGATTCAAGGGTTTTTGCAGAATATTTATATGTGGGCATGCCTATCCTCCTTATTCGATGGAATGATCTACTCAGTTCTCTAAACTTACTTTGTCTTCAATCAGCAAAATAATGATGTCTTTTTTGAATCTAAACATCACATATTTACTGCTGACTGAAGACAAAGTTAATATTGAATACCCGAGCACCGACAATTGGCTTTTCAGTTGTCTGCCTCGGGGCGAACAGTTGCTGGAAAACCCTGAACATTATGGCTTTCAAATTGCGCAACTGTACGAATCCGCGCGCAGACTACGAAATCCAATTGGTCGGTGCGGGGTTTGTCTATACACTGCAGCAAGTATTTGCTTTTTTTATTATAACCCAAAAAAGCCTAAATACCAATTAATAATCGCACTGCCAAAGTGCATTGACAAATAGATTCCAATGCATAAATATGGTCCAAACGGCATATGTTTGTCCTTGCGTTTTTTAAGGATATAGTAACTCGCCACTGTCCCGCCCAAAATCAGGGCGATAAAGGTTGCCAGAAGGCTACCCGCCCAACCCAGCAAAAAACCCGCCACCGCCATCAACTTGATATCACCACCGCCAAAAGCGTCTGGAATAATCATGGTCAGAATAAGCATCGGTACACTGATTGAAAAAATCCCAATCAGTCGAGCCAGGAAACCCGGCTCCGGAAAGACAAAAAAACTGAAAACCGCCGGAACCATCAGCGCCACAACCAGGGCATTGGGGATGGTCATGGTATCAAAATCGATAAAGGTGATGGCCACTAAAAGCGCCATCACCACAAAAACCAAAAGGTATTGCAGGCTGGGGCCAAAAACGTAAAAGGAGACCATGGATAATAGACCAGTTAAACCTTCTACCAGAGGATAGCGAACAGCAATGGGCTCGCCACAGTTTTTACATTTCCCCCTAAGCATCAGATAGGAGATGATGGGAATATTCTGCGACCACTTGATTAGCACATGGCACTTGGGACAAAAGGATCGACCTTTAGCGATGGGGATGCCCAAGGGCAGCCGATAAATAATTACATTTAAAAAACTCCCCACAACCAGACCCAATATCAGGGCGTAGAGATAAAATAAGACCATCACTGTTTGCAGTTCCAATTGCTCACCTCCCACAAGCGTTCATCAGCCGTTTAATTTAAAGACTCAATTGTTAAATCCTCTTAAAAACCTCTTTCCCGGTAAATCCACTTGCCGAACTGCTGCGGTTTCCAGCAACGCTTTATCCAGCTAAAGCTTCAGTCCAAAGATAAATTATTTCCCCTGAGCTTGATAAGTTATTATATCATGTAGAGCTAACAACCGCTGATAATTTAAGTAAAAGATTCCGCATTTTTCCGCCGTCAATAAGCATCTAAAAGAATCAGCCCGCTCTCCTCAAAGGTAATGTGTAGCTTAGTCGCTTTTTTTCTGTCGCAGCTTCTCCTTTTTAGTCTCAAGCTGACCGGGTGAATAGGTGCTTACCCAACCATTCTTACGATAGATAATATAATCAATGTTGGCATCCCTGTTTTCATCAACAATCTCAATCAAGGCATTCTGATCGATTTTCTGGCCGATCAAATCCGAGAGATCCGCCTGGTTCGGCACCCGATAATTGCCAGTCGCCGCAAACTCAATTGCTTTTGCCTGAGCTGCCAGATAAACCAGACGGGCAGCTGCCGCATTATTGGTTTTATAGAAAGATGCCAGCAGACTTACCACAGCAATCATGAAAAACACAAGAATAATGGTTACGGCCAAAGGGAAACCCTGACCAAAAGCAATCGCTTCTTTTTCCTCCGGCGGCTTCTGTTGCGTGTGATTCATTTGTCAGCCTCCTGGGATTGGGAAATGTTTGACCTGAAGATACTGTTATAACAAAATTGTTCTCACTCTGAAAATGGAAAAGGGCTATCAGCTTTAGCTAATTTGCTGGTATAGCAGCATCGGTTATATTGAGGGTTTATGCTCCTTGTGTCTTCTTGATCCTATTCAAAATACTGCTGCTATCAAAAACTATCATGGCAGCTAATTACCACCGCGACAAGTAGGATACTGTAGAAACTTAACACAATATGCGAAAGGAAAGCCTCCACAATTTCAGAATGCCTGAATTGTGAGGGCTTTCCTTCGTTTTTACGTACTTAGAACAGAATTCAGACTAACTAATACGAAAAGTAAATTAATCCTTAACGACAGTTGATCCGCCACCTGCTTCAATTGTTACCGTGTATCCATTTCGATAGTACATTATTTTATCTACTTTAGCGGTACCTGTAGTTGTATCTAGTTGAACTGTCCAAAAAGGATTAGCCTTATTGGTTACAGACGCTTTATCAGCTGCATCATTTATAGGTTTGAAATCTTCACTCAAGTAATTTTGCATTGTGTAACTTACTCTAGTCTGCACTGACGCATCTGATGCTAGAGCTTTCGCCTTTGTAACTTCTTCCGTTTCAGCTGATCCAAGCGCACTCTGTAAATGTGCATCCGTTATCCCTTTGGTATCATCTGTTTCATCCGTTGAAGGGTACTGCGCTCGATACTCCGTCGCCGTCGCCTGTGCCGCCACATACACTTCTCGTGCTTCTGCAATCATCGCTTTCCCTTTAGACTCATTCACAAACCCCAACATGGTCGGAATCGTAAAAGCTGCCAGTACAGCCAGGATTACCAAAACCACGATAATTTCCACCAGGGTAAAACCCTTGCTGTTTTTCTTCATTTTGTTCCAAAATTTCATTGAACCACTCCTTATCATTTTTTGCTATTTTATCACCAGCGTCACCGGTGAATAATGCCGTCTCTATATAATATCGGATACAGTTTGTTGGAATCAAGTCTTTTTACTGATTCTTAACAATAATTAATTGCTTTTTTGAAATTGTTCTATTCTATTTTTTGCGCAACAAATAGTCAGACCTTCTGAAAGACCGGCTTGTGATGCTTGACGATCTGATTGAATTTTTTGTTGGCCCATTCGGTGGTTGAGATCAACAGCGGCAAAAACTAAGCCGTGCACTCGGTTCCGTTACACTCCACCTCGTCGCGGGCTACGCCCTATGAAGTCTGTGAACTTGAACTGACCTTGTAAGCAAAAACACGCTTCCAA